>NZ_JBPYDA010000001.1:0-454200 GCF_051847375.1 Psychrobacter sp. 2Y5
GAAGAGATTGATGCGATTGTCAGTAGCAACTATCCTGATTTTGAAGTGTGTTGGTTTGGGCATATCGGCGATGGGAATTTACATCTTAATATCTTAAAGCCTGAGAACATGAGCAAAGATGACTTCTTTCGCGAGTGTCAAATCGTTAATAAATATGTGTTCGAGACGGTACAAAAATACGGTGGCTCGGTATCGGCTGAGCATGGTGTAGGGATGACTAAGAAGCCTTATCTAGAATATAGCCGTAGCGCCCTTGAGATTGACTATTTGCGCGAGGTCAAAAAGGTCTTTGATCCTAATAATATTATGAATCGTGGTAAGATTTTCGATATGTAGTAGGCTTTATTCATTCTAAAACTCTAGTAAAAAAAGACGCTAAACTTTTAGTCTAGCGTCTTTTTTATGCATCATAGTTTATATGCTATATGAGTGATTTAAGCTTCTATACCATAAAGACTATAAGGTACTGTTTTTAACTTAGCTATTCATTTACAGAAGATGCTGGGCTAAAGTTTTGAGCCACCAGAACTAACTTAAAGACTCAATAAATATAGTGCTATCAAAAGCAACATTGCCAAAAACCCTTGCACGACTAAGAAAGCCTGATGCGGTGCGGCAATGTATTTGATCATATTACCCAAAGCGTTATAAGTAATCCCAGCGACTTTGATATGCGGCGGAGTCTCAAAGTTCTTAATCACTTGTAAAAAATGCTCAGTACGTTCAACACTCCAACCCTGAGGTGCAAAAGGCAAAAAAGGAGATAGTTTCATCGCCTGCTGTTTCGTCGCCGGTGACCACAGCCAACGCTCCAAAAATAGTAAGCGCATGCGCCAATCGATAAACAGACGCTGATCGATCGTTTCTAGCATCAGTATCTTGACGTTTTTATGACGCTTATCCGTAAAGATACGCTGCTGTAAGGCTAAGACCTTTGCCTTTTCACCCTCTATGCATTGTAAAAAGTGAGCATTGCCATAACATAAGATACCAGTGATGCTTTGTTGTTTATTATAATTGCGCGCATGAGCTTCTACTTCATCAAATATCGAGGCCTTCAACCGTGAGCTAAACGTCAGACTACTCACATATACTAGCCGTATCAGGGTCGTCTCTGCGATTTTGTCTAAGGCTTGCACCATATCAGCATTGTTTGAGGGCAAAGTCATACATAATAATCCTAAAGATCGTTTATGGTATTAGCAAACGACGTAGTGAAATGAACAATCATCAACACGCTTTAGTCATCGACATGCTCTGATAAAACCAATAATAGCGAACCATAAAAGCTACTGCATATACTGAGCGACTAAGTTTTATTTTTTAGAGTTTTAGTCAAAACCAGCAATGACCATGGCGATTACTCGTAGTCACTAACAAAGCTTCGCTGAAATGGTATGATGACAAGCAAAATTTGCAGCAGATATAACGATGATAAAAGCCAAAACCTATATTACAAGTAATTGTTATTGTTAGCTATTGTAACATAAGTGTTACGCACTGAATATTATCTTTTATCGTCATTTAATTCTCTATAGCATAATCCTTAAACCAGATTTTGTTATGCCACAGCATAAGAATCTGCGCGAAACATAACGACTTTCTAACTATTATGGCTAATCGCCAATACAGGATACTCATGAGTAAGATAGAAAAACTAGACGACTTTCACCTAACGATTGCTGAGATTAAGAAAAAAGACTATCCACAAGTCAAAGAGCTTATGGATCGTGTCTACATCAACTTAGGCGGCGCTTGGTCAAAGACCACGATCCATACTTTGATCGATGCTTTTCCTGAAGGCCAAATTGCTTTATTTGACCATGATCAGCTGATCGGCATGGTGCTATCGATGCGCGTTGATTATGCCAAGTTTTCGAACCCGCATACTTATGATGATCTAATCGGTCATAGAGAGATCATAAAAGACGATCCTGAAGGCGATGCTGTATACGGTTTGGACGCGCTTATCGATCCTGAATACCGCGGCTATCGTTTGGGCCGACGTCTCTATGATGCGCGTAAAGAGCTATGCCGGCAGATGAACTTTCGCTCTATCTTAGCCGGTGGCCGTATTCCCAAATACTATGACCATCAGGACTTGACGCCAGGCGAGTATATTGACGCCGTTGAGTCGCGCGAGATTCATGATCCTGCGCTCTCTTTTCAGCTGTCTAACGGCTTTATTGTCAAGCGTATTTTGACCGGCTATCTACCTGACGATAAGCAGTCCAAAGGCTTTGCAACGCTACTTGAGTGGGCCAATATCTACTACGAGCCCAAAGAGTACAAGCCGAACACCCGTAAGTCTGAGGTGCGTATTGGCGGTATTCAATGGCAGATGCGTGAGGTCGAGTCGCCTGAAGAGCTACTACAACAAGTCGAGTTCTTCGTCGATATCATGGCGGATTATAACTCTGACTTTGCCTGTCTGCCTGAGTTCTTTAACGCACCGTTGATGGGGCTGTGCGAGTCGACCGACCAAAACGTTGCGATTCGCTTTTTGGCAGATTATACCGAATGGTTTAAGAATGAAATCTCTCATTTAGCAGTGACGTATAATGTCAATGTCATTAGTGGCTCTATGCCGCTACTCGATGAAAACGATACACTCTACAACGTCAGCTACTTGTGCCGCCGCGATGGAACGGTCGAGGAGCAACGCAAGATTCATATCACCCCGCATGAGCGTAGCGCTTGGGTTATTGAGGGCGGCGATGAGGTCAAAGTGTTCGATACCGACGCAGGCCGCGTTGGCATTTTGGTTTGTTACGACGTTGAGTTCCCAGAGCTGGCGCGTCTCATGGCACTAGATGACATGGATATCTTGTTTGTGCCTTTTTGGACTGACACTCAAAATGGCTATTTACGCGTCCGTCATTGCGCACAAGCCCGCGCGATTGAAAATGAGTGTTATGTGATGATTTGCGGTTCAGTCGGTAACCTGCCACAAGTTGAGAGCTTAGATATTCAGTATGCGCAGTCCTCCATCTTTTCGCCTTCTGACTTTGCCTTCCCGCACGACGCTATCATGGCCGAAACGACCGCTAATACAGAAATGGTGTTCTTCTCAGACTTGAACTTAGACAAGCTCATTCATGTGCGTAATGAAGGCTCCGTACATAATTTGCTCGATCGCCGTGATGACTTATTTAGCCTAAAGTGGAAGCGTAAGTCAAAGATTTCAGCGAGCAAGCTCAGCGATGAAGAGCGCCGCGAAAACTCAGGCAGCGTACTATTAGGCGATCCGTTACAAAATCGCGCGCAAAAGTCTTAAATAAAGTTAGTCCTAAATAAAAGGAGTATATCCATTACAGCGTGCTACTGGTATAAATTTTTCTAGCGTGCTGCGTTCCTTCGATGCTGCGTAACTTACATTTAAAGAAAGCATCCCAGTAGCACTGTATTTATTTTATGGGGGATTGACTATACTCAAATCTTAAACGCTCAATTAAACACTTAACTTTGTATAAACGGCTGACCTTTCAGCCGTTTATTTTTATCTATAAAAAGCAAGTGATTTAAATTTTAGGCTCAGAGAAAGCAATATGACGACTGATATCAAAAAAACCGAGTTAAAAGTAAAAAAAACGCCAAAGCAAAAGCTTTGGTCAGTGCTAAAGACTGCCCTACTCTATGGTCTCGTTTTTATTGTTATTTATACCGTCATTAACTGTTGGCGACAACCGGTCATGCCCGCCAATCCGCAATTGCAACTGACGGACTATCAAGGGCAGACCTTAGACTTAGCAGCGATGAGTCATGAGGAGCCAACGCTAGTGTATTTTTGGGGTACTTGGTGTCCAGTGTGCAGCTTTACCTCACCCACTATTGATAAGTTAGCCGCTAGCAATAGCTATCCGGTGGTAACTATTGCTATCAAGTCAGGCTCCGATCAAGAGTTGCAAAATTATATGCAGCAAGAAAATTTTGATTTTACTACTGTCAACGACAAAGACGGTGCGATCTTCGCAGATTGGCAAGGACAAGTCACGCCTTCTTATGTGATCTTAAAAGACGGTGAGATGACGCAAGGGTTAACGGGTATTCAGCCGCTATGGTCGCTTAAGTTAAGATTATGGTTATCGTCGGTGTTTTAGTTTAAACATCAAAGGATTCAAATTACTTAGCTAAATTTAAAAGCTGGGTTAAAAACCCAGCTTAAGCCAAAAAACTATGACTTTACAAGTAGCATAATGAGTGCTAACTAAGCAGCTCATCTAATCCTTTATACTCATAATCCAGCGCCTCCGCAACCGCTTTATAAGTGATATAGCCTTGCGCCGCATTCACCCCTTTTGCAAAGGCAGCATCTTCATCACAAGCTTGCTTAACTCCTTTTTTGGCCAGTTTTTGGATATAAGGTAAGGTAACATTCGATAGAGCCATCGTAGCCGTACGTGGCACCGCTCCTGGAATATTAGCTACCGCGTAATGGACGATGCCGTGCTTGATATAAGTCGGATCGTCATGAGTAGTGATGCGATCAGTGGTCTCAAAGACGCCGCCCTGATCAATAGCGATATCGATAATGACTCCGCCATCATCCATCGATTCTATCATCTCTTCTGTGACTAGTTTAGGAGTGGCCGCGCCTGGAATCAGTACCGCGCCAATAACCAAATCACTGACTTCGACGCTGTCGGCGATGTTGACTTTATTAGAGATTAAAGTCTGTACGTTATTACCGAACATCTCGGATAGCTCTTTGAGTCGCTTGGGATCTAAGTCTAAGATAGTCACATCGGCTCGCAGGCCAATGGCGATTTTGGCCGCTTCCGTGCCTGATACGCCGCCGCCAATGATAGTCACGCGGCCTTTTTGTACCCCTGGCACCCCGCCGAGTAAGATCCCTTTACCGCCATAAAACTTCTGCAAGAACTGCGCGCCGATTTGGGTACTCATGCGTCCAGCAATCTCGCTCATAGGGGTAAGTAGTGGTAAAGAGTTATCAGCCAGTTGTACGGTTTCATAGGCTATTGCCGTGACTTTGTTATCGACTAGCGCTTGGGCCAACTCAGGCTCATTAGCCAGATGTAAGTAAGTAAACAGTATCAGATCTTTGTTTAGATATTTAAATTCTTCTTGCTGGGGCTCTTTGACCTTGATGATCAGCTCGGCGTCCCAAGCTTTATTAGCACTATTGACGATGGTCGCGCCTGCTTCCTCATAATCCTCATCAGTGAAGTGCGAGCCCATGCCCGCGTCACATTCGACAAAGACCTTATGACCGTCGCTGACCAACACAGTAACGGCGCTTGGAGGCAAGCCGACACGGTTTTCGTTATTTTTAATCTCTTTTGGGATACCTATTTTCATAATTCTTCCTTGCTCAAAGTTTTTAAGAGTGGTGGTTATGATAAGCATGGATATTTTAGGACATATTTTAAAGTAAGCTTACCAAGCGTTTACGACATAAAACGCTGGGCCGCTGGCATTTTTAGCATCAATATCCAGTAGACAGCCCCAGCTGGAATAAGACTGGCGTACCAAGAGACGCTTGAAAACAATAGCGCAACTACGATACCTACTATCATAGCAATGACTGCCGCCATATTGGTACCTTTATAAGGCCCATTTTTGTCGTAAAGTTTATCTAGATCAAGCTTTTGCTTACGAAGGAAATAATAATCAACGACTAAAATAGCAAATAGTGGCCCCAAAAAGGCTGAATAGGTTTGAATAAATAGATTTAATCCAGCGGCAGACTCATCTTTTACCAGCTCCCAAGGAAAAGTGCAAAAAGCAAGCAGACCGACAATAACAGCGGCAGTTTTATATTTGAGATTAAATATATCCATCAGCGCATAAGCTGGAGGAATAACGTTGTTTAGAATATTAGTGGTGACTTGAGCAAAAGCGATAAATAGCATAGTAATAACTAGTAAAGGCTTGTTATCAACGGCACTTGAGAAAACTTGAATAGGATCAACCTCGCCTGTAGCACTAGTGACCATGACCCCAATCAAACCCATGAACAAGGTGGCAGGCAAAATTGAGTTGGCGTAGATAACCACTTGACGAAATAGTCCTACGTTTTTACGTAGTTCACGCGAGTAGTCTGACACGTTGAGCATCATGGTGCTATAAACACCTAAGAACAGCATTGTTGCGCCCCAAAACGGAGTACCCCAACTGCCCTCGACGTTGACAAGATTGGTTGAGATCGTCGTACCATATTTGTCAATGACACTAAAGAACATATAAGCTAGTGAACAGATAATAAACACCGAGCCGATATTTTCAAGCCATTTGATGCCATGAAACCCAAGAACCGATAGACCAATTTGTAAGAACTGAAAACCTAAGAAGAAAACGACAATATTGCTATAGCCAAACAAGGTATCCGATACTAAATTTAGTGCTCCTGCGCCAATCCAGCTTTGAAAGCCGAACCAAACTACCGCTGGTACTGAGCGCACAAGAGCGGGTATTCGGCTACCTGAGAAACCAAACGCAGAGCGCGTTTGCACCATGAACGGTATGCCGTATTTGTGACCGGCTTTACCATTGATCATCAGTGCGGCACCAATGACCGTACACCCAATGGTGATCGCCAGCACTACTTGTAGTAAGTTTAAAGTGCCGACCAGTCCTGAGCCAACTGTAAACGTACCGATAGAGACACAGCCGCCAAGCCATGCAAATAAATAAGACCATGAACCCATAATCCGCGTCGTTTGCGGTGCAAGGCTCTCCTCTCCAATTGCCTTATGATCCAGCGTATCTATTCCTGCTGTCGCAGCGGCCGTTTTTATACTTTCCATTGCGTTCTCCTTCCTTGAGAAATGAATTACTATCTATCGTGAGTAGTGCATAGGTTATCGTTAATGGTGCATAGTTTAGCTTTGAATCGGCTTGGCATAAGCGCCGATCTTACTGGTTTTGAGTCCGCAGCCGACCAAAGCTTCAACCATACGAGTGGCGACAGTGACGCCATCAATGACAGGAACGCCCGTCTCTTCGGTTAACCATTCTGTCAAATCCGCCATGCCAGCACAGCCTAGAACCACAGCTTCGCAGTTGTCCTCAGTTACCGCGCGCAAAATCTCATCGCGGACTTTTTCACGCGCACCAGAACCTGGCTCCTCAAGTGCCAACACTGGTATTTCAGCAGAGCGTACCCGTCTACAACGATGCGACAGACCATAACCATGGATTAAGTCCTCAATGACAGGCACAGAGCGCGGTAAGGTAGTGACGACGCTAAATGAAGTTGAGATCATACTTGCCGCTTTAACCGCCGCTTCACAAATCCCAAGAACCGGCCCTGAAAACACTTCGCGGCAAGCCCCAATACCCGGATCATCAAAACAAGCGACCACAACGCCATCGACCCCTTCTGCTTCAGCTTGCTTGAGACGAGCCAATAACCCTGGTACTGACATGGCTTCATCATGATGACCTTGGATAGAGGCTGGCGCATCTGTGCCAGAAGCACCAATAATAGTCGTCCCAGCACTGGCTTTTTGACAAGCGCTTTCGACGATTTTATCGGTCATAGAAGTGGTTGAGTTTGGATTCATTACTAAAATTTTCATAAAGGCTCTCAATTGTCTGCATTTGACTAACTAAAATGTTGCCAAAAATAAATAATGACACTGATAAATATTGTTAACTATTATTGTTAACAATTCAACTGATAAAATAATATTTGTTGTAGAGGCGCGAATGGCGCACTATAATCGCGGCTATGAATAAAAAAACCTCAAAAGAAAAGATCTTGGAATCTGATAATACGCCTGAGCATATTATTATTAACGCTATTACTACGGCCGTATCAGAACAGCGTTTGTCAGCTGGAACTAAGCTTGGCGAGCAGATGCTTAGTGATCTATTTGATTGCAATCGAGCCAACGTAAGACGCGCTCTATCCACCCTTGCTACCATGCATGTTGTGCAGTTGCAGCCGAATCGTGGCGCTTTTGTGTCAACCCCTACCCCAAAAGAAGCTGGTGATGTGTTTGAGGCTCGCCGTACTATTGAGCGCACCCTAGCACGTAGCGCTGTCAAAAACGTTCAATCACAAGACATTCTCGATATGCGTGATTTGATAAGCGCTGAAGCCGAGGCTCATGCGCGCGCTGATAAACCAGCAGAGCTGCGCTTGTCGCGCGCTTTTCATATGCATTTAGCAATCATAGCGGGCAATAAAGTTTTGGAGCAGTTTTTGAATGAGCTGACACTGCGTACGACGTTAATTATTGGCCTGTATAACAAAGCGGGTTCTTCAAATTGCGCAGAAGATGAGCATTCAGGTATTGTGCAAGCACTTGCAGACAAGGATGAAAAACGCCTGATCTTATTAATTGATCAACATTTAAATCACTTAGAAGCCGGACTAGATTTTCAGCGCTCTATCAAGCCTTTTTCGACGTTAGCAGAGCAGCTGATTATATCAGCGGACTAGGGTTTTTAAGGACGATCAAAACTGTCTAAACCGAACAGTTGCCTCCCCTATTTTTAGTAAATTATTTATCTTATAATAGGTAGCTTTGATTTTACTAATCATACCCGCATATCCACTAGACATATTAGACTCTAGCTACTGTTTAGCTAACGGTTACCTCTTATTCACCATATAATCCAGACAAAGACAACCACTATGACCGAATCTATCGACTATAAAGACACCCTTAATCTAGCAGATACCCCTTTTGCAATGCGTGCCAATTTGGCCAAACGTGAGCCCGATTGGTTAGCCGCTTGGGAAGCTGACGACGTCTACGGCAAGATTCGTCAGGCACGTACTGGGGCGACTAAGTACATTCTGCACGACGGCCCTCCTTACGCTAACGGTCAGATCCACTTAGGTCACGCGGTCAATAAAGTCATCAAGGATATGATTGTTAAGTCGAAGACGCTTTCAGGATTTGATGCACCTTACGTACCGGGTTGGGACTGTCATGGTTTGCCAATCGAGCAAAAAGTTGAGGCAAAGGTCGGAAAAGTCGGCCAAAAAGTCTCGGCAACTGAGTTTCGTGGTCTCTGCCGTGAGTATGCTGCCACCCAAATCGAACTACAAAAAGTTGATTTCAAACGTTTAGGTATCTTTGGCGATTGGGACAACCCTTATCTGACCATGAATTTTGCGCAGGAAGCCAATATCGTCCGTGCGCTAAGTAAAATTTATGAAAACGGTCATGTTACTCGCGGTATGAAGCCAGTCAATTGGTGCTTGGACTGTACTTCGGCACTGGCAGAAGCGGAAGTGGAATATCAAGATAAGGTCTCTGACGCTATCTATGTCAGCTTTGATGTGCTTGATACTGAAAAAGTACCTGCTTTAGCCAAAATAGACGATACTATCGCAGCGGTTATCTGGACGACAACGCCTTGGACCTTGCCCGCCAACCAAGCTATCTCAGTGCATCCTGAGCATGACTATTCGGTTGTAGCCACATCAAAGGGCAATTTCCTATTAGCTCATGACTTAGTCGAAACCGCGCTAGCTGAGCTTAAGTTAGATAGTCAAGGTATCTTAGCTACGGTTTCAGGTAAGGAGCTTGAAGGTCTACGTGCTCAGCATCCGCTTATTAGTGATCGTCAAGTGCCTATCATCTTAGGTGATCATGTGACTACTGATAGTGGTACTGGTCTGGTACACACCGCACCGGGTCATGGTCTTGACGATTATAATGTCGGTCTAAAATATAACTTGCCGGTCGAAAACCCAGTCGGCGGTAATGGCGTTTATCTAGAGAGCGCGGCAGTATTTGCCGGCGAGCATATCTACAAAGCCAATCCAAAAATTATTGCCGCTTTGCATGATAATGATCATTTGGTGAGCCATACCAAGATTGAACACAGCTATCCGCACTGCTGGCGTCATAAGTCGCCGATTATCTTCCGTGCCACGCCGCAGTGGTTTATCAACATGGAAAAGGAAGGCTTACGCGAGCGAGCGCTAAAAGATATTCCAGAGGTGCAGTGGACGCCTGCTTGGGGCCAAAACCGTATTGAGTCGATGATGACCGGACGTCCTGACTGGTGCATCTCGCGTCAGCGTACTTGGGGCGTGCCAATCACCTTCTTTATGCATAAACAGACCGGGGAGCTACATCCGAATACCCTTGAGCTGATGGAAGCTGCGGCACAAAATATCAGCGAGGGCGGCGTGGAAGCTTGGTTTGACGCCAGCACCGAGGACTATTTAGGCGATGAGGCGGTAGATTATGATAAGTCTACTGATACTTTAGATGTCTGGTTTGACTCAGGGACCACCCATTTTGCGGTACTTGAACATCGTGATGAGCTGACTAACCCTGCCGATATGTATTTAGAAGGCTCCGATCAGCATCGCGGTTGGTTCCAGACTTCCTTGTTAACATCAGAAGCTATGTATCAGCGCCCGCCATTTAAGCAAGTGTTGACACACGGCTTCGTGGTTGACGAAAACGGCCGCAAGATGAGTAAGTCATTAGGCAATATCATCACCCCGCAAGAAGAGATCAATAAGACCGGCGCGGATATGCTACGCCTATGGATTGCCTCTAGCGACTATCGCTATGAGATGAGCGCGGGCAAAACAGTATTTAAAGGCGCGATCGACATGTACCGCCGCATTCGTAACACCTTGCGCTTTTTGCTGGCTAATACCGATGACTTTAATCCAGCTACTGACAGCATTGATATCAATGAGCTGGTCAGCATTGATAAATTCATCATCGAGCGCGCGCAAACCGTGCAAACCCAAATTGTTAGTGCCTATGATGCGATGGACTTCCACCAAGTCACCCAGCATATCACTGCTTTTTGTTCGCAAGACTTGGGCAGCTTTTATCTGGATATCATCAAAGATCGCCAATACACCACCCAAAAGGACGGTCAACCGCGCCGCTCAGCACAGACAGCGATCTACCATATCGCTCATGCACTGATTCGCTGGATTACCCCTATCTTATCCTTTACCGCGCAAGAAGCGTGGGAAGTGCTGAATAAGGATGGCAATGCTAGTGGAGAGACTGACAGCTATGTCTTTACTCAAGAATGGTACGAATTCCCAGCGCTTGAGCTTAGCACTATCAGTAGTGAAGATTGGCACCATATCATGCGCGCCAAAGACATGGTCAATAAGAACATCGAAATTGCGCGCGGCAACAAGCTACTGAACGCCAATCTAGCCGCTGATGCAACGTTGTATGCTGATGGCGCTATGCATGATAGCTTAACCAAATTAAAGGATGAGCTACGTTTTGTGCTGATTACCAGTAGCGCCACCTTAAAGCCTATCAGCGAAGCACCTACGGTTGAGCAAACTGTAGCTAGTGATAGTAACAGCGAAGAAAGCGCTGCAGCAGCAGATCTAAAAGTCACTATCGACGTCGCTGACGGTACTAAATGCGTGCGCTGTTGGCACATCCGTAGCGATGTCGGTACTGACAGCGAGCATCCAGAGCTGTGCGCGCGCTGCGTGACTAACGTCGCAGGTTCGGGTGAGGTGCGTCACTATGCTTGATAAGCCTGAGCGTCCTACTAACGAAGTCGATGATTCGCCGAGACCTGCTCACGTCACTACAGGTAACTCAGTAACGCCTAGAAGTCGGTTGATCAAAACCCCAAAAGTGGTGGCAAATGGCAGTCGTGCTTTTATTTGGTATTTACTGTCGATAGCGATCATTATCATTGATCAATGGACCAAATGGCTGGCGGAAACTACCCTTAATTTTTTGGAGCCGATTCCCGTTATTAAGCCATTCTTGAATTGGACATTGGCCTATAACTATGGCGCAGCATTTAGTTTTTTAGCCGATGCTGGCGGCTGGCAAAAGTGGTTTTTTTCGGGTCTGGCGCTAGTGATTGCGCTGTTCTTGCTGGTGTATTTGATCAGAGCACCGCGCAATGCCAAGCTGTTATCGTTAGGACTCGCCATGGTACTCGGCGGCGCTATTGGCAATCTAATTGACCGCGTCAGACTTGGTAAAGTGGTCGATTTTATCCATGTGCACTATGCTGATGTTTGGCACTACCCTATCTTTAATATTGCCGATATCGCGATCTGTATCGGCGTGGCTATCATCGTTATTGATATGCTGTTTTTGGAAGGTAAGCGCGAAGGTAAACCTAAGGTCTAATTGTTAATATTTTGGTTTTGTATAATCAGAAAAGGGCTTACAATAATGAATGTTAGCCCTTTTTTTTGCTTGGGATTTGTTGTCGTGAGATTAACCTTGATGATGCGCGGAGTGCACCCTAGCCCAAAACTAATCCTACTCCCCTACTTTCTAGGAAAATTCTCTCGCGCCGACAATCTTTTTACATAAGCCTTAGCAGACTCAGGTAAAGCAACACCTAACATCTTTAACCAATTAAATAAATGATGATAATAAATATCAGCCAGCGTAAAGCTATCACCTGCTATGTAGTCTTGGTCAGTCAACCAGTCGTTAGCAATCGGCAACGCTTTTTGAATGTTGGTTATACAATTCTCAGCGGTGCCCTCAGGCCAATTCTCGTAATTCTCTAGCACCTTAATCTTAGTTAAGATCCACACATAGCTCTCAATCTCTATCATGCCAAACGAGATAACTTGACGCAGTTTATAGTTCTTCTCAGCATAATTATCGTCATCATGGCTAGGCGTTAAAGGTCTATCAGGATGTAGATCATTTAGATATTCGATAATTGCTAAGGATTCGGTGAAGTTTTTACCTTTATGAGTAATCGCAGGAATCTTGCCAAAAGGGTTAATCGCGAGGAAATCTGGATGTCGCTGCTCGAACTTATGACCATCAAGCTCCTTAGTCTCGTATTCCAAGCCAAGCTCTTGCAATGCCCAAACCACCGTTTCTGCGCGGCTAGGATGAGTGTATTTATAGAGTGTAATCATTAAAAAATTCCCTTTTATCGTTTATGCGAATTTTGTTAAGTAGCAATGTATTATACCCATACCCTATACTAGTAAACGATAGTAAAACATTTACATTGAATAAAAACTCAGTACCGAATAGTCAAAAGGATATGATATGTCACAGCGTCAAAATAAGCCTATTCTACAAAAGCAAGTATCTGTTTCTGATAGTTTTAGTGCTGATACTTCTACTCGCACGGTTACCTTATCCATATTACAAGCGGATATTACTACGCTAGCAGTCGATGCTATTGTCAATGCTGCCAACTCGAGCTTGCTTGGTGGTGGCGGCGTTGATGGCGCGATACATCGAGCCGCTGGACCTGAACTGCTAGCTTATTGCCGCACTTTAAACGGCTGCGCCACTGGCGAGGCGAAGATAAGCCCTGCCTTTGAGTTACCTTGTGATTATGTGATTCATACCGTAGGGCCAGTATGGCACGGTGGCAATAAGAATGAAGAAGCACTACTCACTAGCTGCTATCAAAACTCTTTAGAGTTAGCAGTTGAAAACAAGGTTGTTAGCCTTGCTTTTCCGTCTATCAGTACGGGCGTTTATGGTTATCCAATCGACAAGGCAACCGCAGTCGCGGTAAATACAGTGAAAGATTATATACAAGACAAGCTAGCAAATTCAGCTAACTTTCCAATTAGAGAGGTCGTTTTTTGCTGCTTCTCAAATGAAGATGCTGCAGTTTATCAGCGAGTTTTGGAAGCGCTTTGAATCAAGGTTATAACCATTTTCCAATAGTTTCTAAACCGCCGCCTGCCATAATAAATAGCAAACCTGCTAAATTAATAACTACCGTCAGATAATATGCGAGGCGAAAGTCAGGCTTTTGCGATTTATGACGCAAGTAAGTTTGGGCGACCATAGCGCCAACCCAGCCGCCGAGGATGCTTAATAGATGCAAAGTAGATTCAGGCGTACGCCATTCGTTATTTTGCGCTGCTGCTTTGTCCCTGGCGTAAGTGATATAAGTCAGTATTCCTAATACCACATACCAAGCCATGATGAGCCAGCTCAGATCGCCCATGACCGCGAGTAATATCAGCACCGCATAAAAGCCAACACCCAAAAATAAGCGTTTGGTTTGTCCGGCCTCAAAGTCTGCTTGCTGTTTTCTTTTTGAGTTACGCCTGCGGATTTGACTGTTTTTATCGCTCATTTGCTGCTGCACAAAACTTAGCTCTTGTACTTGACGAGCTTGCAAGCGTCCTTGTTTATCTTGTCCAACACTGAAGACTACTTGCTCATCGATGACAGGTCGACGCGGCGCTTTAAACTCACTAACATGAAAAAACAGCGACTCACCAACTTCGGTTTCGATAAAACCAAAGCCTTTGTCATCTTGCCACTTTGTAATTCGACCTTGTTGTCTATTTGCCATTGCTAACGATACTCTCTATTATCTGGCTATGATTACTAACTTTCTATGACTCATAACTCTCTAGATCTAATAACTGCTTTAGCGCCTTTACGTTACACTATTTACGCTTACATGGGGTACTATTTCGCTTATCATTTTATAGTTTATTAACTGATCACAGCATTCCATATTTTAACTAAAACTGGCTTTTAATTATGACTGATTCTCAAAATTCACCGCAATTTATTAACCCCAATGAAGATACTCGTATCACTCATGGCAGCTTAGTCAAGCTACATTTTGAGGTGTCATTAGACAATGGTACGGTGATTGACTCCACCTTTAACCGTGATCAACCGGTCAGTCTGACTGTTGGCGATGAAAGTTTGCTGCCTGGCTTTGAGCAAGTACTCATGAACCTGCGTGCGGGCGACACCCGTACCGCGCATCTAGAGCCTGAGCAAGCTTTTGGCGACTGGAATCCGGATAATATTCAGCGATTTAGCCATCCGCAGTTTTCCTTAGTCGCTGACAATCCTGAAGTCGGTATGATGGTTGAGTTTGAGGATAAAGGTAAAAACACCTTGCCCGGTACTATTAGTGCGATTAATGACGATGACATCGAGGTCGATTTTAATCATCCCCTGGCCGGGCAAGACGTGCTATTTAAAGTCAAAATCTTTAAAGTGACGCCGCCGGGTGTGACCGGCATTCAACTGAGCTAATTACACAAGCAACTTGAAATAATAAGCACTAATAAGGATGCGCACATGCAATACAACATACTGCCGCAAATAGATGAGAAGGTCTCGAGAATTTGTCTAGGAACGATGACTTGGGGTCAGCAAAACGACGAAAGTGAAGGCCATGCGCAAATGGACTTAGCACTTGCCGAAGGGGTAAACTTTTGGGACTGTGCGGAGATGTATCCCTCGCCGCCTGATAAAGATAAGCAAGGTGAGACTGAGCGTATTATCGGCACTTGGTTTGCTAAGACTAAGCAGCGCGATAAAGTCATTTTGGCTAGTAAAATGTCGCCGATGAGCTTTTTGCGAGACGGTAATAGCCGCTATAATGCCAAGCAAATTAGTGAAGCCATTGATGGTAATCTTAAGCGTCTGCAAACGGACTATATTGATGTCTATCAGCTGCATTGGCCAGAACGTCAGTCGAACTTCTTTGGTCAACGCGGTTATGACAGCGAGATGTCAGCGCAATCACTTGATGACTTAACGCCGTTTTTAGAGACCATTCAAGCGCTCAATGACGAGATCAAAAAAGGACGTATTCGTGCTTATGGACTCTCAAACGATACCGCATGGGGATTGATGCGCTACTTGTGGGAAGCGGACAAAAACGGCTTAATCGCGCCTATTACCGTGCAGAATCCTTATAGCCTACTCAATCGGCTCTATGAAGTGGGCATGGCTGAAATTGCCCATCGCGAGAATGTCGGCTTGCTCGCCTATTCACCCCTAGCTTTTGGGGTACTCTCTGGTAAATATCTGGGCGGCAAAAAGCCAGCTGGCGCACGGCTCACTATGTATGACAGGTTCCAAAGATATACTAATGAGCAGGCGCTAGCGGCCACTGAGCAGTATGCTAAGATTGCAAGCGACGCGGGATTAGATATGGCGCAGATGGCGCTCGCTTTTGTCAATTCGCGACCCTTTCTCACTAGTAATATCATTGGCGCAACGAGCATTGAGCAGCTCAAATCAAACATCGATAGCGTTAATTTAACCTTAAGCGATGACGTATTAGCCGCCATCGAAGCGGTGCATACGCAGCAGCCTAACCCTTCGCCCTAACTTTTTAGATTGAAAATGTGTTTTAATCTGAAATTGCAAACTCATATAAAAAGGCGCTAATCAACATGATTAACGCCTTTGCCGTTTTCAATCTACCTAATCTCGCTCCAACTATAAGCTCTACATTACATCGGGCGAAAATACAGTATTAATCACTGTAAGCGATTAGTTTAATACTCGCGTATGTAGTTCTGCTAGTCCTTCTTGCATGTGCTTTTGCAACAAATCCGTCAGCTCACTTTTACTAAGGCCTTCTGGATCGATAGCTTTAAGCGGCAAAACATAAGCGGTGACATTCTTAGTATCGAGCACTTTTTTCAGACTCTGCTTCATTGTCAGCTTGCCATAATAAGGCAAGTCTTTACTTAAGCTACCGTCTTTATTGACATAAGCGATGACCATCGCCTGTACGGGCACATCAGCGTCTATAGCCGCTTGTAGCAGCTTGCCATGAATGCGCTTAATCTTAGTGCCATCAGTGGTGGTGGCTTCTGGAAAGAAAACCACTGAAAAACCTTGTCGCAAAAAGTCAGCGATTTGTGTCGCTACTGAGCCGGCATCGCCTGACCCGCGTTGAATGAATACGGTACCAGCAGCATAAGCAAGTTTGCCGAATACCGGCCATTCTCCTATCTCAGCCTTAGACAAAAAGAAAGCTGGACTGACTGTACCTACTACTGGAATATCCATCCATGACACATGGTTTGAGACCCAAAGTCCATGGTGCTGCTGTACTGGTTCAACTTCGACCACTTTTATACCAAAGGAGCCTGCCATTTTGCGACAAAACGCTTGAATATAGCGCGGTAGTTTTTCGCGCGGCGGATTTTTGAAGGCACCAATACGCTGTGCGGCTCGTAGCCCCCCTGCCATAGTGGTGGTCATACCTGCGATTTGTTTACTACGGCTGAGTTGTTTTTTTATTGAAAAGCCTGACTTAGAATGGCTCATCTGTATTCCTCATGATTGAATGTCAGTAAAAACGCCATAAGTATAGCAAAATTCTCGTAGTCAGTGACGATTTGTTCACTGAGATTAGAGGATGGTTTTTGCTATTAATGATCTGCTACAAATGCTGTAACATAAAACTAGCGCTAATCTAGCGATTACGCTTTAATAACCAGCTAAAAGACCGCATATAGACTATTATCTACACGCTATTTTTTAGGCAATTATAGCCGATAATAGCGATTTGTTTCCCCCATTTATAGGTGAAAATTTTTGGAATACTTTGAAAGATATGAAGGTGGCGAGCGTGCCATTTTAGTTCATTTAGACATTCGTCAAATCCAAGATCCTGATGACTTAAGTGAGTTTGAACTGCTTGTTGACTCTGCTGGCGCTCAGCGCGTGGAGCTTGTGACAGGCTCACGCTTAAAGCCTGATGCTAAGTACTTCGTTGGCTCTGGTAAAGCACAAGAAATCGCTGATTTGGTCAGTGCCAATGATGCCGATATCGTAATTTTTAATCATAGCCTCTCGCCCTCGCAAGAGCGTAACTTAGAAGCTTTAGCGAAATGCCGTGTACTCGATCGCACTGGTTTGATTTTAGATATTTTTGCACAGCGCGCGCGCACTTACGAAGGTAAGCTGCAAGTGGAGCTGGCACAATTGAATCACTTGTCGACTAGATTGGTACGTGGTTGGACGCATTTGGAACGTCAAAAAGGCGGTATCGGACTACGTGGGCCGGGTGAAACCCAGCTTGAGACGGATCGTCGTTTACTACAAACGCGGGTTAATCAGCTAAAATCTAAGCTTGAAAAAGTGCGTCAAACTCGCGCGCAAGGCCGTGCTCGCCGACAAAAATCAGACGTCCCGACAATATCATTAGTTGGCTACACTAACGCAGGTAAATCTACCCTATTTAACCGCTTAGTCGATGAAAACATCTATGCCGCAGATAAGCTATTTGCGACCCTAGACCCGACTTTGCGCCGCTTAGATTGGCAAGGCGTTGGCCGGGTGGTGTTAGTCGATACGGTAGGCTTTGTGCGTCACCTGCCGCATGAGCTGGTTGAGTCTTTTCACGCTACTTTAGAAGAGACTTTAGAGGCGGATCTGTTATTACACGTGATTGATTCTTCTAGTGAGGATATGCATGAGCAAATTGCAGCGGTCAAAGAGGTGCTAGCAGAGATCGATAATGAAGTGCCAGTACTCAACGTCTACAATAAGATCGACCTAACCGGTGAGCCGGCACGCATAGGCTATGCAAACGAAGGTGAGCCAAATCGCGTTTATGTCTCCTCAAAAAACAACTTAGGCATCGAAGAGCTAACACTTGCGGTACAACAGCTGATGACTGGCACTTTGACCACCTTTGATCTGACTTTGCCCTACCATGCTGGGCACTTCAAAAACACCTTGTACGAGCTTGGGGTTATTTTGGAGGAAAGCTATGATGATAGCGGTCACGAGTGCTTGATCATTCGCTTGCCAAGCGAGCGTCTCAAGCAACTATTAGGTCAAGCGGACCTGCAACCTATGGATGTGCTACCGTTAGCGCAAGCGACTTTGTTGATGCCTATTCTTGAGCCTTTTGAACAAGACGATGAAGATGAGATGTCGCCGTCTGAGGACGAGTCACTGCTAGTAGAAGACTTAACCTACGAGCAGATCTTTGAGACAGATACTGAGGCTAGCAATACTGCCACTGTAAATAATGACTCAAGTCCGCAAGCTTAAGTGTTTGAATTAAGATTCTAAGCTCAGCAGGATAAGTACCTTAAGTTGTTCTAAATAAATACTGAGTATATTGGCCGTTTTTAGGCTGATGTGCTCATTTTTATTGTCTTTCTATCCTTTTTCTTTTGCCGTTATTACCGCGCATGAACCCTTGTTGCAAATTCACAGGCTCTTAAGGTTTATTAGTGGCTCACTTCTCTATATAATCGAGCGCATTAGTTGTCACTCAACTAAAGTTTTTATTTTGTCTCAGTTTACTTTAGTAATTTAGGTAATCTCTAAAAGACAAGCCATAGCTCTTTATCGATAGCATAACGCTTTACTTTATCAAGACTCTCTAACGGTCATTGCGGCTAGGATGATTTATGAAAGCCCTTACTCAAACCAAACTGCCTTTATGGCTAGCCTTACTTTTGACGCTGGCGATGGTCGTGATAGTGCGTGAATCAGCGCTACTCCTGTGTCAGTGGGCAGGTATCGAAAAAGCTGCCAACATCGTAGGCCTCGTAGCAATGTTTGTAATTTTAGTCGTTTGGCGTTTGCTCAAAGGCTTACCTAACTGGATCACCAGAGCCAGTAATCTGTTATTAGTCGATAGCGGTTTTGCTTTTTTGCCGGTATCAGCAGGCGCTGGTATTTTATTGTTTGAGTTAGGTGATGAATTTTGGGGCGTAATGCTGACGATGGCTATTAGTACTTTGATACCGCTTTGGGGTCTAGCGATTTTAGCCAATCATTGGTTAAGCTCTAGCGCTGATAATAAAGACAACGCAGGCATAACTACACACAAAATTAGTGATAAGCCTGAGTAGCCTGAGCCGCGGAGGATTAAGATAATGTTTAGCAGTGTATTTATGGCAACTCTAGCAGCTATTTTACTGACTTTAGTCGCGCATGTCATCGCTCGTATATTAGCCAAGAAAATCTCTTGGTTACCTATGGTCATTACTGCTTTAGTATTGGTATTGCTATTTTTATTTATTACGCAGTGGGATTACGATCATTATTATAGCGTCGCCAAACCAGTGTTTGATCGCTTGCTTGGTTATGTCACTGTGCTGTTGGCTATCCCTTTAGCCGCAATGAATTTTAAAGGCTTACCAGTCAAGCGCTTATCTATTATCGTGCTCATCGCAAGTGTGATCGGCGCGCTATTACCGATGTCGTTAGCTTATCTGTTTTCACTCAGTCACGATACCTTGCTGTCTTTCGCTACGCGTTCTGTCACCACCCCTATTGGCCTGAGTGTGGCGGACTTAATCAGTGCACCGCTTGCTATGGCCAACTTGATTATTATTGTCTCTGGACTGATGGGCGGTACAGTCGCTAGGTTTTTATTTAGAAAAGTGAATGACGATCGAGCCAAAGGTTTAGCATTAGGACTGGCCGCTCACGCGTTCGGAACGGTAGAAGCTTGGCAAATTAGTCCTACAGCTGGGCGCTATGCCGCATTTGGCCTTGCGGTGAATGGCTTACTGACTGCCGTTTGGGTACCTATATTTATTAGTGCCTTTAATATCTAAATTTTTTGCTGAATAAATGAGTATTTGACTATAAAACCTATAGCTATCAATACAATGGGGCTAGCCAATATTTTGTGTTATAGTAAGTAACTATTATATTTTGTATTTATTACTAGTGGTTTTGTTACTATCGTAACCTTACAAAATCTGCTGATAATGCTAATTATGGCAGATATTTTGTCAGGCTAACAAACTAGCTATTGATAATATCGATCTGCTATTAACCGATAAAGAGTGATCTCTCTATGATGAATACTGCCCCTTTATTAAGCCGTTGTTGGTCATCTTTGTTATTGACCTCTATCGCCCTATCCGCTTTTACCATGACAGCACACGCTGGCAATATGTACATCTATAAAGACCAAGCCGGCCAGGTACTGCTAACCAATGTCAGTCCAAGCGGTAATTTTGATAAATTCACCAAAAAAGTCAAAGTCACTTATTATAAAGACGCCAAGATGTATGACGGTAGTAGCGACAATAACTATAATAATTATGGCAGTAGTACCGCTAGCAACAGCAGTAGCCGTAATGCTTATGACAGCTACATTCGCGCGTCTGCCGCGCGTCATGGCGTCGATCCTGCCCTAATGAAAGCGATGATGCATACCGAGTCCGCTTTCAATCCCAATGCTCGCTCGCCAGTAGGAGCGCAAGGTCTCATGCAACTCATGCCAGCGACCGCTCGCCGCTTCAATGTCAGCAACGCTTGGAATCCTTCAGAAAACATTGAAGGGTCAGCGAAATATATAGCTTGGCTGATGAAGCGCTTTAATAACAATGTTGAGTTTGCAGTAGCAGGCTATAATGCTGGCGAAGGGAATGTCGATAAGTACAAAGGCATTCCTCCTTTCAAAGAAACCCGTAATTACGTGCAGCGCGTCATGAGTCGCTATCATAGCTTGTATAAGAACGATGCAGGCATTGTCGGTAGCACTATGGCGGCCAATAACACTGGCATTAGTAGCGGTATGCAAAAAGTCAGCTATGGCACTAGTAGTAATGCCAATAGCGCCAGCTACGCTAATTCTGCTTTTGATGCATTACGATAATCGTATGAGTTAAGCTGTATAAATGCAAAAAGCCCGTTATATCAATAACGGGCTTTTCTATTTTAGGACGAGACAGTTACTTTAGGTTTAGCGATAACTTATTTGTTCGCCGCTTGCGTAGCTGCAACTTCAGCTGCGAAATCTTCTTGCTTCTTCTCAATGCCTTCGCCAACTTCTAGACGTTTGAAACCTAGTACTGTTACGCCATCAGCTTTTAGCACATCACCGACTTTTTTGTCATTGTCCATGACGTATGGTTGACGTAGTAAAGTCACTTCGTCTAGATACTTACGTAGGCCACCTTCGATCATTTTTTCAACGATATTGTCAGGCTTGCCAGATTCTTTTGCTTTGGCTTCGATGATATCTTTTTCACGCGCTAATACATCAGCAGACACGTCTTCATCATTAACCGCTACTGGGTTGAATGCTGCGATATGCATTGCTAGGTTTTTGCCCGTTTCTTCATTACCGCCCTCATATGAGACGACAACACCGATACGTAGGCCATGACGATATGAGGCGATATTATTGCCTTCTAGTGTCTCAACGCGGCGAATTTGAATGTTCTCACCGATTTTTTGTACTAAAGAAACACGAGCTTCTTCGACAGTTTGACCATCACCATAAGGTAATTCAGAAATAGCAGCTACATCAGTGACATTGTTTTCTAGCGCAAGATTAGCGACCTTTTCTGCAAAAGCAGTGAAGCTATCATCTTTTGCAACAAAGTCAGTCTGACAGTTAACTTCTAACAAGAAAGCTTGCTTATCGTTTTGCGCGATGATAATAGCGCCATCAGCAGCAATGTTACCGGCTTTCTTAGCCGCTTTTGCTTGACCTGACTTACGCAGATTGTCAATAGCAACTTCGACATCACCATTTGCTTCTTGCAGGGCTTTTTTACATTCCATCATGCCAAGACCAGTACGGTCACGCAATTCTTTTACCATTTTGGCAGATACTTTTACTTCTGACATAAGAGTTACCTTTTATTATGTGGGTGAATATTGATATTTATAAGAGGACGCGTTAGTTATTTAGATGCACTTAGACGCGCTTGCATTGTGTTTAGCCGCTCAATAATAAGGCATGACGAGTAAAACTACATCATGCCTATTATAAACTTATACGCTATTAGTTACTTTATATGGGTGTTAAGCGCTATATATCAAGGCTTACCATACGTTAAGTCTAATTATAGATCCGCTTGTGCTTCAGCTGGGTTCTTAGTAGCAGGCGCTTCTGCTGGCTGCTCGATAGCATCAGCATTGGCTTCAGCTGGCGCTTCTTGCTCAGCAGGAGCTTGCTGATCCGCTTTGCCGCCTGCTTGAGTCTGGGCATACTCTTTACCGGCGATAACCGCATCAGCGACAGCCGTTACGTATAGAGTCACGGCGCGGATAGCATCATCATTAGCAGGGATGATGTAATCAACGTTATCAGGGTTTGAGTTAGTATCAACGATACCGATAACTGGGATACCTAGATTTTTGGCTTCTTTGATCGCGATCGCTTCATGATCGACGTCGACGACGAAGATTGCATCAGGCAAGCCGCCCATGTCTTTGATGCCGCCTAAAGAGCGCTCTAGCTTTTCCATATCGCGAGTACGTTCTAGCGCTTCACGCTTGGTTAGTTTAGCAAAAGTACCGTCTTCCGCTTGCTTCTCAAGCTCTTTTAGACGGTTGATTGACTGGCGTAGTGTTTTCCAGTTAGTCAACATGCCGCCTAACCAGCGATGATCAACGTAAGGCATGCCAGCACGCTGTGCTTGCTCACGGATAACACCGCTTGCCGCGCGCTTAGTACCTACGAATAGGACTTTGTTTTTCTTAGCAGCTAGGTTGTTGACGTAGTTTAGCGCTTCGTTAAATGATTTAACGGTGTGCTCTAAGTTGATGATGTGAATCTTGTTGCGGGCACCAAAAATATAAGGACCCATTTTTGGGTTCCAAAAGCGGGTTTGGTGACCAAAGTGAGCGCCTGCTTGTAAAAGGTCGCGCATTGATACTTGAGTTGGGTTGTCTATAGCCATGATATTATCCTTGGTTGGGTTATGCCTCCATCTTACAAAGATGGCCTATCTAGCGACACGCATTTGCTAAAGCTTCAAATATGCAGAAGCGTTAAACAAATTAATCAAATCGCCAGACACCCAGTCATCTTTTATCGTAAGATGTGTGTCATTGGTTGGTTTAAAGAATGCGCTACTTACGAAGGAGAGTTAGAATAAAACATCAAAACTGTCTTGCAATAAATAGCTGCGCTGTATTTTACCATAAAAGCCCTGCAAAGCTCTAGTACTTTGTTCATAATGCAAAGTCGTTGATAGTTTATTAGTAAGCAAATAGCGATAAAAAAAAGACAGCCTATTAAAGCTGTCTCTCGACTGTGTTTCATATTGTAAGTCTTAATATCAAGCAATACAGATTCCTATTACCGCCTGATAACCACGCCAAGTAAACGGGGTAATATAGCTATGACGCTCTTTAGGTAGATAAGAGAGACTAGGAGCACCTTCAATAATCTCAGGTGGAGAGATAATAAAATCTGCCCCAAACTCAGTGCGAGCATTACCAGATATGGTATTGGCCATCTCCCCTAACAAGTCTTTCATCATTGTCAATGAGTTATCAGGCTCGCCCATGATATTGATAATTTCTCTTAGCATATTACTTGGAGCGCTGACGTAGACATAGCCTACCAAAGGACCAGATATTTTGATAATGCCACTGTAATCATAACCAATAGTCGTTCTATTATTATTCAGATAAGGCGTATCAACAGCGACAGCCGCCTCATCAATTTGTGCAAAAAACGCATTAATTGAGCTCAAAAACACACCCAACTTTTCAACTTTAACCATAGTTTTATCCCTATTTATCGCAGGTCAACAAGATCATCACTCTTGCAAACAGACTAATATTTCACCATCTTGCGATAACCAAGTTATGGGAATTATAAAAGAGCGCTCATCATCAAGCAGCGAGCTATTACTAGATGAGGTTTTTGATACCGATGGTACTGATATATCAAATTCTGCACCAAACTCAAGACGAGCATTTCCAGCAATGGTGTTTGCCACCTCGCCGGTGAGATCTAAGTAAATCGCTTCACTATTGTCAGTCTCGCCCATGCTCGTCAGTATAGAATATAATAATTCGCGGGTTGCTGAAAAATGTACCACACCTGTTTGAGCGCCCGAGATAGTGATCATACTAGTATAATCAAAACCTCTAGGCTGATTTTTTTCTAGTAAGTAAGGAGTATCGACTACGACTTGCTCTTTACCAAACTGATTGAAATAATTGCTAATGATATTCAGAAAAACCTGTAGACCGTGTTCTTTCATATTTTTCAATCTTTGCTTGTGGCTCTGTTTTAGTCTTTAGACCTAATTAATCTTGTACAAGCTCATACAAAGACTCTACCAGCTCCTCTTCTGAGAAAGGCTTACACAAAAACCCACTCGCCCCTAACGACAAAGCTTCTATGCCTGTAGACTTATCGGATAATGCCGAGACCACTAAAATACGAACTTCTGGGTCAAGGGCGATAATCTTTTCGATACATTCAAGACCATCCATCTGTGGCATCGTTAGATCCATAGTCACCACATGAGGACGATGTATTTTAAATTTCTCAAGCGCTTGCACGCCACTGGTGGCGGTCGCTACTAAGGTAAAATTTCCTGAGTCATATGCTCGCTGAATTCTGTTTCGAATGATATTGGAATCATCGACAATCATTAGTTTATGCATAACGTCTCTGTTGTCCTTAACTAAAACTAAGCTTTTGGCAAGGTAATGGTAAAGCGTGTCTTCTTACCAAAGGTGCTATTTACATTGAGGTTGCCACCGCATTCTTTGACTTGCGCTTTAATAATATCGAGACCAACACCGCGGCCCCCATCTTCATCAGCCTGCTCTTTAGTGGAGAAACCTGAAGAGAACAGTTGCTTCAGCAAATCAGCGCGACCAAGCTGCATCGCCTCCTCGCTACTAAAGCGCCCCTCTTTGACAAGCTGATCACAGATACCCTCATAATCGATACCTCGGCCATCATCTTCTAAAGTGATCACTAAATTTTGAGCGCTATTTTGCATCTCAAGCGTGATGTTGCCAATAGCAGATTTACCAGCGCGCGCTCGGGCTGCTGGCGTCTCTATGCCATGCACCATAGCATTGCGTAGCAGTTGAATGGTGATCGTTTTCACCGGTTTTTTCAAACGCTCTGGTATCTGCACTTGACTCAGTGTCTGGCTATTCAGTTGAACTTGTTTGGCTTGCCTATTCGCAATGTCTTGCGCAAACGCTCTATAATAAGTCAGATAATCATCCTCAGCCTCATCGCTTAAATCGACATCTTCACCTTCATCATCACTAATGATAGCTTTGTCAGTATCAAATACCTCATTATTTATTTGATTGTTTTGCTCTACTACCTTAGGCGTAGCTAAAGTATCAATATCAGCAGTAGCTGGACTTGTCGACTGCTTGTGAGTGGGAACAGAGAGATTAATTCGCTCTCCTAAAGACTCGATAGTATTGGATAGACTTAATAAATCATCTAAATGTACAGCCAAAGGCAAGAAATCATTACCGACTAGTTTACCTTGGTTTTGTAGCGCTTGGAGCTTGTCTTCAGCATCTGAAGCAATCTTCGTGAAGCTATGTAATTTTAGTGCAGAAGCTTCGCCTTTTAGACTATGCATATCGCGGTAAATAGCATTTAGCTTACCTTCAAGCTCATACTGCGAGCTGCCAGGATTCTTTAAGATATTATTAATCTTCTCAATATGCTGCTTAGTGTTAATAATGAACTCATTGATTACTTTAGGCTTCACATTCAAGATAGTCGTTAACATCTCAATTTGCATATCGTTTTGTGAGCGCTCTTTTTCTAAACGCTGCTCTAAATAAACGGCATCAGAAACGTCATTGACGTTGACCAAGATATGAACAATGTTTTTACCTTCATATACGCGCGAGAACTTAAAATCTAAATAACGATTTTCGCTGGTTTGGCTCGTAGCCTTATTATGTAGCATCACTTTGTGCAACGGATTTAACGAATCAACGAGCTTTTCTTTAACGCGTGGATTATATAATTGCTCAATGAACTTTTGCGTAGTATTTAGATCTTTGTCAGAGATACGACCACGCAAAACGTCGGTAAAGTTCTGCCCCGCTAGATTATCGCTACCGACAATAGTCGTCAGTGCGCGAGAATGCTGCTGACCAATATTTAAGTCTTTGTCTAACAAGAACAGACCGGTATTGACCGTTTCCATAATTTCTTGCGTTTCACGGCGAGCGGCGAGCGCTTCAGCGTCAGTATCACGCAGACGACGGACAAAGAAGAAGACAAAAATTAGGAAGTACGCCAAGATAGCGGCTACCCCTAGTATCTGAATAAGGCGAATGGTATTGGCTTGACGCTCAGCACTATTAAAGACATCTTCGGTTAACTGATCTAGCGACTCGTTAATAAATAGACTTGAGGTTTTGGCTTGATCTACCGCCTGAGCTAATCCATCCTCAGAGTCTACCATGATGTTATCAGCATCTTTTAGGTAGGTCTGAATCTTTGGTTCTAATAATTGCCACTGCTCGTTGGCGGCATCGATATCCGCTTTGGCGTTACTATCGATGTTGGGCAAATTATGACTTTTGCCATTTTCATCAACGATCGTATCACCTTGCTCAAGGGCAGTGATAGAGCTAGTAATCTGCTCAGTATTTCGGGTTAGACGTTCTAATACTCGCTGAATATGTGGAGAGTTAGTGTCCTCACCATAACTATTATCTAAATCAAATAGATCTTTGATGACCGCCTGAGCACGATTAGCCACTTGGTTGGTTTGTGCAATCAAAACGGTATTTCTTTCCAGTAGGCTTGAGGTATAAAAAGTAAAGGCTAGCAAAGCCCCGATCAGCGTTAAAAAAAGTGCAATGGATATAATTAAACTTTGATAGCGCTTATTATCGACATTATTTATAGTTGCCATCTCTAAAAATCCTTAATTCGCTAGCTGAGTGGAAGTAGAGCTATTTTCCGCGGTAGGTTCTGACGACCCTAACCAACGGGCCTCAATCTCTTTAAAAACCCCTTTTGCTTTGAGCTTAGTAATACCCTCATTGACGCTATCGATCAATTGGGTATTTTCTTTTGCCATTAGCACTACTTGCTGAGCTGATGGTGCATCGTCAGCTTCGTAAGGAACCATCGTTACTTTATAATCCGGATAACCTTTTACAACGTACTGTATAACTGGCAAGTCATATAGAAGTACATCAGTCTCGCCTTGGACCAAATCTTGATAGGCCAAAAACATAGTAGGTCTTGAAACCAGTTCGACTGAGTCGCCCATCTCTTTTAGGGTATCCTCTTCTTTAGAACCTTCTAAAGTGCCAGTTTTTAGACCTTTTATATCCTCTAGACCTTTTACATCGTGTTTACCTTCTAGATATATAATAGTCGCTGGATTAAAGAAATATGGAGTAGACAGGCCATATCTAACATTTCTATCATCTTTATAGGAGATACCAGATATCGCTAAATCGCGCTCTCCAGACTCCACACTATCGAACATATCTTGCCAAGTTTCGGTGTAGAACTCAGACTTAAAGCCCTGCTCTTCACCGATAGCTCTGATAGCATCCACATCAATACCTTGCAAGTTGCCATAATCATCTTTAAACGAGAAAGGCGGCAAATCGCCAGTCATAACTACTTTTATAGTAGGAGCTGAGTCAGGTAATTTACTGACAAAGCCGTCACCTTTTTGAGTGTTATCAAGCGCTGCTCTACTCTCTTGGTTAGCAGAGTTATTACAGCCAAGAAGCCCTATACTTATGACTATGGGAAGTATCTGATACAAAGATCTCATGGTCTGTCCTTAAAACTCAATATATTTAGAAATTATAAAATGATAATCAAAATACAGAGCATCAAATCTCTATTCTTTTGATACATTTAATTACACTTGATAATACTCAAGTAACTTTATAATTACAATAAATAAGTTTCTTTGAGTATAAATATTTTTTATTAATTCGTTTATATAAATATAAGACCTAACTTATTTATCTTAACGAGACAAAAGCTTAATGTTTTTTATCGCCAAAAAAAACATCTATAAGTATCAACCTATAGATGTTTTTATGTAGTCTGCTCTTTTGGACTTTAAATCAGCAAAACATTAACCAAAACTACTCCGCATCATCGAGATTTAGATTACGATCAATTTGCCAAATTAAGTAGCTACCAAGGCTCATGAGCGCAAACATTGCGATACCTATCTTTAATACTGGGTTAACTGGGAATAAGTTTAATAACAATCCGCCGAAGATACCTACTGAAAACATCAGTGAGCCTTGCATGGCACTAGCCATACCGGCGCGGCTTTTTTGAAATGCTAAAGCAATAGCAGAAGCGTTCGGCTGTGTCAGCCCCAATCCTGCAATACAGAAAAAGATGCACCCTAATACTAACGGCAGCCAAGCGTCGGTACCGAAAATCAGCCCAATCACAAATAGCATAGCAGCAGAGATGACCTGCATCATCGCGCCAAAACGCAGAATACTCAGAATACGAAATCGATTGGTTAGCCACTGGTTCAGCTGAGTTAAAGCCACAAAACCTGCCGCATTCATACCAAATAACCAACCAAAATGAGTAGCTGAAATCCCATAAGTATCCATAATTAGCTCAGAAGCTGAGCTAATGTAGACAAACATTGCGCCCATCAGTAAGCCACCGCCTATAGCCGGATAATTAAAGCTGGGGTCTTTTAGCAAATCCCAATACTGGCTGAGCACTTCTTTAGCAGGGCGAGCATTGCGATTTTCTTCGCTAAGGGTTTCAAAAAAGAAAAACTTGGTTAATAATAAATTAAGCATGCCAAAGGCGGCCAAAAACCAAAAGATAGAATGCCAATTAAAAAACTGTAGGAATAAAGCCCCAAGAGAAGGCGCTAAAATTGGCGCAAGGCCCATCACCAATATCATGATAGAAAACGCCTTTGCCGTTTGCTTCGCCGTCAGCCTATCACGAATCGCTGCACGCGTCACCACAGCGCCAACACAAGCGCCAAGTGCTTGCACAGTACGGCCTGCAAACAATACGTATTCATTACTCGTTGTGGCACAGACTATAGAGGCGATCACATACAAGGTCATACCAAAATAGAGTGGTTTGACGCGGCCGACACGATCACTCAAAGGCCCATAAATCAGCTGACCAAAAACTAAACCCACAAAATAAGCCGGTACGGAATTGGCCATAAAAGCGGTCGATACGCCAAACTCATCGGCCATAGAAGGCAATGCGGGCAAATACATATCAATAGATAATGGCCCTATCGCTACGATAAGTCCTAGCATCATAATCCAAGCTACCGGTAGCTCTGATGAGCGTACTCTGGTAGCAGCGGCTCTTTGAGGAGCAGCTTTAGTGAGATCAGTGCCATTAGACTTGCGAGCAGACATAGTACGTACCGTTTATGAAGTTTAAGATAGGTTTGTGAGATTAAAGCTAGTTAAGCTTTAAAATAGTATTTAGCAATAAACACTACTGCGCGAACAAAGCAGCAGACAAGTCTATATCGGACTGTCTGCTGCTTTTTCAATGGATAAGTAACGCTTAAAATATACCGCTCACATAATAACTACCGTAACGCCAGCCTTACTTGAAAGCCGTCTACTCGAATACGCGTCTGAGCGATTAGCGAAATTGACGTTTAGTGAATACGGTGCTCGCCTGCTTTGCCTTTCTGAGCGCAAGCTTACGATTACGGCCGAGCATTAGCTTCATTTGCCACATTTTTTCTTGATAAAGTGTTAATGCAGACTGATGATGCATAGCGTTAATGACGCGTTTACTTGCAAGCACCGCATCAGGTGAGCGCTGTACGAGCTCTTCTGCTAGCTTCTGCGCGTGCTCAAGAGGCACCTCATCACAATGACTGACGAGACCTAGCTCTTTACCTTCAGCGGCCTCAACGATACGCGCAGTCATCGCCATCTCTTTGAGTACGTCTTCGCGCACGACACCAAGCGCGGACTGAGTCAAGCCCATATCTGGCACTAAGCCCCACTTCGCCTCCATAATCGATAGCTTACAGTCAGGATGGCTGATGCGTACATCGCACGCTAGCGCCAGCTGCATGCCAGCGCCAATACAATGACCTTCTAGTACTGCAATCACCGGAATAGGCAGATCACGCCATACCAAGCAGACGCGCTGAAATAGGCTTTGTTTCGGCTTAATAAGTTCCCACATCGCATACAGCTGATTTTTGGGGTTATTCAAATCACCTAGATCAATACCGGCACAAAAAGTACCTTCCGCGCCATTTAAAATTACGGCTCGTAAGCTTTTGTCTTTGGTAATGTGGCCGGCAACACGAATGAGATCATCCACCATCTGAAAGCTCAAGGCATTTTTTTTCTGTGGGCGATTCAAAGTGACAGTGGCTATATTTTCACTAACACTGACTTGTAGCGTTTGGTATTCATAAGCGGCGATGGCGTGCATAGTAGTCCCTTAATATAATAATCGATAAAAATAAACAATAGTAATATTTTTAATCATAGCAGTGTTATCTCAAAGCTACCCTAGCAATAACTGACTATCCATTCAAATCATTTTCCAGTTCATATCGTTTTCGCTTAGACGGTGGTAATTAAGCTCAGAGTAAGGCGATAAGTCTAGGTTTTGCAGATTATTTAGCGCTGTCATTAAGTCTTTATAATAAGGCTGTAGCATGGCAAATTGTGCAGGCGTCGTATGCTGTACATTTAATAAGCATTTATCCTCTAAATTTTGACTGGCAAGACGTAGCTGCGGGACACCGGTATAGCGACTCGCTCCCAAAATACGGTGAGCAATCTGCGCAAGCATATGACGATCTTTTGCCTGCCAAGCTTGAGCGAGTGACTCTTTCTCATCGGCGATGGTGTCGAGCATCATAATAATGAGTTTTGCTGCCAGATCTGGCTTATTCGCTGAACGAGTCAACGCATCTTGCCAGTCTAAAATCTCTGATCTCTCAGTAGCGTTTGCAGCAGAGTGCTGCTCTAGATTTAATAGCTGTCGACCTGTTGCAAGGCTTTGATTTTGTTGCAGATGCGTATTAGGCTCTACCGGACTTTGCGATAAGTTTCTTTGGTCTAGATAACTATAACGAGCTTGAGTGCCATTACGCCCATGGCTTTGTGCCGACTGAGTATCCGTTAGGTTATCACGTAGAGTATCGTGTAAATTATCACGCAGATAATTATCGCGAATTTTCTTTAACGACAGCGGTCGCAACATTTTTTTATTTTTTTTCTGGGGATTTAGTTGGGTTTTTTCAGGCTGCTTATTATCTTGATCGTTCGCCTTTAACTGAGTGTCATTGGGATTATTGGCACTCAAATCGGTCAAACTCGAATCAGCTAGATTAGTGTGCGCCAGCTGAGTACTCGCCGCCATATGGTGCGCGGCTGTGGCGCGTCCTAGCCATTTTTGTAGCACTTGCAGTAACTGTGGTTGGCTAATAGGCTTACCAACATAGTCGTCTATACCGCTAGCTATAAGGCGATCGCGCTCATCAGATAGGCCGTGAGCCGTCAGCGCGATAATAGGAATATGACTGTCTGCTGCTTCTATTTTTCGGATCTGTTCGGTAGCTTCTCTTCCTGACATTCGAGGCATTTGAATGTCCATGAATATCAGATCGATATCATGAGGAGTAGCCGTTATCTTATCTGTCGCGTTATTCTCGGTGCTTAGCTTTAATGGGGAGGGCGTATTACTGAGTTGCGCGCGTGCTTCTGCTTTTGAGCGCTGAGTTTTACTCGATAAGCTTTGAGTGACGGTCTTGTTATTGGTTTTAGCTTGCCTAGCCTGCTGCTTACTTATCAGCTCTATAGCCTCAAAGCCACTATTGGCAGTAATGACATGAATACCAAGCTCGCTCAAAAGCGCATCCAATACCAAAAGATTGGGCAGATGATCATCGACAGCGAGTACAGTGATTCCTTGCCAACGCGGTTCTTGCACTTGTACAAGTGCTTTTTTATTTTGGGTATCTAAAATAGCGTAGAGCTGGCGCTTGTCGAGTGGCTCATACAAGATATTGGCATGATAGCGATTGAGTAAGGCTTGATCAGCCGCCACTTGGTAGCCAAATACTGCCAGCTTGCCTTGATAGTGCAGCCTGATTTGCTTGAGTAGCGCCATCATATCGTCTTGATTATCGTTATCAACAATGACCCAGTCCCAATGATTGTCTTGCTCTTTGAGCGATTCAAGCACTCCTGGCAAGGAGTTGGCTTGAGTCAACTTAATAGGAAGGTTTTGCAAGCTGGCTTTGAGCACTTGTAAGGAGGCAGTATGATTGATCCACACAAGCATATGAAACTCATCGCCCGCTCCTGCTAGCGGCGCAAGCACTGGTAGCGCAATGGTATTTCCGCTGGCCGCTTCTAGCACATCGACGTGGGTTGGCATCCTAAACCAAAAAGTCGCGCCTTTATTAGCGATATTCTCTTGGGCATTATCATAAAACCCAATATCACCGCCCATCAGCCGAGTCAGCTGTTTTGAGATGACAAGTCCAAGTCCAGTACCGCCATATTGACGAGTGATGGAAGGATCACCTTGGCTAAAGCTTTGGAACAGCATCTTTTGATCAGCCTCTGAGATACCTTTACCACTATCTTGCACACTGATCATTAGATAATTATCTTGATAGTCGTCCAAGCTGACGCGCACGACCACATCGCCATTATCGGTAAACTTGATGGCATTACCTACTATATTAGTCAGTACTTGCTTGAGTCTTAAAGCGTCCCCTACGATCTGCATAGGCACATCATTATAGAACAATACCGCCATCCGTAAGCCTTTTTCAGCAGCGACAGGAGACAACATATCGACCACATCATAAATAGTGTTGTAGAGATCAAACTCGTGACGATCAAGCACCAGCTTACCTGCTTCTATTTTGGAGAAATCAAGCACATCGTTGACCAGTGCCAATAGATGCGCTGATGACTTACGAATGGTCTGCACGTACAGGTCTTGCTCAGAATTTAGCTCACCATGACGAGCAAGCAGATTAATAAAGCCGTCGATACTGTTCAGCGGCGTCCTTAGCTCATGGCTGATATTCGCCAAAAATGCAGATTTGGCCTGACTAGTGGAGATTGCGGCATCTCTAGCATTACGAATCGAGATATTTTGCATCTCCATCTCATCGAAGGCTAAACGCAAATCATCCTCGGTCTGTTCGGCGTGGTTTCTTAACTCCTGAAAGCTGCTGTGTAAGCGACGTAAGGTTCTGACCAAATCTTGTTGTAGCAGATTCAGCTCGCCGTTAGACTCGGTCAAGATAGGCTTATATAAATTATCAACAGTCGTGCGTTGCAGCTGTAATCGCAGCTCATAAATAGGGGCGATCCAGCGCTTAGCATAGATATTTAGGCTGAGTAGTAATATCAAAATAGTGAGTAGACCGGTAATCGCTAAGGCCATAGCGATACGGTAACGCGCTAAATATAGCGGTTCATTATCCATATCGATAAGCAGCCATAGCTGTTGATCAGCAAAATCCCCTAAAGGCAATCCATAAGCGGTACCTATGGGAGTAGGTTGCTGCATCATAGCGCTCTGATCAGGAATAATCTGCGGCCACTGCTCCTCTACGCCGTAACCGACACTCGCCAAAACCTGATTACTATCATCGATAATAGCAATGCGCTGTACGTGTTGCTCTGACTGTATAGTGTTCAGTTTGTCTTGTAAGGTAGCGAGCGTCGTTTGCGACGAGGTTCCTGTAACTTCTAGGTCCTGAGGCTGTTCTAGTAACTTTGGCACAATCTCAGCGATAGTCGGCTTATAGCGGATTAACACTGCCTCAGCCAATGCCTGTTGCTCAGAGTTAGAGGCACGCATGGTCTCATAAAACACCAAAAGGCCACCGACTGCGGCTAGGATACAGATCGGTAAAAACACCAATAGGATCAATTGACCGTAAGCGCTACTCGTATCAAAGCGTTTTTTGTATGCCATGCTAAAGATAAGCTCCAACGACTCTATAGGTCACTTAAAAGTAATGGATTAGATTTTGCTGCGGTGGTTTTGAGAGTTATTTTACCAGTATTCTTAGTGTCTCTGTGAATCAATCCTAATGTCACTCAATTCTGATTTAAGCACCAGTAATCTAGCCGCTAAAAATCACAGTCATTAACAGCAAAAGTCATTTAAAACCACAACCGTTAGAAACGACTGTCACAAGTAATTAATGATGCGCTAAGCGTAGCCAAAAACAAAATGATATAATAAGGCCAGTTTTTATTCACGCTGCGTTTTGTCAGCTTTACTATACCATTTAAGCTATAGGCAACAGGCGGTAGCAAGCTCACTATTCGCGATACTTTTGCTTTAAAACTAGCCAATAGCATCAACTAAAAAACATACCTCAAAAATAGCGCTAATATCAATATTAACTTTAATTATAATAGGATGTCCCATGTCGTCTACCGCCAACGCTAACTTTATCACTCAAGTCACACAGCTTGCCGATTGCGTGGGTCAGACACCGCTGGTGAGATTACAGCGTTTACCTGAGCAAGAAGAGATCACTAATACTACCCAATTGTTGGCCAAGCTTGAAGGCAATAACCCAGCAGGTTCGGTAAAAGATCGCCCCGCCTTTAATATGATCTACCAAGCAGAACAGCGCGGCGACATAAAGCCTGGTGATATGCTCATCGAAGCCACTAGCGGCAATACTGGCATTGCCTTGGCTATGGTTGCGGCCATGCGCGGCTATCCGATTACCCTCTTGATGCCGACTAACTCAACCCAAGAGCGTAAAGATGCGATGGCAGCTTACGGCGCTGTGTTGATTGAAGTCGATGAAGGCATGGAAGCGGCGCGCGATATGGCCTTGCAGATGCAAGCCGATGGCAAAGGCATAGTGCTAGATCAATTCAATAACCCCGATAACAGCCAAGCGCATTATCTCACTACTGGTCCTGAGTTATGGCAACAAACGGGCGGTAAAATCACCCATTTTATCAGCTCTATGGGTACTACCGGCACTATCACTGGTGTCAGTCAATATCTAAAAGAGCAAAATCCTGATATCCAAATTATTGGTTTGCAACCAGATGAAGAAGCATCTATCGCTGGTATTCGTCGTTGGCCTGCTGCTTACATGCCAGGTATCTATAATGCAGACATGGTCGATGAGGTTATGGACGTCGATCAAAAAATCGCTGAAGTCTATATGCGTAAGCTTGCCAAGCTCGAGGGCATCTTTGCTGGCGTGTCCTCAGGAGCCGCAGCTTGGGCCGCTGTGCAAGTTGCCAAAACCAATCCGGATGCGGTGATAGCCTTTATCGTTTGCGACCGCGGCGATCGGTATTTATCAACTGGGTTATATAACGTTAATGATGCTGATGATAGTGCTTCAGCTTAAGACTTTTTATAGCATAACCTTTTATAGCCTATCGAATATAGCGCTAAGCGCAATTATAAGTGCCATCAGGACTATTTATGAGCCAAGCCCTACCCGCTAATCCCGTCTTGGTATTCGATATCGAAACCATCGCTGATGCTGAGGCGGCCCGTCGTATCTATCCACAATTAGCGACTCTTAATGATGCTGATACTTTGAGCGCGCTGACCGCTATTCGCACCCAAGAGGCAGGCCATAACTTTATGCGCCTGCCACTGCAGCGTATTGTGTGTATTTCCGCTTTATATATCAAAGACGGTCAATTCTCTTTATTTTCCTTAACCGCTGATAATTTCAGTGAACAACAGATACTAGCGAAGTTTTTCCGCGCCTTTAGCGATTTAGAGAAGCTACCACAGTTGATTAGCTGGAATGGCTCAGGTTTTGATATTCCTGTGCTTATTTATCGGGCTATGCAATATGACCTCTCAGCGCCCTGGTTATTTGAAGAGGGCGAGCGTATCAAAAATATGCGCTTCAACAATTATGTCAATCGCTTCCAAACTCGGCATTTGGATCTGATGGATAGGTTCAGTCAGTATGGCGCCTCTCGACGTGAAGCGATGGATGTGGTCGCTAGTCTCTACGGTCTACCCGGTAAGACGGATGTCGATGGCAGTATGGTTGGAGATCTGGTCAGTAATAATGAGTGGCAGACGCTATCGATATATTGCGAGTCCGATGTGATGAATACTTGGCTGATATATTTGCGCTGGCTGCGCTTGACCGGGCAGCTCTCCTCCACAGGGTTTATAGAGTGGCAACAGCAAAGCCGCGATTATCTGACCGGCTTTACGCAAGCCGATGGTCGCGTACGCCATCAGAGTTTTCTTGATGATTGGCTATCGCCCTCTTAATAAAGTTAATATATCGACCGCATTTATTAACATAGCACGCCAGTTTCAACTTTTACTTATTTTTATCATTTATTGCTAAGGCAGGTTTATGCAGCCCACCGACGATCAAAACACTAAGAACAATGTTAAACACAACCTTAAGAGCAGTGACGCTACCGCTCAGACTCACTCTAATCAAGAAGACAGCAAGACGATTATCACCCCGCCTAATAAGAAAAAATCAAAACCGTCCTCAAAGACCCGTCGCCGCTTAAAAGATGCACCGCCAGTACCTTTTACTATCGACGGTCTTTCTCATGATGGTCGCGGTGTAGCCATCTATGGTAATGGCTTTGATGAAGCGCAAGGCCATAGCACTGATAAGCATGGCAAAAAAGTCTTTGTCAGCTTTGCCTTGCCAGGAGAGAGCGTTGAGGTCAAGCTGACCAATAGCCGAGCCAGCTTTGAGGAAGGCGATGCTATAGAGGTTACTGCCAACCCCAATCCAGAGCGCGCAGTGCCACCGTGCCCGCACTTTGGCGTCTGCGGCGGCTGTAACTTGCAGCATTGGCAACCAGATAGTCAGATCAGCTTTAAACAGTCAGTGCTGGCTGAGATGCTCCAGCATCAAGCTGATGTGCAGCCGGAGCAGTGGTTAGAGCCGGTGGTTGGCGATAGATTAGGATATCGTACGAAGGCTCGTCTTGGCGTGCGCTATGTCGCCAAAAAAGAAACCGCGCTAGTCGGCTTTCGTGAGCGCTCAAGTAACTTTTTGGCTGAGCTTAATGAATGTCATATTTTAGATCCACGTATCGGCTTTGAGATTGAAAACTTAAAAGCGCTAGTCAGTACGTTAGATGCCCGAGATAAAATTGCTCAGCTTGAGCTGGCTATGGGTGAATTTATCCCTGAGCTGCCAGATGGTACTCAGCCGGTAGCGCTTATTGTACGTAACCTAGCACCTTTATCAGATGGCGATATCGATAAGCTAAAAGCCTTTTTTGCGGCGCGAAATTGGCAGCTGTATCTACAATCCAAAGGCGTCGATAGCATTCAGCGTATAGCCTTAACTAGTGATGATGATATGAGTGAGCAATTTGGCCGCTTATATTACCAACTGCCTGAATATGACTTAACCTTTGAGTTTATTCCGACTGATTTTACTCAGGTCAATCTGTCAGTCAATAGAAAAATGACGAAGCTGGCTTGTGATTTATTAGAGCTAAAAGCTGGCGAGCGCGTATTAGACCTGTTTAGTGGTTTAGGTAATTTCAGCTTACCATTAGCGCGTTTGGTCGGCGAGTCAGGTAAAGTTATCGGCGTTGAAGGCAGCGAGGAGATGACTTTGCGCGCCAGTGCCAATGCCCAGCGTAATGGCCTTAATAATACCGAATTCTATAGCCAAGACTTGACTCAAGATTGCACTGCTGAGCCATGGGCCAATCAAGGCTTTGATGCGCTACTTATTGATCCGCCGCGTTCAGGCGCTTGGGAGATTATGCAGTATCTACCTAAGTTCAATGCCCAGCGCATTGTCTACGTCTCCTGCAATCCGGCAACGCTTGCTCGTGATACTAAGGCGCTACTTGAACACGGGTATCGACTGACTCATGCGGGGGTGATGGATATGTTTTGCCACACAGGCCATGTGGAGTCGATTGCTAGATTTGAGAAAATACCTGCTTAATGGTTTATCTTGCTAAGCACCTTAAAGGGTTCGGGCTACATTCTATCGCTTAGATATTAAGCTTACGAGTAGTAATATTACAGAGCTCAACTTGAGTTGTAGCGGCAAACTGAGATAATAGTCATGACAGCTGTCATAAAATCGCTAAGTTATTGCAAGAGTGACTTATTGGACTATAGTTTAGTTTATATTAAAATATTCTCTGATGATTGATCCTAATAGTAATCCAACTAAATGCTAGTGATTTGAATTATAGTCTCTGGCAACTCTGAGCATTTTAGCCTTAGTCCTTAGTAGTTTTACAGAGGTTACTTCATAACAACTATTTTACAAATAGTTGTTATGCGAAACTTATCACTTAAACTTATGACTAAAGCTTGATAGTACAAACCGGGATTACTTACTGCATTAAGACAGCTGCTATTTTGATTAGCGGCTGTCTTGGCTTAAGTTTTATACTTATTGGTAATCATCCTTATCATGATGAATTGTCGATGTCGCTGTCAATACTCTATAATAGCTAAAAGGAGCCAGCTATGGTCAAGATTCGAGAAGGATTGCCGTTAGTAGATGGTCAAACCACTGAAGAAGATAGCGCGAGTTTGGCGGCGCAATTAGTTGCCAATCAACGCTCTCACCAGTCTGCTAATAGCTATGCTCAGATTCCTTTCGATATTAAGCAGCAACTGGCCACTCATAAGCTGCATACCACTTTTGATCGTTCAGCAGCGCTTGCTTATCATAATCATGATCCAAAGCTAGTTAATTACGCTGCAGATAACGCTTTATCTGCAGACTCCTATACATTAATGGATTCTCCCGATTTAGATCAAGCCAATATTGATGTACCGGCTTGGCTCAATAATGTCGCCGAACGTATCGGCCAAGACTCCGTTCCTAACCTAACCGCGGCCTGTGAGTTTATCCGCAGTCGTATGAATACTAGCGAGTCTGAGCGCTCAGGGGCTTACGTCACTGGCATCGGCATGAGCGATATTCTCACTTACCTCTACCAAGACGAAGACGCTTTAGTCGCTGCGATGCTTTATCGTAGTGCGCGTAAATCTCTGATTTCGATGGCTGAGATTGAGCAAAACTTTGGCGCTGAGATTCGCACTTTAGTCAAAGATACTTTAGCGATGGGTAAGCTGTCGGCTATTATTGAAAATAATAAACGCCTAGAAGACCACTTTATCAACAAGCAACGCGATCAGCTCTCTAACATTTATAGCATGCTCATCTCGGTCACCAACGATGTGCGAGTGGTGCTGATTAAGCTTGCTGAGCGTACTTTTGCGATGCGTGAGCTATCCTTCTCTAGCGCTGAGCGCCAACAGCGCGTGGCTCGTGAAGTCATGACCATTTATGCGCCGCTCTCGCATCGATTAGGAATTGCTCAGCTCAAGTGGGAGCTTGAAGACTTAGCGTTTCGTTACCTTGCCCCCGATCGCTATAAAGAGATTGCTAAGCTGCTATCTGAGAAACGTAGCGAACGCGAGGCTTATATTCAGCGGGTAGAAAACAAGCTCAATCAAGCCCTAATCGATGCTGATATCGTAGGCGAGGTCTCAGGCCGGGTCAAACATATCTATTCTATTTATCGCAAAATGAAGCTCAAAAGCTTATCTTTTGATCAGCTTTATGATATTCGTGCGCTACGTGTATTAGTACAAGATCCCGCTGATTGCTACCATGTCTTAGGCTTAGTACATGGCTTGTGGCGTTATATCCCCGAGCAATTTGATGACTATATCACCAACCCAAAGCCCAATGGTTATCGCTCCCTACATACCGCTGTCATCGCTGAAAACAAATCGCTTGAGGTACAAATTCGGACCAATGAGATGCATTTCGAAGCTGAGCTTGGCATGTGCGCGCACGTTAACTACAAAGAAGGGCTCAAGAATAGAAAGGACAACTATCTCAACCAAAAAATCAGCTCACTGCGTCATTTATTATCTATCAATAACGAGGCGCGTAGCCGCGATACCAGCGATAATGAAGGCGACGCAGAGTATGACATCAATGATATGACTGACTTTGATGAAGATGAGCAAGCTATTGATTTTGATGAGCTTGAACGTATCTACATCTTCAGCCGTGATGGCGACATTATAGAGCTGCCCAAAAATGCAACGGTGCTTGATTTTGCTTATTACGTACACACCCAAGTCGGCAATCGCGCGCAGGCCGCTCGGGTCAATCAGCGTTATGTGCCCCTCACCTATCAGCTCAAAACCGGCGAGCAAGTGGAGATTATCACCAAAGCTTCTCGGGAGCCTAACCGAGATTGGCTAGTTGCTTCATTGGGTTATATCCATACTAGCCGCGCACGCTCCAAGCTGCGTCAATGGTTCAATAAGCAAGATCGCGATAAAAACCTTGAGATCGGACGCCATATGCTCAGTCGTGAGCTTGAGCGTTTATCGGTCCATCCGAACAGTATAGATCTTAATGACTACACTCAGTTTTTTCATGTTAATACTCCTGACGATATTATTGTCGGTTTAGTCACCGGTGAGATTGGCCTGAATCAGTTGACAGGACATATCTCTAGGCAGCTGCATTTAGAGCCTGAAAAACAAAAAGCCGAATTTACTCCTAGTATCGATCCAAAAACCACTGGCAAAGTTGACGCCTACAAGATCTATATCGACGGCTTAGATAATATCGAGATCAGTTTGGCCGGCTGCTGTCACCCGATACAAGGTGAGCCTATCTCAGGGTATATTACCTTGTCACGCGGCGTCAGCATTCATAATCGCGGTTGCCCTGAATATGAACGTCTGATAGAGCGTGATCCTGAGCGCGCTGTTAGTGCGGCTTGGAGAACAAAATCCGGGCGTTATCAGCCTGTAGATATTCATATCGAAGCGTATGATCGCCGCGGCTTACTACGCGATTTAACTCAAGTCATCGATAATGAAAGCGTCAATATCCGTCAAGTAGACACTATGAGTAACGATGATAATATCGCCTTTTTGAAATTTCATGTTGAGGTAGCAGGGTTAGCGCATTTATCCAAACTCTTAGCCAAGCTTGAGCAACAGCCTGGCATACTGCATGCACGCCGAGCGGTTGCGCCCTAGTAGAGCGTTGCTTTAGCACTGATTATCACTCAAAACCAACCCTTTAAAGGTCACCATATAAACGCTTATGCCCGAATTACCCGAAGTCGAAACCACAAAAACCAGTCTTGCGCCTTTGCTTAATAAAACTGTAGAATCGGTACAAGTATTCCAGCCTAAACTGCGTTGGCAAATGCCTGATGATTTACAGTCATTGGTCGGCTACCGCTTACAAGGAGCTGAGCGCCGTGCTAAATACTTGATTTTAAGCTTCGCCCCATCTGCAGAGCTATTACAAAGTACTGAGTCAAATAGCGGAAACAGTAATCTTACTAGTATCACACCTTTGCGTCAGCTAATTATTCATTTAGGCATGTCAGGTAGCTTGCAGCAGCATCCTTATGGTACAGAAAAACGCAAGCATGACCATTTGATACTGACATTTATCAGTGAAGACAGTTCTACTACTCAATTACATTATCACGACCCCAGACGTTTTGGCGCTGTACTTTGGTATATCGATTATAAAACCAAACTCCTTGACCATCTAGGACTTGAGCCGCTATCTGCAGCTTTTAATGCCGACTATTTATACCATTTCATTCAGCGTAGCAGTGATAATAATAGTAGCGACAATGACAGTGCTGATAATGATGATATCGGTAAAAAGAAAACCACTAAGAAAAAACCCATCACGCGACCGATTAAATCAGTCATTATGGAGCAGCAAGTGGTGGTAGGTGTAGGTAATATTTATGCCGCCGAAAGCCTTTTTTTATCAGCGATTCATCCCGCCACCCCTGCTAATAGCTTATCTTACGAGCAAATAGCGCTACTGGTCGAGCACATTAAAACGATTTTAGATAAAGCCATTACGCTTGGCGGCTCTACCCTGCGCGATTTCACTGTAGCTAGTGGCCAAACGGGATACTTTCAACAAACCTTAAACGTTTACGGCCGACAAGGCGAAGATTGTCCGCACTGCGCCGCTACTCTCGATAACATCAAATTAAATGGGCGCGCGAGTGTCTTCTGCCCTGAGTGTCAACCACTGCCAAAGCTTTAGTGAATATGATTGAAACAGAAAGCTACTGTTTTTACAGGCTAATGATAAAGCTGAAGATATGGCGTATGGAATTGTATTGCTTATCGCCCGACATCTTGGTTTAATAGTAGCTCTAGTCTTTATCTTCCACCCCTATTTTAGGATGACATCATGACTGTCAAAACCCGCTTCCAACGCGCTGTGAAATCCAAGCTTTTAACCGCTCTTACTAGTATCAGCCTTGTGGTTATCACTATGAGCCCAGCTTCAGCGGCGATCGAGATTGACGAGACAGATTTTGGTCCTTCTTATGACACTATGGTAGTCGATACGGTAGTGGGTAAGCCTTTACAATTAGTAGCAGCCGTTACAGGTACTGCCGCCTATTTAGTGAGCCTACCTTTTGCTGTTATTGGCGGTAATGCTGATCAGTCGCAACAAAAACTCTTTGTAGAGCCATGGGAGGCGATGAGTCGCTGTTTGGGCTGTACGGTTGCCGAAGATAATTATTATAAGTCACAAGCAGCAGTTAACGATAATACGGTGCGCATTGTAGTCGATCAGCCCTCAGAGATCTTGATTAATACTAATGATTATGTCGTCGTAACTCCTTAATAGCAGTAATAACCTTAGTAATATTAGTAATAGCAACGCCGTAAGCTCAAAGTACAGTTAGCCGTTATTGACTGACTACTTTTATCTATTACAAATTTTTAGCACAAAAAAAGGCTAACCTCAGGTTAGCCTTTTCTCATTCTGAAACGAAGTCAAATCAAGAGTTAAGCATTTTTCTTACGACCGTGACGCTTACGCTCATTTTCAGTCAAATAACGCTTACGTAGGCGAATCGCTTTTGGCGTGACTTCAACTAATTCGTCATCTTGAATAAACTCAAGTGCTTGCTCAAGCGTAAACTTGATCGCTGGCGTCAAGGTCAAGGCCTCATCGGTACCACTAGCACGTACGTTGGTCAGCTGCTTAGCCGTCGTAGGATTCACCGCCATGTCATCGTTACGCGAGTTTAGACCTACGATCATACCTTCATAAACTTCAAGCTGAGGCTCTGCAAATAACTTACCACGCTTTTGTAAATTAAAGAGAGCGAAGCCTAAACAAGTACCGTTAGCCATTGAAACTAACACGCCGTTAGTACGACCGCCGACATCACCGATCTTTTGTGGACCATAATGTGAGAAGCTTGAAGTCATGATACCCGTTCCTGAGGTCAGGGTTAAAAATTCAGAACGGAAACCAATCAAACCACGAGCGGGTACTGTCGCTTCGATACGCATACGACCTTTACCATCTAGCTCCATGTTCGTCATCTCACCTTTACGTAAGCCAACCTGCTCCATGATAGCGCCTTGATGCTCTTCCTCGATATCGAAAACAACGTTTTCATAAGGCTCTTGTAGCTTACCATCGACTTCTTTGACGATAACCTCTGGACCTGATACGCCCATTTCAAACCCTTCACGGCGCATGTTTTCGATCAATACTGACAAATGTAGCTCACCACGGCCTGACACTTTAAACTTATCAGGAGATTCGGTATCTTCTACACGCAGAGCAACATTATGAATCAGTTCACGCTCTAGACGCTCACGAATATTACGTGAAGTCACAAACTTACCTTCGCGACCTGCGAACGGTGAGTTATTAACTTGGAAGTTCATCGAAACGGTTGGCTCATCTACGGTCAATGCCGGTAGCGCTTCAACATGATTCGGATCACAGATAGTATCAGAGATATTTAGCGCATCGATACCGGTAATACAAATAATATCACCAGCTTGAGCACTCTCTACTTCAATACGATCGAGGCCATGATAGCCCATGATCTTGAGGATACGACCATTACGCTTGTTACCGTTTTTATCGATAACCGTAACTTGGGTATTGGTAGTCACTTTACCACGTTGAATACGTCCAATACCGATGACGCCTACGAAGCTATTATAATCGAGGCTAGATATTTGCATACGAAATGGGGCATCGGCATCCACTTGTGGCGGCTGTACCACATCAACGATAGTTTTAAATAAAGGCGTCATATCTTCCGCTAAATTATCGGCATCAAGACCAGCAATACCGTTTAACGCTGAAGCATACACAACCGGAAAGTCCAACTGCTCATCGGTCGCACCAAGATTATCAAAAAGATCAAAAATCTGATCCATAACCCAATCAGGACGCGCGCCTGGACGGTCAATCTTATTGATAACGACAATAGGTTTTAGGCCTTGTTCAAACGCCTTTTGCGTGACAAAGCGAGTTTGCGGCATAGGACCGTCAACGGCATCTACGACTAACAGTACACAATCAACCATCGACATGACGCGTTCGACTTCACCGCCAAAATCGGCGTGACCTGGGGTGTCGACAATGTTAATACGATATTCAGTATCATCAGAGCTATCTGTCCATCTAATCGCTGTATTTTTAGCTAAAATGGTGATGCCACGCTCTTGCTCGATATCACCAGAGTCCATCGCGCGTTCGGCAATGTTAGCACGATCGCCAAAAGTACCTGATTGATGTAATAATTTATCAACCAAAGTGGTTTTACCGTGGTCAACGTGGGCAATGATTGCAATATTACGCAAGTGTTTAATATCGTTCGCCATATAGAATGCTCGTTTTGTCTTAAGAAAATGCAGTAGCAGTATCTACTACTGGATAAATTTTATTTACCAATTTAGCAAAAGCTTTACGAAGATAGTAGTCAATCGTCATTTGCATACGATTAATTAGAGGCATAGACGCCATAATTTTCAATTTAGAGCACTGAATAATACATTCAGAATCATAAAGATCTTTTTGGCGTAAGGCTTACCGCGTAAAGTGCTGATAGTGACAAATCTATTACTAAATATCAGTAATGATAGATGATTTGTCCATTTGCAAAATGTTTGGGCGGCTAGTATAACATTAATGCAAACACTTTTTTGCAATAAGTTATTTATATCATTACTTTTTATGGAACAAAAAAAGCCACCTTAAAGGTGGCTTTTTTGTGTAAAAATTAAAGTATCAATTTAAGGCTTACTAAGCTAGTGCTTACTGAACAACCATGTCTTTAGTTTGTTCTACAGTCATTGTTTTGTCACCAGTGATGATGGCATAAACACGACGGTTCATAGCGCGGCCTTCTTCAGTATCGTTATCAGCGATAGGCTGGTCATAACCATAACCTACAGTTGATAGACGGTTTGGCGCGATACCGAACTCGTTAGTCAACATAGACTTAACTGCTACAGCACGGGCTTCAGACAGACGTTGGTTGTAACGTGCTGATGGACCAGTTTTTGAAGCATGACCTTCAACACGGGCAGTAGAGTTAGGATACTCGCGCATCTTCTCAGCTACTTTAGCGATTTCAGGCTGATATTGTGATTTGATAGTAGACTTATCGTTATCAAAGAATACGCGTAGCTCCATTTTCAATTCGTCAGTAATGTCTACTGGGATTGGGCAACCACGTTCGTCAACGACGACGTTCATTGGTGTACCTGGGCAAGCGTCTAGTGAGTCAACAACGCCATCACCATCAGAGTCTACGTCTTCTTCTACAACGACTACTGGTGGTACATAAACGTCAGGCTCTACTACTGGTGGTACTGCTACGGTAGGCTTCAAGTGACCACCTAGTACAACTTCTAAACCAGCTAAGGCCATGCCTTCCCACCAGTTGTTATCGAAGTTATGGATAGCACGAGCTTCACCACGTAAGCTGATAGCGTCATTGATGCGGTACATAGCACCTAGACCTAAGTTACCGATAGTATCTTTAGAGCTAGCGACTTCAGTACCAGCATCAACTCGTTGACCAGTTGTTGTACCTTGAGCATCACCTGTTGCAACGTAAGCCTCTTGGTTTTCTACTTCGATCTTAGATTGACCAGCACCGATTAACATATATGGCTTGAATGCGTTTTCAGTGTAACCAGTGAACTCTTCTAGACCAACTAGGAAGTTACCAGAGATCATTTCTTGCTCAACGTCAAAGCGGTTAACACCAGCATCAGCTGATCTTTCAGAAGCTTCGCCGTTAGTGTTAGAAACACCGTACTCTACTTGGAACTGAGTAGAAGGAGTCAGCTCGATACCTAAAGCTGCACCAGTATATAGGCCGCTTTCTTTAGCAACGCCGCCGTTGTTGTTACCACGGTTGTCACCACCAAAGTCATTACCATTAGCGTCTTGGTATAAGTTTTTACCAGTACGTAAAATTTCACGTTGTTTATCAGCAGTATCACTGAAATCTTCAGTGAAATGATAACCTAGTAATAGTGGGCTGATAGTAACGCCAGCGTTAGCTACTAGTGGCGTAGCTGCTACAGCAACAAGAGCCAGAGCGATTTTATTCAATTTCATGGGCTTCCTCCAAAGGATAATTTAAGTGATAAATCAAGTAATACCACTTCCTAAGATATGTTAAATACACACCTATCACGAATGTGTCATTATACAACAAAAGTAATTAGGAAGTAGCTTAGCGATTATTAATTCAGTTTACAACTTTTTTTATCAGGCAGCTACACATTATTACATGATAATAGGGTAATTAGAACAAATTCTAGATACATTCCTGATACTAACTAACCTAACCCAAGTCTTTTTGTTTTTGACTTTAGACTTATGGTTACTAAACCTACCTAAAGAATATCAACTTCTTTGTTTGTTGTATCTAAGCATTCTAGTACATCCTTATGCTTTTCTCTATCCATAAAACCCTCGATTCACTAATTGAAACATTTTTTGACAGTTGGGCTATATTCTGCTTATATATAACTATGAACATTATTTCACTTGTTGGTATTGATATTTTTGCCAAAATAAAATTTATTTATTCAGTAATAAATTTTGTGCAGCTATTAGAGACACAGCACGCAAAGAAAATTTATACCAGTAAAGTGCTTTAGGTTGTACTTGATTATTTAGGATCTTCTGTAGACCGCATTCCATTATCGATTAGCCTAGGGCGGTAAAAATCATGCTATCTTTAAATTATCCGCTGTTTATATATTCGCTTGTAACAATATTTATTTATATATTGTTTATCGCGTTTACTCTTAATTGCACTATTCATCAACATCAACATCCAGCCCGGTTTAGACGTAACGAGGGTTTTACATTAGTAGAGCTTGTCGTGACGGTTTGTATTTTAGCGATAATAGCCATCATTGCCGCACCGTCTATATTAAGCCAATTAGCTAGCATGGAATCTAAGCGAATCAGATATGGCATAAGCTCTATGTTGGCTACTGCAAAAGCGGAGAGCTATCTGAGACGGCAAAATTTAATTATTTGTTTATCAGATTCAGCGGGTCGTTGTCATAAAAATAGCAATAAGGCGATACTGCTGTTCTTTGATCACAATGATAATCAGCACTTCGACGTTTCTACTGATGAGCTATTAGAGCAACAGCGATTGTCTCCTAGATATGCACGGCTACAACTGCGAGCAGGTAATCGGCATTACATTAAGTTTTGGGGAGATAGCGGTAAACCTCGTGGATTTTTTGGTCATATCAAATACTGTCCTACCTCTAGCTACAACCAAAGCAAGTATCAAATATCTTTTAATCAAGGCGGTATCGTTAAATACAAACCCGATGCCGCTCATCCGACTGGCTGTTAGTCCTTTATCGTTTGAGTGATTCAAGAATCGCTATTGATAACGCTGTTGCTGCTGCCAAAGCAGACGGCTTTGTAGCGACTGGTAGTCAAGCAGCTGATCGATAAGCTGACGATGTAGGCGCGACCATGAGTTCAGAGTCGCGCTTACGATACCAAGCTGAGTCATTGACAGTATCTCTTGGCCACTGAATAAAGCTGCTGCTGAAGAAAGGTCTGCTGATGCTTCTGCTATCACTGGCATAAAGCCGGTATCGGCTAAAAACCGGTAAGTCATATCTGAATCGATAGCCTCTAAGCTACTATCCTCAGTTAAGCTTAGCGCAAAGCCTAACTCTTTAAATAAGTGCTGCTCAAATTGGCGTAGGCATAGGCGTAGCTCATCAGCTGTTAATGGCTGTTTGAGCAAATTTAAGCTATCTTGATAGTGCTGCCATAGCACTGGCATAGGATCTTCACTAGGAAGTAGCTTCCATAATATCTCGTTGAGATATAAAGCCGCGTATTGCTGTTGGCCACGGATTTGACCATAACGTTGGTTATGACTTGCGGCTGATGAGCGGTCTGTTTGAATAGCGTGTTGCTCATTCTTTTGCGGGCTATCGAACTGGCTGATAGTGATTTGGGTAAAGGTTTTTAGATCGCGCTTGCCGGTGGCAAACAGTTGTAGTGGCTCAAATAGCGGCGCGCCCTTTTTACCAATACCATGCACCACTCCATGCTGCTGAGAAAAGAGATAGTAGATCGCGCGTTTTTCTTGGTAAGAGCGCTGATGTAATAAATAACCAACTAATGCTTCATTGCGCATTTATTATTACCTCAGCGTCAATTAGAGTGTTGCTTGAGTGGCAGCTTTTATTAGTACCCTAGGCTATTCAGAGCACGCTCATCATCAGACCAACCGCGTTTAACTTTGACCCATAGTGTTAGCATGACTTTTTTGCCAAACAGCAGCTCCATATCTTTACGAGCATCTATACCGACTTGTTTAATTCGCTGACCTTTTTCGCCGATGACGATGGCTTTTTGACCACTGCGCTCCACAAAGATGGTCGCATCGATAAAGGTCATAGCCTTGCGTGGACGCCCGGTTTTAGGATCTTTATGCGCCGCTTCGTCTTTAAAGCCGTCAATTTGTACCGTCAGATCATAAGGCACTTCGTCACCGGCACTACGCATTATTTTTTCACGGATGATTTCACTGGCTAAGAAGCGCTCTGAGCGATCGGTGATTTGTTCAAGGTCATAAATAGGATCTGCAACGGGTAAATGTGAGGCGATAACTTCTTGCAAGCGGTCGAGATTTTGACTCTTTAAAGCAGAAACCGGCACGATATCAGCAAAATCGAAGCTTTCATTGAACGTTTCGATCAATGGCAACATCACACCCTTATCTTTTAGAGTGTCAGCTTTATTAATAATAAGCACAACGGTTAGGTCGGTTTCACCTAATTTTTGTAAGGTCAATAAATCATCTTCACGCCACTGGTCTGAATCGACGACAAACAGCACTAAATCCACATCGACTAGTGCTGATAATGCCGCTTTATTCATGCGCTCATTGATCGCGCGCACTTCATTATGATGAATACCGGGTGTGTCCACGAACACCGCCTGCATCTCATTGGTGCTCAAAATACCATGAATACGGTGGCGAGTCGTTTGCGGTTTGCGTGACGTAATAGAGAGCTTTTGACCCAAAAGATGGTTCATCAGCGTCGACTTGCCTACGTTTGGACGTCCAACAATAGCTACATAACCAGCTTTAAAATTCTCTGCGACGTCATGATTACTATCTGCTGAAAAAAAGCTATCGATTGCGTCGTCATTATCAGTAGTACTTAGTGTCTGGGCACTGTTGTCAGGCGCATCATTAGCCGTTTCTGGTTGCACAGCCACTAAGGACTCACCTATTCTTCTACTACCTTTAGGTGAGTTGGTTTCGATATTTGGCTCAGTTTCGTTGTTTTGGCTCATATTATTGGCTTTATCTTTAAGGTTAAAGTAATGGCTTTTATAGTAAAAGTATTGATATTTTAATGATAGTTATAAAAGGATGAGGCTAATCTTAAGGGCGTTTTTTTATGGCATTAGGGAGTTTGTGCAACTGATTAATCATCAGCTCAGCCGCTTTTTGTTCCGCGATACGGCGACTCTCGCCAGACTCAGTCACATCAGGACATTGACTGATATTCACCTGGCAGCGAACGACAAAAATCTGATGCGGGGCATTACCGCGAGTTTCTATTAATTCATAAACCGGAAGCTCAAACTGCTTAGATTGCAGCCATTCTTGTAGGCGGCTTTTGGCGTCTTTTAGCACTTTTTGCTCATTGACGTTTTCTATCAGCTCACCATACCAAGCCAACACGCAATTACGGGTAATGTTGATATCTTGACTATCGAGATATATCGCGCCAATCAACGACTCTACCGCGTCGGCTAAAATAGAAGCACGGTTACGACCGCCACCCTTGCGCTCGCCCACACCTAATATGAGATGGTTCGACAGCTCGAGATTTTGCGCTATGATGACTAGCGATTCTTGGCGGACCAAAGTCGCGCGCATACGCGTCAAGCGCCCTTCATTTTGCGTAGGGTAACGATGATATAAAGCTTCGCCAACGATCATCCCGAGCAGCGCATCCCCTAAGAACTCTAAGCGTTCATAGTTTGTTTTACTATCAAAAGAGCGATGGGTCAAAGCCAGCTTGGGTAAGCTTAGATCCTTAAAAACATACCCCAGCTTGCGAGTCAGCACCTCTAAGCCCTGAATAAAACTCGGGGTTAATATTAGCGCGTCAGTAGCAGTGCTTTTTTTGTGACTAACAGGCACGGGCTTTGCTTTATGCTGCGGTGGATTTGATTTCATGCGTGGCTTTTGGCTATCCTTTTATCGTATTAATATAGCAGCTTAGTCATTGTTTATTCTGCTGACGTCGCATCGATATCACCTTCAAAGCGATTGACGATATCGACGTTCGCAAAAAAGTTATTGGTCTCTTGGTAATTTTTATAAATCGCCAATTGTCCTGTTTTTTTATTAGTAAACGTAAAGATATCTTGGGCCGCAGTGTCGTAGTAAGCGTTGATATTGAGTTGTCTGTTAACTCGTTCAATATATTGGCTAGACGTCTCGTTATTAGCATTGGCCTCTTTCAACTGAGTCGCTAATAGCTCTGTCAATTGATAATCGCCCACTTGTGCCGGCACGATAGCTATCGTCAGCTTACCTGCAATAACAATAACGATTAATAATAAAATAATACTAGTCACACTAGCGCCGCGCTGTGCAGATAAACTGTTTTGCTTCATCCTTACGCTTCCTATAGTAAGATGGGTAAGCTGGTATCATTAGTCGATCGAACCATTGCGATCAAAAGTTGGCATACTTAGGCCGGGCGCTTTATGCATCCAAATATAGACGGCTTTACCGGCTAAGTTCTCGTCGGGAACAAACCCCCAAAAACGGCCATCTAAGCTACGGTCACGATTATCGCCCATAACAAAATACTCATTTTCAGGAACCGTGATGCTCCACTGAGTGCCAGCTGAGCTCACCACCTCTGACGCTTGCTGCTGTAAAAAAGGCGCATATTGTGAGCTATTCATGCCTTTTAAGTAGCGAACCATGTGTTCATGCTCACCTTGAGTTTCTTTGAAATACTCCGCTTGCTCTTCTTCTAACTGTCCCATTCTCATGGCTTCAGCGTCAGACAGCGCTTGACCTGGAGCAATCTGGCCCGCTGAATACAGCTGTGAGGTCAATTCAGGATTGGCAGCATAGTCAACAGACTCAGTCTTTACATCTGTGCCATTGATGGCAAGGGTACCATTATCATAACTGACCTTATCACCTGGCAGGCCAATAACGCGCTTGATATAATGTACACTTGGATTTTCAGGATAACGAAACACAGCGACATCGCCATGTTCAGGATCACCTGTATCAATGACTTTACTATAAGTTAATGGCAAGCGCACGCCATAAGCGAACTTATTTACCGCGATAAAGTCACCGGTATATAGCGTCGGCACCATAGAAGAGGATGGAATATTAAAAGGCTCAATCAAAAACGAGCGCACGATCAATACTACTGCCAATACTGGAAAAAAATCATAGGCCCAGCGCACTAGTAGATTTTCTTGGCCGGGGCCACGCGTTTTTCGCTGCTTCAAAGCCAGTTTATCTAATAGCCAAATCAGCCCTAAACCTAGAGTTAGTGGCACTAAAATTAAGTTAAAATCAAAATCCATCAAAGTGCCCTTGAGCTATCAAAAAGTGACTCATGCTTAAAATCGGTCTAAGACCGTAATTATCCTAATATAAAACTATCGGTATCGTTTACGATTTATCGACTATTAACTATCGACCTGTAATACCGCTAAGAAGGCTTCTTGTGGAATCTCCACGTTACCTACTTGCTTCATACGCTTTTTACCCGCTTTTTGCTTAGATAATAGCTTTTTCTTACGCGATACGTCCCCGCCGTAACACTTAGCCAAGACATCTTTACGCATAGCTTTGACCGTACTACGGCCGATAATCTGACTGCCAATCGCGGCTTGAATAGCGACATCGAACATCTGCCGCGGGATCAGCTCTTTCATCTTAGTCACTAGCTGATTACCACGGAAACGCGCTTGATCCTGATGAACAATCATCGCTAGCGCATCGACTTTATCGCCGTTAATGAGCACATCAACTTTGACTAACTTATCGACTTGATAACGCTCAAAGTTATAATCTAGTGAAGCAAAGCCGCGCGATACTGACTTGAGACGATCAAAGAAATCCATGACCACCTCGGCCATTGGAATATCAAATATCAGCTGGACTTGCTTACCCATAAAGCGCATATCGACCTGCACGCCTCGGCGCTCAATACACAGCGTCATAACATTACCTAAGTAGTCTTGCGGTACTAAGATCTGACAGCGCGCTATCGGCTCACGGAACTCTTCGATATTATTGGGTTCAGGAAGTTTTGAAGGGTTATCAACATAGATAACCTCGCCATCTTTCTTTTCTATCTCATAGATAACAGAAGGCGCGGTGGTAATCAGATCCAAGTCATATTCGCGCTCAAGGCGCTCTTGGATGATCTCCATGTGCAGCATACCTAAAAAGCCACAGCGAAAACCAAAACCTAACGCATCAGAAGTATCCGGCTCAAAAAACAATGAAGCGTCATTAATTTGCAGCTTTTGCAATGCTTCACGGAATTTTTCAAAATCATTAGAATCTACTGGAAACATCCCAGAATAGACCTGCGGGGTAATTTGCTTAAATCCAGGAATACGGTCGACATCAGGCGTTTTTGCATGAGTAATAGTATCCCCTACTGGCGCGCCGGCAATATCTTTAATACCAGCTATGATAAAGCCTACTTCACCCGCTTCTAAAATACCGGTATCTAAAGGCTTAGGTGTAAACACACCAATTGAGCTGACCGGATGTGCCTCTTGAGTCGATTTAATATAAATCTTATCCCCCTTACGCACTGTGCCTTCACGGACTCTGACTAATGACACCACGCCCAAATAACTATCAAACCAAGAGTCAATAATTAGCGCCTGTAACGGCGCTTCACGATCGCCTGTCGGCGGCGGTATAAACTCTACTAACGCCTCGAGTAGATTATCGACTCCAAGGCCGGATTTTGCTGAGACGCGCGGCGCATCAACGGCATCGATACCGATAATATCTTCAATCTCTTGGATGACGCGCTCAGGCTCTACTTGTGGCAGATCAATCTTATTGAGCACCGCCATTACCTCTAGGCCCTGATCGACTGCGGTATAACAATTAGCAACCGACTGCGCCTCAACACCTTGAGCCGCGTCAACGACTAACAGTGCGCCTTCACAAGCCGCTAATGAGCGTGATACTTCATAAGAAAAATCGACGTGACCTGGCGTATCGATAAAGTTCAGCTGATAACGCTCACCATTAGGATGGTCATAATATAGCGTTACCGACTGCGCTTTAATCGTGATACCGCGCTCACGCTCGATGTCCATAGAGTCAAGCACTTGCGCCTGCATCTCACGATCTTGCAGCGCACCGCACATCTGGATAAAACGATCAGCAAGAGTCGACTTGCCATGATCAATGTGGGCAATGATAGAAAAATTACGAATATTGGCTAATGCAGTCACAAAGCGCCTACTAAATAAGAGGTGATAGAGTATATTGATTAAAACTTGTCTTGCTAGTGGTCATCCCAGTAACACTATGTTTACTCTAAGTGTTTATTCTAAATTGCATTAATATATTTACTGAGAACTAAAGAGAAGCTTGTGTGCGTATTCTAGCAGTTTTTGGCTATAAAGTAAGGCGATTTCGTTGGCAAGCAATTGATTTATAACTCAAGATAAAGGCGAGGATAAACAAGACAAACGCAGGGCTAGTTTTTTGAGCGCTGCTTTGATGGCTGAGACATTTATCATGACGATGTAAAACTTCAGTACTTTAAAGCGGTAAGCGTACTAACTGACACTTTTAATCTTGGCTAGTCACATTATTTGCTAGCTTCAATCTCAACGTCGCTATGTTCTGGATGCTGCAAAAACTTATACATCCAAGGCGATTTACCATAGAACGAGCCATTTAGCTGGGTCTGCTCAATTAAATACTCGCGAAAGCGCAGATAAAACTCATTATCTGGCGCCTTAGGTTGTTGCCAAAAAGCATCAAGCGGTTTTGCATCCGTAAGCTTCGGAGTGTCATAAATAGCGCGTCCCATCACTTTGGTTGGTTTTTTATGATAAACCGATTGTAAGCCTGTGGTGCTATTGATAGTGACCATACCGATGCTATGCTTCATCAGCGTAGGCAAATGCATATCACAGCCGTAAAACACTCGCGATTCAAGCTGATACCGTGCAGCTAATTTTTGGACGAGCTCGCGATAATCACGATGACCACGGTCTAATGGATGATGTTTGAACACTAGCCACTGAGACTTATCGGCATAAGCGGCAAAGCTTGCTAGAGTACTTTCAATAAACTGCACGACATCGCGATAGCTACTATGATGGGTGATTTGTGAATCATTGTGGACTTGTAAGCTGACTAAAAAAAAGTTTTTATCCGCTTGGGTCACTAGCTGCTGCTGCAGACGCTTATCTGGCAAATAGTCTCGAAATTTACGCCATGGCGCTTTTAGCCAAGCGATAGCTTCTTGCCAAGCGGTCATGCCACGATAATGAGAATAATGTGGATAGCGTGACTTATATAGTCGTGTCACAACATAATAAACGATAGCGGCAATACTCAACCGATAAAAGCGATTATGGGTATATAAAGGATGATCGTTGGCTTTTTTCAGGGCTTTGATATCGGCAATATTGAGACGCGAATAGCCATTGATGCCATGCTCTTGTAAAGTAATATAATCAGGGCGCAAATAGCCTTCTTCAAAAACGAAAAAGGATATACCCAACTGCTCGCCCAAGCACGCCGCTTGCGTATGATGTGGACGGCAATCTCCAAAACAAACAATAGCATCAATCGAATGCTCGGCAATAAAGGACTGTAGCCAAGAGGAGAACTGCGCCAAGGTGCCAGTATAATCATAAGCCTGATCTTGTCGATAAAAAAAAGCATCACCTGCATTAAAATTTATCTTACTGACGGCAATACCTTGGCTCTTTAAAAAGGTAGCAAAGCGATTGAAAAACCCGCCCATCTTTCCTTGTAATAATAAGACGTGTCGATGGGTGAGCAGGTGATGCATCGATGCTGCCATAATTTTATTACCGTTAGTAAAAGAGGTTAAGTAAAGATAACAGAAGTTGTAAAATCAGCTTAAAATTGTCAATTTAAAAAGTGTAGAAAAGTTCAATCTACAGTCGAATTATACCTAAAAAACCCCTGCTTGTTATAATGGATTTACAAATAGTGGCTCAACTGATTGATTAGATATTGTTTAAAAGCAAACTAAAACGAGCTGAAAAACATGCTACTCTTTATTTATTTGGCTTTTGTAAAAGCTGTTTTAGCTGATGGCGCTCCTGCATAAAGCGAGTAGCCGCTTGCCGTTTTACTGACTGTATCTTCTGAGCCAGCTTAGATTTAGCGATAGATAACGAAGGCTGAGCCGCACCGCTCTCTGAGGAAGTAGCACTATCAGAAGCGCTTGAAGGATACAAATAATCAATCACTTGCTCTACCTGAGCTAAGCCATACCCCTCTGGTAAGCGGTATAAAGGGTACGCTATCAAGGTGCACTGTATTAGTTGCTCAAGCGTCAAGGGCGTGCTGCGTTGACGGCGCTGCATATACAGCGCTTTTGGGGGCAGATCTGCATCGACATCGACAGTGAGTCCCCAGCCGGCGTAAAAAGGCAGACCATAACAAATGACGGTCAAATCACGTAATAGCGCCTCAAACCCAGTTAAAGAGCTAATAGTATGCACCTCATCTACCTGTGCTAAGCAGTCAGGCATCGCGGTATCATGTGCAACAGCGTCTACTTGCTGCAATATCTTAGCTGCTACTTGACCGCTGCGTAGGCCAACTTCGACATCAGGGTGCGGCTTATAAATCAGATAAGCATCAGGATGATCTTGGCGGACGCGTTCGATCAAATCGCTATTGGTTTTGATTGCTGAGCCGCAATACTGTACTGACAGATCGTCTTCGACTTGACCGACGATTAAAAGGCGAGTCTTATTGGTTGCTTGCGCCGCGCTCAGCCATGATATTTTTGAATTGCCGCTGATTTCATTATTGCTTTTAGCAAGGGTGTTATTATTTTGATTATCAGTAGCACGCGTGCCGACATTGTATTTACTGACGCGCTGAGTCAATAGCTTGTCGCGAAGCTGCTCGATTCTTTGTAACTGTTTATCGCTTAAAGGCTGACAATCGCGTAGTAATATTTCTAAATCAGACGGCTGGGTAGCATCGTAATAGATACCACGTTTATCTACCACTACTGATAAAGGTGCTAATAAAGTCGCTCCTAAGCCATTAGAGCGGATAAAGCCGTCTTCCATGGTATAAATAGGCGGCGTAGCGGTAGATAAATCAAGCTTATCTGAATCGGAGTTGCGGGAGTGACTTTTAGACTGGCCTCTTTTTAGCTTGCTGTTTTTTAGCTTGCTCTCTAGCTGCTGACGCTTAGCTAAGCCCCAAACCAGCAAAGGTTGTCGGTAGTCTGCACGAAAATGGTCGGGATGCAGCAAATTTTTTAATCTAGGCTTAGGCTTAACAAACAACGAGGTGCGCGGCAAATCAATAAAAGCTCTAACAAAAGGTAGTTTCCAGCGGCTAAACTCATAAACCGTCAGATTGCCCTCAAGGCGCAATGACCAATACCGATTAGTCACTAGCCAATCGATCGCGTTATCAATATCGCAAGCTTGTTTGGTCACCGGATCGGCATAATAGCTGTAGTCGATATAAGCGCTATAAAATAAAGTGGCTAAACTTGACTCGATAACCGCTGTTGGCTTTTTCTTCATTAGCGACAGTCTATTTTTGCCGCGCTGATAAAAGGAGGGCTTCGTTAGGTTTTTACTCTCTGGCGCCGGTCTGAAACTCTCAGATCCCTGTTGTCGTCGCAAAATCGCCTTATTTAATAGCGGCTGAGGCGCGCCCGTATCCTCAGTTAAGCCCCAACCACTGTACCAGCTGACACCAAAACAATGCACCGTCTTACCTAGCATTAATGCTTCAAAGCCCATATGTGAGCTGACCGTATAGACGTGATCGACTTGCGCTAATAACGCTATAGGATTGAGCGCTTGCTTAAGTACTCGGACATTCTTGGGTAGATTTAAGGAAGTTAGATAACCTTTACTGCTCGCAGGATGGGCTTTTATCCAAATATGAGCGTTGGAGTGGTTGCGGTAGGCCGCTTTTAGCATACGTTTGAATTGCTTTTTATCTGCCCCCGAGCCTTTGATAGAAGCATCGCCCTGCACTTGATCGATTAATAACACATGTGAGGTTAGTACGCTGCTGTTATAACTATTGTCTTCGGCAATGATTTTATCTAGTGAGGGACACGCTATCACCGCGTTGTACTTACTTAACTGCTCATCAATGATACGCGCCATTAACCGCTCAGCGCGTAAGTTCTCGGCTGCAGCTTGCGCCAAGCTTGCTGGTATGTGCGTGCGTTGCAAGATGAGCTGCTCAAGGCGTGACTGATGGTTTAAGTCAAAATATATCCCCAAATCATCGACTACCACGCTCAATGCCTGACGACTATCAATACCAGATTGTAGAGAGCGCAAAAACCCATCTTCGACACTCAAGGTCGTGAGCTGCTGACGCTTGGCCTCCTTATTGGCACGTTGGTAGCTTTTTTTATGGCCCCAACCGATAAAAACGTCGGGCTTATCAGGATGCGTAGTGCCTAATTTTAGAGCTTTCTGAATCTTTGATCCTATGCGCGACCAAGGATACCAGCGCTGAATGTCAGCTTGCAGGATATGCGGTAATAGCAGGTTATTACGCTTAATGCCTTTACCTATCACCGCAAATCTTGGCGTAACAGTAGAGTTATTGAATGGCTGCAAAACATCATCAGATAGCGAGGTAAGCTCAGTCATTTCAGCTTGTACTTGCTTATTATTCGCTATCTTTTTCGCCATTTTATCCTACCTATTCTGTTATAACGTCTTATACCCTACTGTCTAAAGCTCACATAGCTGCCAAATCCTAAGCCCTTATTAAGCCGCTGTTATAAATCTAAGACTACCTTGGCAGCGATTGCTAACTGATAGACGATTTGCGATAAACCGCGCGTAATCTCTACCCGTTTGGTTTTCACTTTAGGTAGTACCATAATCTCATCGCCCTGCTGGATACGATAAGCCGTATTGACCACCTCATTAGCGCCATTTTGATGGATGACTAAGATCTCTTTGGTATCCGCATTGTCATCAAAGCCGCCTGAGTTAGCGATATAGTCACCTACCGTATAGTCAGGATTGAAAGTCAATGCCCCTTGCGCTCTTACCTGGCCATTGACGGTGATGACAGAGGTTTGTGCAGGTATCTCGATGATATCGCCTTGTTGCAAGATAATATCCTGCCAAGAGTTGGGTACGACGACGATCTGACCCGTTGGCTGTACTTGACGCGCTTTAGCCACAAACTCTTTTACTAACGTAGCATCATCTTGGCGCAGCGCCGCCTCTTCACGAGTGGTGGACTGAGTCGCTAAAGTCAACTGCTCTAGCCGATCAAGAGACTCATTGATCATGCGCTTTTGCTGCTCAACCACCGACTGGCGATAGATGGTCAAATCAGTCAGCTGCGCCAAAGGACTGGGCTGTATTTGCGGCAGAATATCTTTTAGCCGCGCGCCATAAGGCACAACCATCGCGCCATTACCGGTATGCGCGCCTTGAATCTGTACCGCAATAGTGCCGGCGTAGCGATCTGAGGTCACAACCATTTGATCGCCATTGTAGACTGGCACGTTTTGCGCCTCAGCAAGACTATAGTACTCCGCCGTCTGCGCCCGCCCGGCGCTACGGGTGATACTAACGTTAGTGGCATTGGCTGCTGGATTAGCCACCTGCAGTACATCACCAATCGTTAAGTTATTGACATCAAACTCAAAGGTATATTCGTTCTGGACTTGGCCGCCAACTTCAAAAGTTTTTTTCTGCGGCGCCACCGTAATCACATCACCATCACGAAAGGCAAAAGGCTGCAATTTACCCGCTAACAAAAAGTCATAAAGATTGACTTGTTGCAGTAGCTGGCCATCACGTTTGATCTGAATATCGATGTAGCTCCCACGGGTAGGATCAACCCCGCCTGCACGGTCGAGATAAGACAATACCGAATCAGCCGCCAGCCCGCCATAGTAGCCTGGTTGCTTGACAAAACCGGTCACAAAAACCTTGACTGGTTGCGCTTGTTCTAAGGAAGCATAAACGCCGACATTAGAGCGATAAATGCGGCTGACTGCGCTTTTGACCACGTTTTGTAGATTGCCATTTTGGACGCCTGAGATGCGCACAGGCCCAACGTTTGGCAAAAATATATTTCCTTGCGGGTCAACCGTCATGGTGGAGGCAAACTGATAAGCGCCCCACATCCGCACCTGTACATTATCGCCGGGGTTGATGACGTAGCTGTCGTTAAAGGTCGAACCAGAAGTGGTCGAAAAAGCGCCGCGGAATAACTGCTCACCAAACATCTGATCTTGCGTATTGATCTCTTGATAAGGGCGAGTGGTATTGATAACCGACTGGCTAGGTAAGCTTGAGGCCTCAACCGCTTCTTGCGCGGTGCCTTGACCCGGCACTCCGCCTGCAAAGGCTTGAGTGGCCACATTAATATTGTTACGGTTTTGGTTTTGACTGCTATTATTGGCAGAAGTCCCAAAGCTCCCCCCTGCTACTTGATCGGCGTAGCTGGTCGCAGCGAGCGCTGGAATGCTCGTCGCCGCCATGGTTAAGCTGATGATCTTAATCAGGGTAACGATAAGACGTGGTTTGGTATTCATGAGCTGTATTCCTTTGCCGATATGCCGATCATATCAGTATCTAATGTTTCATTTATAACGCATAAGGGCGCCAAGCTTGCTATCAAATAGTAGCTAAAAGCTGAGCGCAAAATTATCAATATCTAACTGCGATGATCGCGCACAACAGCCATGACTAAACGTACAAAACCATAGAACATCAGTAATAATGCCAATGAGGTCCAAATGATATAAAGATGACGCGGATAGGTGGCCTCTTCTGCCTCATAAGGGGTTGAGATAATAATCAGATTCTTCATCTTTTTGAAGGCTTCAAGTCGCGCCTTTTCTAGCGATGATAATGATAGCTTATAAAGCTCAGTGGCAAAATCCACATCGGCCTTAATCGTCTCAAACTGTACCGCTTGTCGGTTTAACTTAGTGGTGTTGGGTGAGGTGAGTTTCGTTTGCTCTTGAGCGATTTGTTCTTCAACCGCTTTAATCTGACTTCTCAACGACACCACTTGCGGGGCGTCTGGATTAAGATAACTGAGTAATTGACGCTCTTCGGTACGCAAAGAGCTTAGCTGGGCCTGCAAGCTACCAATTAGCTGATTTACGATCTGGGCGTTGGCCTGCGGATCAAAGATTTCATTGGTGTTTTGATAGTTCAGCAGTTGCTCTTTGGCGTCATTTAAGCGGTCTTCTGATTCACTGAGCTGGGTTTCGGCAAAAGACAATTGATCGCGAGCGACTTCTTGCGAGATACGGTTCACAAACTGCTCAGACTCGGCCAAAATCGCCTGATTCAACTTAAAGGCATAATCTGACTGAAAAGCTTCGGTCGATACGGAGAGAATATAGCTTTGCTCATCAAGATTAATATGCACGCGCTTTTTAAAATACTTCAGCAGCTCTTCTTGCGTAGCATCCGGGTCAATCTCGTTGAGCGGATCTGAGCCATCCACGTGATAAGCTTCGCGAAACTTGAAGGTATTATCAAGGCGCTTCACCATATCATTGGATAAGATATATTCAGTCAGATAAGTGGCATCTTCTTTACTCGTGCTATTGACTCCCAACAAAGCCGATAGACCACCGCCAGCGGGGACATTAGTATCGCTTACCTGTTTGACCACCACATCGGAGGTTGAGATAAAGCGGGGATGCGCTAAGGTCATGACATAAAAGATCACTAGCACCCAAGGTAGGATGACCAAGCCGATAAACAGCGAGAAGTCAATGATCTTATTTTTTCGCTTTGTGGACATGCTTTTCATATACCTCAATCGCTTCTTCTGTATTGTCAAACACTAATGCCGTTTGATTCATTAACACGATACCAATATCGCAATTACGCTTAATATCACCAATATTATGTGACACCACCAAAAACCCTGCCTGTGCACGGCGCGCTGCCAAAATCTCTTCACTACGCTTACGAAAGGCGGCATCACCTACCGCGCCAGCTTCATCAAGCATGTAATAATCAAAATCAAAGGCTAGACTTAAGCCAAAAGTCAGACGTGCTTTCATCCCTGAAGAGTAGCTCTTTACCGGCATATCAAAATAATTGCCAATATCGGCAAACTCTTCGACAAAGCGAATCTTTTCGTCAATAAAAGCACCGCTCGAATACAAGCGACAAACAAAGCGAACGTTTTGCCGCCCTGTTAAGCTGCCTTGGAAGCCACCCGCCACCCCAACTGGCCAAGAAATCGTAGAATCAGTGATAATCTCGCCACTATCCGGCTGATCAAGGCCACAAATGATACGCAGTAAAGTAGATTTACCAGCACCGTTACGACCAAGCAAGCCTACATTTTGCTTGTCGCCTATGGTCAGGTTTAAGTCTTTAAATAAATAATGCCGACCTTGCTTGGTCATAAATGACTTGGATATATTTTTGATCTCGATCATTTATCTACCTATATCTTAAATAACCCTTAAAAAAAATTGCCTAACGAGAACGTAACATATCTCTTTCTGTAAATTTATAAAGTAAAAGACCAAAAAAATTAACCCCTATCATCCACTTTAAAAAGTAAGTGATATCGATATGATAAGCGGGGTAATTTGGCGCAAAAGCATGGCGTATCAGCTCAATATTATGAATGAGAGGATTATATAATAAGTAACTAAAATAGGGCTCAGGAACGATATGAATAGGGAAAATAATACCAGAGGTAAAGTAAAGGATAGTAAAAAATATCGTCACCACTTTACTGATTTCCCCGCCATAATAACCCACAACCATCATAATCAAAGCAATGCCAAAGCTAAATAAAAATAACGTAATCCAGCAAAAAATCACAATATGTAAATTCTCTAAATTGGCATAAATATCAAAAAAAGCTAGACCCACCAATAATAGTATAGAAGTAAAAAAGTAGATAATTAACTCTAAAAAAGAGCGAGCAATAATGACGTCAATGTGCCTTATCGAGCGATACATCAACAGCCCTTGATTAGCCTCAACCGCACCTAACGCCCTAGTTGCAATCTTTTGAAACATGCGAAAGGGCACCATTCCTGCCACTAAAAACAGGGAAAAATCCATTCCTGGTACTAAGCGTTCACGAATAGCGCCAAAAATAACTAGAAATATTAGTACTTGGAAAAGAACTTCTAGCGGTGCCCATAAGTAACCTAACCGATAGCCACCGAAACGAGTCTGTAGCTCACGCATGATTAAAGCATGAAAAGCCGCGCCCATGACTTTAAGGCCGCTACGGTGTTTGACAGGACGATAAGGAGGTAACTGTACGGACATGGATTTACAACACCTTGTTAAAACAGCTCCCATGATAAGTAAATGGTGCTTAAGTTACAACAATTAATCTGTGAATGAGTAGATAAGTCGCTGATTTTTAAGCATTCATTAACGCTACTAAATCGATGCGGTGCGCCGTTTAGGTAGTTGTTTAGATAATTAAGAGAGTTCTGCCACTGTTGCAGAGAGTTGTAGATTAAAACCTATAGGCAAAAAAAAACCAATCGCTAAGGATTGGCTTTTTGAATATGGTGGCGATGGAGAGACTTGAACTCTCGACCTCACGATTATGAGTCGTGCGCTCTAACCAGCTGAGCTACATCGCCATTTAAGGCTCGGTATAATACCGATAGCATTGACTTGCGTCAACCCCAATCTGACATTTTTTGCAAAAAAACTGCTTTAACTTCTAAAATATAATAGTAAATCTAGGACACATAAAAGGTTTGGTAGACCGATAAGCCGGGTTCTGTCGTGGACAATCATTCCTCTAGGCGTACAATCGCTCGTACGCTCAAGCAACCTACCCGCATCGAACGCGGGCCGCGCCATATCGATGCCTATTTGGTCTTGCTACGCGTGGAGTTTACCCTGCCGTGAGATGTTGCCATCCACGCGGTGCGCTCTTACCGCACCCTTTCACCCTTACCGACAATATCTAAGATATCGAAGGCGGTCTGCTCTCTGCTGCACTGGTCGTCAGATTACTCTGCCCAGCCGTTAGCTGGCACGCTGCCCTATGTAGCCCGGACTTTCCTCCCCTGCAAGTCTGTAAAACAGTATGCAGCGGCGATTGCCTAGTCTACCAAGCGCGCTATTATAACAAAACTTGTACTAGCTTGGTTATGTATTTTTGGATTATTTTAAAGCTAAATTTTGTAGTACTACCCTGCTTGCAACTGACAAGAATTATTGGCGTAGGCTAAAGAACCAGCCTACAACAGCCCACATTTGAAGGAATAACTTTTTCGAATTCAAACTAATCTATATATTTACTCTGAGAGCTACTGACTATCAAATGATTTTATTTACCAGTAATACGCTTATATTTGGCTAATAAATCGCTCTGGGTCTCAACATGGTTAGGATCATGGGGAATACAATCTACCGGGCAGATCACCACGCATTGCGGCTCATCGAAATGGCCGACGCATTCGGTGCATAAATCTGGATCGATGACGTAGATGTCTTCGCCCTCAGAGATAGCCTCGTTGGGACAAGCAGGCTCGCAGACATCACAGTTGATACATTCATCAGTGATTAATAATGCCATGACCTACCCCTTTGTCGTTATAAAATGATGATTATGAAAATTAGCTCTGCTTGCGATAAGTAACAAAACTTGCTGGCTTATTTTGTCTGAATGGCGAGCTTATCAATAAAGGCCTGCGAGACGCACTCTGGCACAAACTTTCTGACATCGCCGCCAAGCTTAGCGATTTCGCGAATCATAGTAGAAGAGATAAAAGAGTAATTCTGTGATGGTGTCAAAAATACTGCTTCAAAGTTTTCATCAAGTTCGCGGTTCATATTGGCCAGTTGAAACTCATACTCAAAGTCTGACATCGCACGCAGCCCGCGTAGTACTGCAGTCGCTCCCTTCTCGCGCATAAAGTCAACGAGCAAACCTTCAAAACCGACGACCGATACTTGCGGTAAATCCTCAAACACGGTTTCGACTAATCTCACCCGCTCCTCAAAACTAAATAGCGGCTTTTTATGATGACCTGACGCCACGGCAATAACCACTTCATCGAATAATTTTGTAGCACGTTTGACTAAATCGACATGGCCGGTAGTTATCGGATCAAAGGTACCAGGATAGAGAATTTTGGTGTGTAGCTTAGAAGCTTTAGAAGTAGAGGCTTGAGTCATAGCAAGGCTAATATAGTCATTGATGGTAATGCGTATCCTAGCAAATTTAGCGCCTATTGAATACTTAGTTTATTAGCTTTCGATAGCATGGGCTAAAATAGTAACGGCTACATTTGTCCTAAAGGGCTATTACCCTTTTTAACCTTCGATTTGTTACAATACTCGCTTCGACTCATTCATCTTTATGGCTCAAAGCTAATGGCGAAATTAGTAGGTTAGGATGAGGAATAGTAAGACTAGGACCAGAAGTTAAAGGCAGCGACTTATTAACTCATCGTCCTGATGGAGAGATTATGTCAAAAAAATCAAGAAAACCGGACAATCAAATTGCCAGTAATAAAAAAGCGCGGCACGAGTATTTTATTGAAGAGACTTTTGAGGCGGGATTGTCACTACAAGGTTGGGAAGTCAAATCCATTCGCGCTGGTAAAATGACCATTACCGAAGCTTATATTATCTTTCGCAATAATGAAGCTTTTTTATTTGGCGCGCATATTCAGCCGCTCATCTCTAGCTCAACGCATGTGAGTCCTGATACCACGCGCACCCGTAAGCTACTGCTCAATCGCCGCGAGATTGATAAACTCTATGGCGCGGTCAATCAAAAAGGCTATGCTTGCGTGCCGTTATCCTGTTACTGGAAGCGCTCAATGGTGAAGTGCCAAATTGGACTTGCTGTTGGTAAAAAGCAGCATGATAAACGCAAAACCATCAAAGACCGCGATTGGGAGCGCGATAAGCAGCGCGGCTTTAAACAGCATTTAAGCTGATAGCTTTTAGCGTAGATTGGCGCTTTAACTCAGCATTTTTAGGCAAAAATATCTAATTAAAACGGCCATCATCATGATAGCCGTTTTTGCATTAATAAGCTTAGTTCTATTTAAACCAGCTACGCTGACGCGGGTGCTTGATTACGTTTAACCAGACGCAACTGACGAAAGCCATGAGCAATCAAAAATGCAATTCCCAACCAAATCAGACCATAGCTATAAAGCATCGCCGATTCAAACGGATTACCCAGTATAGTAATCGCTAGAATAAATAATAACGCTGGCTCTAGGTAGCTCATCATGCCATAGACGTTGACCGGTAGCATTTGACTGGCATCGACGTTAGTTTTCATCGCAAGGACGCTAAGTATGCCAAGTCCTATAAGCATCATAATAAAGTAACTGGAGCCGCCGACTAAGCTCAAACTACTGGGCGCTATAAAGACTAAATACCCTAAGGCAAAAGGCGCAAAAATTGTTAAATCAACCAGTAAGCCAGTTATCGCGCCGATACCTTGCAGACGGCGTATAATGTAATACAGCGGATAAGTACCGCACACCCATAAAGTCGCCCACGAGACACTTTGGGTACGCACAATCTCACTAGCGACACCCAATGCCGCAAAGCCCACGGCTAACCATTGCAAACGGCTGAGTTTTTCACCGAATAGCACACAGCCAAATACCACCATCATTAGCGGAAACAGAAAATAACCCATCGCGGTTTGTACACCTTGACCATTGACTGGGGCCCACATAAACAGCCAAAACTGGCTTAAAAATATTGGTGTTGGCAGTAGTAACCATACCCACTGTTTTATTGAACCTAGCTTTTTTAATTTATCTAAATGCAAGCCTAAGCGTCCACTAAGCACCAGATAGCCTACTAGTGCCACCCACATCGCTAGCATCCGCCAGATAAAAACTTGCGTACCAGATAGTGGTGCTAAAAAGTGACTATAAGCATAAAGCACGCCAAATAATAAATTCGATACTATCGCTAACGCCACGCCCATTATAAGCGTGCGCTGCTTAGTGCTACCCGCTGTCCATACCGTTGGCAACGGCAAACGCGCGACTGTACTCGCTAGCGTAGTATTAAATACCGCGGATAAAACTGAGGGTGACATAAACGCTCCAAAATTGAATTAGGTTCTATCATTCAGCATCTTGTTGTTATTAAGCTGATGGAAACTAGTTTACTAGAGCGCTTTGATATATTATTTCTATATCTAACTATTTATGAATTTTTTTATCGTATTATGGCAAAATTACTAATTGTTTATCATTATTGAGTTTTTGTTAGTATTTATGCTTAGTGACCGTTAAATTCTACCTAATTTAGAAGCCTAATGTTATGACACACACTTTAGACCAAACGGACAAAGCTATATTAAACCTATTACAAGACGATGCGACTTTGCCACTGAAGACAATTTCGCAAAAGGTAAACGTTTCTATTGCTACCGCCCAGCGGCGCGTACAAGCTCTAATAGATAATGAAGTCATTAGTAAACAAGTGGCTATCGTCAATCCAAACAAAGTGGGCTACGGTCTGACAGCAGTAGTGATGATCCAGATGCTACGCTCGAATAATTCTATGCAACACCGATTTGAGCGCTTGATGAGCAGCCAGCCTCGGGTGATGAGCTGTTATGAAGTGTCAGGCGATGCAGATTTTATGCTAATGGTCAATGCTAAAAATATGCAAGATTACCATCAATTTACCCGCGACTTACTGACGCACGAGAATAATGTGCGTAGTTTTAGTAGTCAGTTTGTGATGAACTTTACTAAAAGTGGTACGAAGATATTGTTGGATTAATCTTAAACTATCAATCACTTATCGGTAATTGAATATCACATCCTGAACGCAATTCATGTTAAAATGAGCGCTTTTTAATTAGCCTCAAATATACAGGTCTGCCCATGTCTGCCGATACCATTGCTCATACCGCTTTTAAACAAGGCACTAAGCCGCTATACGACTACGATAAGCATTGGGCGAGCTGCTACGAGCCTGCGCCTTACTTGCCGATGAGTCGTGCGGAGATGGACGCGCTAGGTTGGGATGCTTGCGATGTGATTATCATCTCCGGCGATGCGTATGTCGATCATCCAAGCTTTGGGATGGCGATCATTGGTCGTTTGTTGGAAGCGCAAGGTTTTCGTGTCGGTATCATCGCGCAGCCTGATTGGAAGAGCAAAGACGCCTTTATGGAGCTTGGCAAACCCGTTTATGCCTATGGCGTCACCGCGGGCAACATGGATAGTATGATCAACCGCTATACTGCTGATCGCAAGATACGTAGCGATGATGCCTACTCACCGGGTAATGTGGCGAATAAACGCCCTGATCGCGCCGCGATTGTCTACAGCCAGCGCTGCCGCGAAGCTTATCCTGATGTGCCCATTATCTTAGGCGGTATCGAAGGTAGCCTACGCCGAATTGCCCATTATGATTATTGGTCGGACAAGGTGCGCCGTAGTATTTTGCTCGATAGCCGCGCTGATGTTTTACTCTACGGTAACGCTGAACGCGCTATCGTCGACGTGGTGCATGGTCTATCCAAAGGCTATACTTTTGAGCAAATGAGCAGCTTGCGCGGAGCGGCTTACCTGTTGACTCCAAGCCGTCGCCACTGGCAAGCACATATGACAGAGGTCGCCAGTAACGATGTCGATACCGTCGGCCGTGTCGATCCGATTATCAACCCTTACGTGATGACCGAAGACGTTGATAGCTGCAAGATTGAGCAAGAAAAACCTAGCGATTCGCCCGTTGGCCAAGCGATGACTGGCATGTCTGCTCAATACGCGGGATTTGTCGCAGAGCCTGTCACTAATAAAGTCCTTAATGCCGAGCAAGTCGATACTGATACGCAAGTGGTGCAAATGCGCGGTATGGATGCTGAGGATAATAAAGAATATAAGCCCAAAACTGCTCTTAAGCATAAGCTAAAGATGCCACCACGTGAGCAAACCGTCATTCGTCTGCCAGATTATGATCATGTCAAGTCCGATCCGGTACTCTACGCGCACGCTAGCCGAATTCTACATCTTGAGACTAACCCGGGTAATGCGCGTGCGCTAGTGCAGCGTCATAGTAGCGGCGCGGGTAACTCCTTTACCTCTATCGATGTTTGGCTTAATCCGCCGCCGATTCCACTGTCGACCGAAGAGATGGATTACGTCTTTGATTTGCCTTATGCGCGCCTGCCGCATCCCAGCTATGGCGACGCCCGTATCCCTGCTTATGACATGATTAAATTCTCAGTCAATATTATGCGTGGCTGTTTTGGCGGTTGTACTTTTTGTTCGATTACCGAGCACGAAGGTCGTATTATTCAAAACCGCTCGGAAGATTCCATCCTACGCGAAGTGGAAGCCATTCGTGATACCGCGCCGAACTTTACTGGCGTTATCTCAGACTTAGGTGGCCCGACGGCCAATATGTATCGTCTCAACTGTAAAGATGAAACCATCGAAAAGCACTGCCGTAAGCCCTCTTGCGTCTACCCAGATGTCTGTGAGAACTTACTCACTGATCACAGTAATTTGACCCAGCTGTATCGTAAGGCGCGTGATATCAAAGGCGTGAAGAAGATCCTCATCGCCTCCGGTCTTCGCTATGATCTAGCGGTAAAAGATCCTGAATACGTCAAAGAGCTCGTTAGCCATCATGTCGGTGGTTATCTCAAAATCGCGCCAGAGCACTCTGAAGAAAACGTCTTAGCAAAAATGATGAAACCCGGTATGGGCAGCTATGATAAGTTCAAAGCAATGTTTGAGCAGTACAGCCAAGAGGCCGGTAAAGAACAGTATCTGATACCTTACTTTATCGCGGCGCACCCCGGCACTAAAGACGAAGACATGATGAACCTTGCACTGTGGCTCAAAAGCTATGGCTACCGTGCCGACCAAGTGCAAGCCTTCTACCCAAGCCCCATGGCGACCGCGACGACGATGTATCATACCCATAAAGATCCGCTGCACAAAGTCAGCCGCGAAGGTGGTGATATGGATATCGTCAAGTCAGGCAAGCAGCGTAAATTGCACAAAGCGTTTCTTCGTTACCATGACCCTAAGAACTGGGCGATACTCCGTAAAGCACTGCAAGATATGGGACGTAGCGATCTAATCGGTAAAAACAGAGGCTGCCTCATACCGCCTTTTAACGCACATTTAGAAGGCCGTGACGCCAATCAAGACAGCTATCAATCAGCGCGTAAGAAAAATAGCCGCGTTGGCAATGACTCGATTAAGCGTCAAAACAGTAGTAACAATAGCGCTAGTAAAGCTCAAACCAATAACCGCTCTAAAAAGAAAGTCAGTAAAGGCAACTTTCAGACACAGCATACCGGCTTGCCACCACGAAAGACTAGTTAAACAAAGATTAGTGAACAATACAAAGCTCGATTAAAAAAGCGGTTGTTGACTTAAGTCAGCAGCCGCTTTATTTAGTTAAAATTCATAATTACATTAGTCAATATTTAAGCAATGAAGTTATAAGGTAGTGAACAATTTCTAACATTCAAAAGCAGGCGCTTTCGTTACCATAAACTCCATGCACTGAGAGTGCTATAACCTTTAATAATAAAGTATTATATTTTGGAGAACCTTATGAATACTATGATGAAACTCACCGCTACCCTACCTGCTGTTGCTCTACTGGCAGCCTGCTCTACCACTACTCCTATGGTACCAACCACGCCAGCTACCCCTTCAGAGGGAATGAGTGATATGGCCTACGATCGCATGGCGCCTGCTCCTTATACTTGTACTGATGATAGCCAAATTTTGGCAAAGCAGTCTATTAACAAGAAGCAAGCGACTATTAGCGCAACTGTCCCTAAACTGAACTGGACACAGCAAGAAGTAATCTTGGTCGGCGGCGTCAATGGCGACACGGCAAGCTATATTAACGACTCCAACCCAGAAGTTATCTACGCTTGGCACATGAAAGGCGATGAAGGCGTACTAGCCATGAAATGGGCTAACGGCAAAGAATACCAAGTCAACTGTAAGATAGGTCGTTAATACTAAGCCTATAAATTATAATCAGTAAAGACATAAACAGTCATCATGTGATGGCTGTTTTTTTATGGCGTATGCAGTGGTGAATACTAGCAAAAACTGTCAAAATAATATCAATAATAATTGACTATAACCTGTGCTTAAACAAGCCGTTCGGAAAAAGGGAAGAGTGATGAAAACTCGTCTATCAGCTATCGCGCTAGTTACTGTGTTTAGCGCGCTTAGTGTTATTGGATTATCCAGTTGTGATAATAATACTGTTAATACTGAGCAAACTGCCTCGACAGAAACTGATACTACTATAAGTGATGGTTCAGCTATTGTTACCGATGTTGACTGGTCAGAAGTGGCTAGCGGTGAGCCAGCCGCAGATCGTAGCAACTACGATTACCCCTTCGCAATCGATGGTCAAAACGTAAAGGATTATGCGGAGTATTTCAAAGTGGATAAGGCGACGGCACAGCATAATCTCACCGTCGGTATGGCGAGTAATGAGGCACTATCCAAAGTGCTCGATCAACTTAGTAATAGCTATACCTCGCATGAGTTAACCGATGGCAAAACGGTTGAGCTTATTGTACATACTACACCTGAAGTACAGGCTAGCAATTATGAGTATGTATTTAGCGATGATTTTGCAAAGGGTTTGGTGTTGCCTATCGTTATTCAGCCTGATGGTAAGAAAAGTGAGAGACAGCCGCATAGTGAGATACAAGGGTTGGCAGTTGAGGAGTAGCACCTTATCTGCGTCTCTGTATATGCCTGATAAATCCAGAACATAAGCCCTAAAAGCTTAGCCTCAGCATCGCTTGCTTCCATGAGGGGCAAATATGCTTATCATAGTGCGGTTTTCTTTACTGGTACATTCGGCGCTCGTCCCTCGCGCGAGCAGAGCACAGCTCTCGCCTTGCGGACGGCCAGAACAGTACTCTGCTATTTCTATTCTCAATCGCGCGTTCATACTTATCGGCGAAAGAGAATGGTAGATACCATCAAATAGCACATATAAATTCAAAATCCGTTTCTTAGTGTTGCGCGAGTTAGTGTTGCGCGAGGCGCACCTTACGTCAACTCTCATCTATTGTATATCTTTAACCTCTTTACCCTCTGCTTTTACCCAGTAAACAATAGCAAGCTGTTCAATATCTGTTGCTTTATAAGGTACGTGATATATATCAAATGAATACTCGCCATAGTTTGGCTTCACGTCACTACCCTCTTCGCTCACTACTATCTTTAGTAAAGCACGTGAACGTGTTCGTTTTTCATGAATATCTTTAATCGATCGCCATGGTATATCTAATGCTTGATTGAATTGGATAATTTGTAGTTTCTCTGGTAATAACTTAAGACTAGATATCGATACTAATGGTATTTTATTTTTATCTTCATTCTTGGCTACCAAATAACAGAGTACCGCTGCACCAATCGGTATCACTGCCCAAATGATATCAGAGGGATCAAATGGTTGATTTATGAACAAGGGTATCAGCCATGCAATAATCAGTTTAGTGCTCAGCCATATCATTAGTGCAAAAATAGCTATCGTCAAAAAAAATCCAGCGTTGTACTCTTTTGCTCTAAATTCGAAACTTGGTAATTTTGATCCAGCCTGAATATGAGCATTTTTTAAATGTTGTATACTGGCACTGATATCTATTTTTTGAGAATTGACTGATTCAAATACACCTAGCCACTTCAAGTAGCTCATGACGACAATAAAGAGTATTAAAAGGGATAAGCTCACACTATCTGTTAAATACTCGACGCCCACGCTTATACAGGCGATGATGCATACATGACTCATTATTTGAGTATTAGTCCGATGTGTCATAGCATTCCTGAGTTTTGATTATATAATTGCTAGTGTAAGCTTGTTTTGGCTTATATATTTTTCTCTGACCATACCGCAAACTCATTGCCGCTAGGTTCGGTAAAATGAAAGCGAAAGCCACCGGGGAATTCAAAAATATCTTGGGTAATCACTCCGTTGTTATCTACGATCTTTTTACGAGTTGCGGGTAAATGCTTACTATAAAAAATGAGTAGCGCTCCGCCATTTTCAGCTAAGCTAGATTTGTCCGCTTGGTAAAACCCGCCTTCCAATCCCTGATTATCAAACGCGGTATAGCCGTCGCCATAGTCGGTAAACGTCCAATCAAATACCGTGTTAAAAAAGGCTTTGGTCGCTGATAAATCCTTAGCGGCGAACTCTACGTAGTTTAATTTTTCGTGTTGATTCATTTCACGCTCTCGTCATCTGTAGAGGATTGTTTGAAGTAATACTAAGTCTGACGATATGGATTGTTCGACAGCTCAATTTTAACATCTGTATCGCAGAGTAATTTAGCTAAATAAGGCTGATATTGATTGGCAGCGGGAGCTATATAGATTTTGTCTAAGTTGAATTTTACTACTGGCTCATAATCTACGTATAAAAAACTGCCGAAGTCCATCTGAACCTCAGGGTTATCTAGTGCTGTAATATATATTATTCGGCATTCTTGCTCTTCTTGAAACGCTGAATGCTTAATAAGATATTTTAGAGGCAATAAGATACTATCTAAAAGATTATTTACTTTACTTCTGTAACTTCCATCCAAGTGGTTTATATCTGCTATAACTTCTTGATAATTATTTTTTAAACCTTCAAATAGTCTTTCAAACTCAGATGTCTTCTTAGAAATATACTTTTGATAGCTTTTCCATTCTCTTACAATATTAGTCTTAGATTCTTCTTTGTGGGCAATATTTGCATATTCGCGATAGAAAGTTATTTTATTACGTTGGGCTAAATATAAAAACCCAGACTCAGGGTCTATGTAGACGCAACGCATCACTGGCTGTGAGCGAATAGTCCTAGGCTCGTTATCTACAATCTTAGCCTCAGAACGAATATTTTCTTGAGATTGCTTTAAATCATTTTTGGGAGCAATAAACGATAACTCATCAGGATGGTCGCTCTCTTTAAAAAATCCTTTATTAAATACTAAACTAATACCCGATGCTTCTTTATTATCTTTTTTTCCATAAAGTCTAAATTGATTCAAGCTATCATGATTGAAAGTAAAGCAACCAATAAATGCTTGATACTTTTCATGAAACTCTGATTGATCAAATGTTTTTTTATTGCTATCATTTAAATAGCATTCTAATAATTGCCCTTCACTAGGATCATTTACATTGTTAATTGTATTCAATCTAAATAGGCTAGTATTCCTCTTCATTAATAAAAAATTGCCTACGTCTGTAGATGTATAATGCGCAAGTTTACGTTCTGCATAAAATTGACTCTTACCTACACTATTAATGTTTATCTTTAGTAACGATAAGATCTCGGATATATTCTTAGATATTTTAAGAAATCTTTTGCTGATACATTTAGTATGTTCATTAAGTAAAAGATCACATATAACTAACTTATTTCTTACTTCATAAGAAAATTTATTTTTTACATTAGATAGACACTTCCTAGCTTCTTCTACGTCTTTTATATCATCGCTTTTAATTAGAAGCTCACCTATATAAAACTGTGCTATTTCATAGATTTTTTCGTTTTCCTCTTTCCTAACACTACGCCATGATTGTAATGCTTGATCTTCGTGTCCCTTACTTGCCAAAATATTACCAATACAAACTTTTGCATTAGCAATAAAAATTTTATTTCCATTTTTATTATCTATGATACGCTGCCAAGGTTTAATTTTTGCATATGTATACTCGTCTAGTTGATTGACATCTAATTTATTTTTTTTCGTCATAATCTACTCCCCAATCAACCCCAAAAACTCATCCTCAGCCACAACTTTCACGCCCAATTTCTCTGCTTTGGTCAGCTTTGAGCCTGCTTTTTCGCCTGCGAGTAACGCGGTGGTTTTAGCCGAGACGCTACCCACGACCTTAGCGCCTAAGGCTTGCAGTTTTGCTTTGGCTTCGTCGCGTGCCATGCTGGCTAGCGCGCCAGTAATGACCCAGGTTTGCCCATCGAGAGGCAAATCGCTAGAGGCAACTTGCTCGACGTTATCCCAATGCACGCCAGCCGCGCGGAGCTTGTCGATGACTTCGATATTGTGCGCAGCGCGGAAGAACTCGTAGGTTAGCTCAGCGGTAATGGTGCCAACATCAGGGGTGGCGATAAGCGCGTCCATATCAGCGCTCATTAAACTGTCAAGATCACCAAATTGCTGGGCGAAGTTTTGTGCGGTGCCTTCACCAACCCCGCGAATACCAAGCGCGTAGATAAATCTCGCTAAGGTCGTTTTTTTACTGACCTCAATAGCTTCAATAATGTTTTGTACTGACTTTTCACCCAGCTTCTCATAGGTGATCATCTCATCCGTATGCTTATGCAGTTGATAAATATCGGCGACGGTTTTGATAAGACCCTGCTCAAAGAAGCTAATGAGCCAGCGCTCGCCAAGACCGTCGATATCCATAGCGCGGCGTGAGACAAAATGAATGAGCGCCTCAGTCTGCTGCGCCGGACAAATGAGACCGCCTGTACAGCGCGCTAAGGCTTCGTCTTCTGGTAGCACCACAGGGGAGTTGCAAACCGGACAAGTAGAGGGTAGCTCGACGGGCTTAGCCTCTTCTGGGCGCTGATCCTCCCAAACGCGGGTGACTTTTGGGATCACATCCCCTGCTCGGTGCACGCTGACCATATCGCCTGCTCTAACGTCCAAGCGCTGAATCTCGCCAAAGTTATGCAAGGTGACATTACTAACCGTGACGCCGCCAACTTTGACTGGCTCTAGTTTGCCGACAGGGGTGATTTGTCCGGTACGCCCAACTTGCCATTCGATAGTATGCAAACGGGTCATGACGGTTTCAGCGGGAAATTTATAAGCCGTCGCCCAGCGCGGTTCTCTTGATAAAAAGCCTAATTGTTGTTGCAAGGCTAAGCTGTTGACTTTAATCACGATGCCGTCAATCTCAAATGGCAGTTTCTCACGTTTTTCAATGACTGACTCATAATACTCTTGTGCTTCGCGTGGATTGGCAACCACTCGCACCGCGCTAACAGTGAAGCCTATGTCACCAAGCCAAGCTAGTGCATCCGATTGGGTGCCTATAGTCTCAGGCAAGCCTTGATTAACCGAATAGCCATAGAACGCTAACGGACGACTGGCGGCTACCGCAGGATCGAGCTGACGCAAACTCCCAGCAGCGGCATTACGCGGATTAGCAAAGGTTTTTTCTTCATGCTCAATGGCTAAACGATTAAGGCGCTCAAAGCCTGCCTTGGGCATCAGTACTTCACCGCGTACTTCTAGCAATCCGATATCTTCAGCACCAGCAAGCCACAATGGCAGATTACGGATGGTTTTTACGTTTTGAGTAATGTCTTCACCCGTTTGCCCATCGCCGCGCGTGATCGCTTGTACATACTGGCCATACTCGTATTTTAGCGACACTGCAAGGCCGTCAAGCTTCATCTCCATTTCATACTCAGGGTTTTGCTGTGCCACGCTGAGTCGATCATTGACACGGCGCATAAAGTCGCTGAGATCATCGTAATCAAAGATATTGCCAAGTGACAGCATAGGGATATCATGGGTGACTTGGGTAAAGGCAGACAGCGGTACATCACCGACTTGATTGATCGGGCTATCAGACTGAATAAGGTCCGGATACGCTTCTTCTAACTCGAGTAGTGACAGGCGCAGTTGATCGTACTCGCTATCCTCAATCATAGGATTATCAAGGACATAATAGGCATTATTATGGGTTTTTAGCGCTGCAATCAAGCTGCGCATTTTTGTGATGACATTGCTATCATCGGTCGAATCATTTTTATGGTTATTAGTGTTGCCAGAGTCAGTCATAGTCGGTATCTATTGTGGTTATAGTCGATTCACTTTAAAAATGTTATGGCGCTACTGGGATGAATTTTGCGCAGCCTCTGTGAATACAGCACGCAAGAAAAATTTATACCAGTAGCGCATATAGTTTATAAGAAATTTTTGTTTATAGTTGGTTATTTAGCGATTGATAATAGCAACTATGATAACAATTTAGAGGGCGCTTTACAGTAGAGACTGGCATAAAAAAACGCCACTTTTATTAGATAAAAATGGCGCTAAATAAGGTATTATTTTGCTACGTTAGCCTTCATAATCACGAACTTGGTTACGTAGCTGCTGCTTATAATCCGGCGTAATCGGTTCGTTATTTTCGTCTAGCATTATCGCATCGAGGTCGCTTGCCATCATATAAGCAATACTCATCATACTATCAAAGCTACGCACCGCTTGTGGATGTGGTAGCGATAAAAACAGCACCACACCGCTATAAACATTGGTCGCCACGCTATGCGGGTCAAAAGGCGCGATACCATTATCGGTGATACCCATCATGCTGAACCAAAGCATACCGGTGCCGTCTTTTTGCTCATAACGATGGAACATATTCATCGCGCCAAAACGCAAGCCGTACTTATCCACTAACGTCAATAAGTCACCGCCGCGAATGATCGCATTCGGCCGCTCTCGGCTTTGCTGCGGCAAGATAGTAATATTGATATTGTCTTTGGCATTGATCAGTGGCCCGTTCTGCGCCTCATCAATGGGCGTCAATAAATGTTGGTCGAGTACAGGGCTGTTGTCCGTGAAGCTTGGCTCCTCAGCGGTATCAATCACTGGCATCAGGCTATCAGTCGCTGACATGAGGCTTGAAAAAGCATCCGGCTCGCTCTGAGTGTCGGAGTAGTTCTCTTGTGCTAACTGCGCAAACTCTTCGTTATCTGCGCGCTGCTGTTCTGCTTGCCAGCGGGCATATTCTGGATTGGCTTCATGATTAACTTCTGCATCACCGCGATTTTGGGTCAACTGCGCATCGACTTGAGTATGGCTTTGGGTCAAAGGCTCCTCTTCGACCACAGCACTGAGATAGTCTCTATCAGGGGCGATACTCGTCTCACCGGCGATAGCATCATCAAAGTCTGGCTCATCAACGACATTACGCTCATGACGCGGAATGATAGGAATACCGTTTTTGTCATAATTCACCGCTACCGCATCGGTATTTTGCCGGCGCTTCAAACTACGAATGACCATAAACAGTCCTGCTAGCACAATCAAAGCGGCAATGGCGATCAATACAAACTGGATAGCGGTCATAAGAGAATACATCCTAGTAATAATAAAGGTAACAATGAAAGTAATCAGAGAATATACAGCAGTTTAAACGCTATCAGTCTAGCACGCCTACCTAAAAGCGTCATCACATTGTAACGGTTTGACACTTGTTAATAATCGTTTTAGCGAGCTGTGGATTAGGTACCAACTGGCAGAAACGCGCCATAGATATAACTGCCCTGATTTTACCCTAAATTATAAACTTTGTTTATCAATACTTAACTTGATATATTTAACTTTCGATATATTTTTCGGCTTCGTCAAGCGAGACGCTTACTAAAGTAGAGATGCCAGCGCTAGGCATGGTAATACCTTTAAGCTCATCGGCAATCTGCATCGACAGTTTATTGTGGCTAATAAAGATAAACTGCAAGTCATCAGCTAGCTCCGTAATGAGGCTAGTAAAACGACCAACATTAGCGTCATCAAGTGGCGCATCGACTTCATCGAGTACACAAAACGGCGCCGGATGCTGCTTAAATATCGCAAAAATCAGACTCAGCGCGGTCAAAGTTTTCTCGCCGCCAGAGAGTACGGCTAGACGACTATTACGCTTGCCTTTTGGTTGCGCCATTAAGGTTAACCCTGCGCGCCAATGCTCAGATTTATCCATGGTGATATCAGCATTAGTAGCAGAATTGGTGTCAGCAGCCATATCCTCCAAATCTAGCGTTAGGCTGGCTTGCCCGCCGCCGAATACTTTAGCGAATAATTTAGATAACTCTACGTTGACCGACTCTAAGGTTTGCATAAATAGCGCCTTAGTCGTCTCATCAATCGAAGCAATAGCCGCAGTCAAAGTCTGCATACTAGCAGCGATATCCTCAGTCTGCTGCGCTAGCGGCTCTAAGCGTTCATTGACTTCAGCCAGTTCTGCGACTGCCGCCAGATTGACCGCGCCTATTTTACTAATTTTTTGCTCAAGATCAGCTTGCTCAGCTTGTAGCTCGGCTATTTTCTCGGGACGGACGCGGCGCTCATGAATAATAAAATCAGTTAGTAAGTTTGAAACGCTTATCATCGGCGACAATGATTCAGAGCTTTTAGGGTCTTTGTCATTACGGTTAGCTAGAATTTGCTGATAACGATCGAGCGCATGTTGTACGTTTTCACTAGCATCGTTAAGTTTGGACTCACTAAGCGCCAGCTCTGTCGCTTGCTTGGCATTGGTATCTTGCTGAGCTTGCAAGTTTGTCTGCAGAGTATCTAAAATAGATTGCTGCTCATTATAGTCATCTTTGAGTGCGGTCAGCGTGACTTCACGCGCTGCTAATAAATCTTGCTGATCATCGCGCTTGGCTTTTATAGCCTGTAATGTGGCCTGCAGTGTTAGCAGTTGTTGTTGGTGGCTATCAAGACTGGCGATCAGTGCCAGCCGGTTTTGCCAAGACTCATCAAGAAATTTAGTCGCTCGCTCAAGACTATTAACACTATGCTCAAGACGCATCTCGTCTTTTTGCTGGCGTAATTGTAAGGTTTGCCAAGCGGATTCAACATTTTGACGATTGCGCTGCAGCTCGTTACGCTCCCCTTGTAACTGCTGACGCCGGTCCTGTGCTGCTTGAATCTTGGGCCTGACTATTTGTAAGTCTGTTTCGATTTGCTCGCGCTCATCATCGAGTCCTTTTTGTTCTGCCACTAGCTCTTGTTGCTCACTCTCCAAAGCCAATCTTTCACTCTGCAAACGCTGCGCGTCAGCTTGTTTTTGTTTAAGGGCGGCTTTTTCAGTCGCCAATTGCTGCTGATAGTCATAAACCGCGCGCGTAAGCTGCTCGCTTTGTGCGCGGCTCTCATCCAAGCTTATTTTTAGCGTATCATACTGACTTTGGCTTCGTTTCATCTGCTTATGCAAGCTATCAACATGCTCATCGCTCTTATCAAGCAACTCTTCCAACTGCATCAAACGCTGCTGTTGCTGCAAGCGCTGTGTCAAAAAATGACTATTCTGCGTAGCGTTTTTTTGCTTGGTTAATTGACTAAAATTGATCGTGCCTTTTTCACTGATTAACCAACCCTCTGCAGTTAACACCCATGCCGATGGTGGTAAGACTTTTAATATTTCGGTCAATTCTGCAGTAATTTCGCTACTAGTCTTATTATCTGCAATATATAAATAGCACTGCTGCCATATCGCTAAATTTGGCTTAGTAATCAATGAGGATAAAGGTAAAACTTTGCCTTCTAAATCAGCAGGTAGCTCGCTGATAAAACTTTTATTTGCACTATCGTTTTTTGTAGCAGGCAACCATAAACTGTGGCTACTGGTAGCCGCTTCATTTTGCTTAGAATGGTTAATTTGATTATGCTGAAAACTAAGCAAATTAGGTACATATTTATAAAGAGCTGTCTCTGAATTTAAACCAATTTGATTTTGCACCAAGACTTGACTGTCTAACCATAAGGCTAATACGTTATCGAGAATTTGGGCGTGCTGCTGACCAAGTTCACTCAGCTCGATTTGCTCGCGCAAAGTAGCAGTCGACAGCAGACTCTCATTTTCAATAGCGACGTTATTTGCCAAACCCTTATCCGTCTTATCCGTTGGCGCGGTCGGCTTCTCGTTAGCTTCGGCATGCACTATTTTATGCAGCGTATCGTATTCCCCTGCCAATAGCGCGTGGCTCTTTTCTTTTGCCGTCACCTGGCGTAGCTGCTCGGTCAAACGCTGCTGCAGCGTATGAGCTTGCGGTTGCAAATCAGCTAGCCTTTCAGCGACGCTATCTTGCTGACGGACGCGCTGCTGCAACTGAGCTTCTAGCTCATCGATAACGCTGCTGACGCTTTTGGCTTGCGCATCTATGCTCAAAGAGCCATCATTATTGAGGCTTTGAGTTTGCGACTGATCCCACAGCGTTTGCCAACTCTGCTGGCGACTAGCGAGCTTATCTTGACCCAGATGATGGCGTTTTTGCGCTTGATTATTAATCGCTTGTTGCTGCTCGAGGGTGCGCGCATTATCTTGCAGACGCGCTAACTGCGTTTGTGACTCAGACCATGCACGTTGTAGCAGTTGCTCATCCGCTTGATAAGTTTGGCGCTTTTTTGATAGCTCAGCAAGCTCTGGCTGTAAACAATCAAGCGCTAGCTGCTGTTCAGCCTGCTCGGTCTTTAGCCTATCCAGCCCGTCAGTCGACTGCTGACGTTGCCGGTCTAAATCAGCTAACTGCTGTTTAATGGCGGTTACTTTAGCAGTGATATCATTAAGCTCATACTCAGTTTGTTGACAGCTAAGCTGCTGCTGATAATGCGCGCTTTGCGCCTCGTCTTTGAGCCATTGTTCTTGGTTAATCTGCGTACTTAATTTATCTTGCTTACTTTTTAGCTGTTCATAGCGAGTTTGTAGTTCTGTCGCTTCAGTAGCGCTCTGCTCATAAACACTCTTATGCTGCAGCTGGGCTTGTTTGGCTTGATATAACTGCTGAATCGCCAGTTGTTGCTTGGTATCCGCTAAAGTTTCATTAAGCTCATTATAGCGCTGAGCACTAGTCGCTTGACGCGCTAAGCTTTTTTGTTGACGGACCAGCTCGCTTTGCATATCGTGCAGACGTGCTAGATTATCCTCTGTCCTTGAAAGCTTCTTTTGCGTCTCTATCCGGCGGGCTTGATAACGCGATACGCCTGCCGCTTCTTCAATGAACTCACGCAGTTGCATGGGACTTGAGTCAACAATACGACCAATCATACCTTGTTCAATCACTGCATAACTGCGCGCGCCAAGCCCCGTACCTAAGAACACATCGACGACATCACGGCGACGCGCCCGTGTCCCATTGATAAAATAATCAGAGCGCCCATCCAAATTGACTTGCCGGCGTACTGACAGTTCATGATAGAGGTTGAATTCATGGCGAATACCGGTTTGCTCATCTTGCGTGTGCTCAAAAGTCAGCTCGACACTAGCGACGCTTTTGGCGGATTTATCTTGCGTACCGGCAAAGATCACATCACTCATCGCCCCGCCGCGCAATTGCTTGGCAGAGGTTTCACCTAATACCCAACGGATCGCGTCAATGACATTCGATTTTCCACAGCCATTAGGCCCGACGATAGCAGTGATGCCTCGGGGAAAGGTAAAAGTAGTGACATTGGCAAAAGATTTAAAGCCTGCCAGCTTAAGGGATTTTAGACGCATGAGATATCGATAAACTTGCTAAAAACAGGCGGCTATTCTACCTGAAATTGGGGTGGGTTTTTGGGGTTTTTCAAGGGCTTGTGAAGGGCTTATGTTTGCATGACATCAGCTTTTTCGTGAGATTGCTCAGTAGAGTTTTCTGAATATAAATGTCCTTACTACGCAAAGAATATTCAAAGAAGAGGTAGTCACAACACCCCAATGCCGCTTAAAAACAACTGCCCGCCTGCAAAGATTAGTAACACCCCAAAAGCCCGTTTTAGCATCAGCGCCGGTAATTGATGCGCCAGCTTTGCGCCAATTTTGGCGGTGATAAAACTGGCGACCGATATGCATAAAAATCCGATGATATGTACAAAACCTATCGTACCTGCGGGGAGATTAGCCACATCTTGACCAAACCATGCAAAGCCGAGCGCCCCCGCCACGGCAATCGGCAGACCACAAGCAGCGGAAGTGCCGACCGCTTGCTTCATCGGTAGCCCTGCCCAATTAAGAAATGGCACGGTCAAACTACCGCCGCCAATACCGAAGATAGACGACGCCATACCGATGCCCGTCCCCGCACCGACTTGTATGCCTTTAGAAGGCAGCGGTTTGCCTAACTGTTCTTTATTGGAGAAAAACAGCATCTTTAGCGCGACTAATAATGCGCCAACACCGATGATCGCTTGCAAAACCCTACCATCAATCATATCAGCGATGCCAGCACCAACCACGCTACCAACCACTAAGCCGATAGCCATACCGCGCCAAATCTCCCAACGCACCCCGCCGCGTTTATTATGGGCAGTTAGAGAGCTAATAGAGGTGATGATAATGGTCGCTAAGGAAGTACCAACCGCTAAGTGAGTCACGACTTCTGGGGAAAAATTATACGCGGTAAAAATCCAAACTAGCGCAGGCACGATTATCATGCCGCCGCCAATACCGAATAAACCGGCACAGACTCCGGCAAAGGCGCCGGCAATCACAAACCATACATATAGCATTATCGAAATCCTTTATTTTACGGTCTTACTATCCAGTTGTTTCATTGCGCTTTTATGATACTGCTATTTAGTAAGATATATTTTTAGCTCATAATTGAGCATTCAGCTAGTAGTTGCAGGCGCTTAGTATAACAAAATCTGTTATTGTGACTTTGCTTTATACTTAACTCTTAGATGTACAACCGCTAGCACTATTAGCTCATTGATTACAGCGACTACTGATATGTCTTTATTTACCCAAAACTCTAGCCTCTCCGCACTAAATCATCGTCATGTAACGACGAGTGTATCGACCAATAGCGAACTAATAGAAGCACTGCAAGCAGGTGAGCTTGATGTTAACAAAAAACAGTTACTTACTGCTGAGATCCAGAGCGCAGGCCGTGGGCAACATACCCGCTCTTGGCAATCGCCACCTGGTAATGTGTATCTCTCCCTTTATCATCCGATTGACGTGCCTATCAGCGGTCTGCTGTCGTTGATTATCGGTGTCAAACTCGCAAAAATGCCTGTGATTCAAGCCCTTAACTTACAATTGAAAGCGCAAGGAAAAATTCCTATTGGCGTGAAATGGGCCAATGATTTGGGCTTTTACCCGCTAGCAAAGCAAAATTTAAACTTTGGCTTCAATATAAATAATGTCATTGCTTTTAATAAATTAGCGGGAATACTGATTGAGCCGGTATGGATAGCAAGCAAGCTAAAAGGCATCGTTATAGGCGTGGGGTTAAATGTAGCGGCGGCTCCTAAGCTGACGGAACAAACGCTAGAAGGCATGAGTTATCAAGCTATTAGCTTACAAGATATTCATGAGTCGATAAAAAAAGATGAAAAAGATAATCCGCTAGAAACTATACCAAGCCTAGCTATTATTTATGAGCAAATCAGTCAGGCTTTGCTAGAAGCTATCGAATGCTTTAAAAATATAGCGGCTGAAAAGTCTAATTTACAGCCTAGCTCTACCCAGTATGTAACGGCTCAATTTAACCAGCAGTTTAAAGAGCAAGACGCACTCAAAGGCTTGAGGATAAAAGTTACTCAAAATCTCAATAATAAGGAGCACATTCTTGAAGGCCGGGCTTATGGCATCGATACAAACGGCTGTTTGCAATTACAGCAAGATAACGGTAATATTTCAGCAATTTTTACCGGTCGCATTGATGTGATAAATGAGACTTAATGAGCACTAGATAAAGGGCCAATAAGGAAAGTTTATGCTCTGGCTAGATCTGGGGAATACCCGACTGAAATACTGGCTGACTGACGATATTGGACAGATTGTCTCGCACAATGCACGGCAGCATTTGCAAGCGCCTGCTGAGCTACTCATGGGCCTGACTGATAGATTTGAGCGCTATGCGCCTGATTTTATCGGTATCTCATCGGTGCTTGGTGATGAGCTCAATAGCCGAGTAGCAGAGACGTTGAGTCGGCTGAATATTCCCTTTGAGTTTGTCAATGTCGACTCTTCTCATGCGCTCATGAGCAGCCGTTATGATGCCAAGCAATTGGGCTGTGACCGTTGGTTACAGATGCTAGGCGCAGTGGATAAGACGAAGCGCCAATGTGTAGTGGGCTGCGGTACGGCGGTCACGATAGATTTGATCGATCATGCCGAGCATTTGGGTGGTTATATTTTCCCTAGCATCTATTTGCAGCGCGAATCGCTATTTTCAGGCACTAAGCAGATTACTATCTCAAGCGGTGCTTTTGATAGCATCGCTCAAGGAATAACCACACAGGATGCGGTACATCACGGGATATTATTATCTATCGTTGGCGCTATCAATGAGATTACCCATCGGCATCCCAATTTTGAGCTAATAATGACTGGCGGTGACGCGACTATGATCGCCGAGCACGTCAATCGTCCGGTAAGACTACGTGATGACTTATTGTTAAATGGTTTGGCGAGATATTTCGATCATAGCAAAAAACAGTTGATGGTTTAAAAGCCAGTTAAATAGTCGTAGAAAGTAAAAAAAGCAGTAGGTCTTAGACTTACTGCTTTTTTATTGTGCTAAAAAATTAATTATTTCTACTTGGTCTCATTAAATAACTCACGGCCAATCAGCATACGGCGAATCTCGCTAGTCCCTGCGCCAATCTCGTATAACTTAGCATCGCGCCACAAGCGACCGAGCGGATACTCATTGGTATAACCGTTACCGCCAAAGATTTGGATACCATCGCCCGCCATAAGTGTCGCTTTTTCCGCACACCATAGAATCACACTAGCACAGTCTTTACGGACTTGCCGGCTATGTCCAGCGCCTTGTGCATCGAGCATATCGAGATTTTTGCCAACGGTATATAAAAAGCTACGACCGGCTTGCAAAATCGTATACATATCGGCGACTTTACCTTGGATAAGCTGAAATTCACCGATCGCTTGACCGAACTGCTTACGGTCATGAATGTAAGGCACAACATTATCCATCACCGCTTGCATAATGCCGATAGGGCCAGCCGCTAATACTGCGCGCTCATAGTCAAGGCCGCTCATTAGCACCTTTACGCCATTATTTAGGCCTCCTAAGATGTTTTCTTTGGGTACTTCAACATTATTAAAAGTCATCTCGCCGGTATGACTGCCACGCATGCCGAGTTTATCGAGCTTTTGCGCGGTACCGAAACCTGCCATACCTTTTTCGATGATAAAGGCGGTAATGCCTTGCGCGCCAAGCTCTGGATTGGTTTTGGCATAGACCACCATCACGTCCGCATCAGGCCCGTTAGTGATCCACATTTTGCTACCATTTAGCACAAAGACATCGCCTTTTTGCTCGGCTTTGAGCTTCATGCTAGTGACGTCAGAACCCGCACCCGTTTCACTCATCGCTAACGCACCGATGAATTCACCGGTGATGAGTTTGGGTAAAAATTTCTGCTTTTGCGCCTCGTTACCGTTGCGTTTGATTTGATTGACACAGAGATTTGAGTGCGCCCCGTAGCTCAAACCGATAGAAGCTGACGCACGGCTGATCTCTTCCATCGCCACCATATGCGCGACATAGCCCATATCAGCGCCGCCGTATTCTTCAGGTACGGTAATGCCATGTAGACCTAAATCACCCATTTTTTGCCACAGGTCCATGGGGAACTCATCACTACTATCGATCTCACCAGCGCGAGGGATAATCTCTTTAGCAGCGAACTGTGCCACCACATCACGCAAAGCATCGATATCTTCGCCAAGCTGAAAATCTAAACCGGGTAAACTCATTATTTATCCTTAATCATTTAAAGTTTTGAAATTTTGATAATTTTAGAAAACCTAGTCCTAGTACTTAGTCTAAAAACCTTGTTTTAAAATACTGTCTTTAAGAATGTCGCTTATTGATCAAAGCCCGCGCTACATTAGAGTCGTTACGACGTCCCAAAAATTCACTAATGCGCTCACCTGCGACGACTAGCTTATCTAAATCAATACCAGTCTTAATACCCATGCCATGAAGCATATAGACCACATCTTCGGTCGCGACATTGCCGGTAGCGCCTTTAGCATAAGGACAACCGCCAAGGCCTGCCACTGAGGTATCAAATTCGCTCACGCCCATCTCAAGCGCTGCTAAAGTATTGCTCAGCGCCTGCCCGTAGGTATCATGAAAGTGCCCTGAGACATGCGCAATATCGATGTGCTCTAGTGTCGCTTGCAGCGCTTTTTTTACCTTGATAGGCGTGCCTACTCCTATAGTATCCGCGATGCCAATTTGCTCCGCGCCAATCTCAACCAAGCGTTTGGTGACATAAGCGACTTGGCTAGGGTCAATCTCGCCCTCATAAGGACAGCCGACCGTGCAAGAGATGACGCCGCGAACTTTAATGCCTTTCTCCTTGGCCGCGGCGGCAACTGGCGCAAAACGCTCGATACTCTCATCGATACTACAATTGATATTTTTTTGACTAAAGGTTTCGCTGGCTGAGGCGAAGATAACGACCTCATCAGGGTGATGCGCGATGGCATTGTCAAAGCCGCGCATATTGGGCACGAGCACTGAATAGATAACGTCCTTATCTCTACTAGGGGCAAGCGCTGTCATCAAATCGCTATTATCGCCCATCTGTGGCACCCATTTAGGGGAGACGAAGCTAGTGGTCTCAATCTTCTTAACCCCTGCTGCGATTAAATCTTCGATTAGCGCTTGCTTGACCGCTGTCGGTACCGTCTTTGACTCGTTTTGCAAGCCATCACGCGGACTGACATCGACGATTGTGACATGATTTGGGTAAGCGTTATTCATTCTTATAATCCTTTTTACTTTGCCATTCATTTTTTTATAATTTATCACTTCGTTCTTAAATCTCTAAGATTATTAGCGTAGGCTGGGTTTTTAACCCAGCATCAAGACTTTGCAAAATTACAATGCTGGGTTAAAAACCCAGCCTATAATAGCTCATGGTAAGTTAAGGTTAAGATAATTTATACGAAACTCTTTTGAGCATTAAACTTTATTAGCTACCGCATCAATACGCAACAGCTCATCACCATCAGCGACCAAGTCGCCTGCAGCGAATAGCAATTCAGCAACGACACCATCTGTGGGTGCGGTAATGGTATGCTCAATTTTCATCGCTTCAATCACGGCTAAAGGCTCACTTTGCTTGACGCTATCGCCGACCGCGACTTTAAAGGCGATAACTTGTCCGGGCATAGGCGACTTTAGGCTACCGACTGCGGCAGACTCTTCGCCTGCGTAATCCATTAAATCAATCAGCTTAATCTGATCGCGGCCCGTGTCGTTAAATACATAAACCGTCTCGTTATGTGTCCAGCTTTGCGCCTTTATACGCGTATCATCAAGCCATAGAGTATGATTATGAGCGTCATCACTATGGTAGCTAACCTGAGCTTTATATAAAGACTCGCCGGACGTTTTAGAAGCAGTTTCAGCGTCATTATCATGTTCAATAGTAAGTAAAAAGCGATTAGAATTATCTGTGTCTTTTTGACTAGTGGCATGACTAGCATTATGCCAATCGCTAATGCGCGCAAGGTAATTTTGCTCATTATAAGTCAGGTTAAAAGTACGCGTATAATCGGTATAAGCACGGAACGCAGAAGCCTGACTAAAAGGGTCGTTAACGTTAGCATTCATACTAATGCTGTCTTTCTCACTAGCCAGCTGCTGCACGATAGCTGTCGTCACTAATGTCGATAATTCTAGCGGATGCTGATTGAATAGTTCATCTGCTTCACGCTCAATTAAAGCAGTATCGAGATTCGCCTGACTAAAGGAGTCGGTATTAATCACATAGCGCAAAAAAGCTACGTTATTGGGCAATCCGACAATACGAGTGAGCGCTAATGCCTGATCAAGTTTAGCTAAAGCTTGCGTGCGAGTCGGGGCATGGACGATAAGCTTGGCAATCATCGAGTCATAAAAAGGGCTAATCACATCGCCTTCGCGCACGCCATCATCAATACGTACATCATCAACCACAAAGGTGCTGTGCTCTGGCTTTTGATACCTAAACAGCGTGCCAGTCGCAGGCAAGAAGTCATTATCTGGATTCTCCGCACAGATACGCGCCTCAATCGCATGACCGTTTATCTTCAGATCTTCTTGAGATTTCGGTAATTTCTGACCCGCAGCTACGCGTAATTGCCATTCAACCAAATCGACACCCGTGATCGCTTCAGTCACCGGATGCTCGACTTGCAGACGCGTATTCATTTCCATGAAATAAAAACTCATGCCCTCATCGCGCTGCTCAACGATAAACTCTACCGTACCCGCACCGACATAATCGACCGCGCGCGCGGCATCGATCGCCGCTTTACCCATTGCAGCACGCATGGACTCATCAACGTCAGGCGCAGGCGCTTCTTCTAGCACTTTTTGATGGCGGCGCTGTACGGAGCAGTCGCGCTCGAACAGATGCACATAATTACCGTGACTATCGCCGAATACTTGAATCTCGATATGGCGCGGTTTGAGGGCATACTTTTCGATGAGGACTTGGTCATTACCAAAGCTAGTGATGGCTTCACGGCGACAGGACTCTAAAAGATCGGTAAAGTTATTACTATCCTCAACGATGCGCATACCTTTGCCGCCGCCGCCAGCACTGGCTTTAATCAGCACCGGATAGCCAATAGCATCGGCTTTATCTTTTAAGAATGCTGCGTCTTGCTTCTCGCCATGATAACCGGGAATGAGCGGTACATCTGCCGCTTCCATCAAACGCTTGGATTCGGACTTACCGCCTATCGCTCGAATAGCATCGGCTGATGGGCCGATAAACACTAAGCCCGCATCTTGACAAGCTTGTGCAAAGTCGGCGTTCTCACTCAAAAACCCATAGCCAGGATGAATCGCCTCAGCGCCGCGCTCCTTGGCAATAGCAATGATAGCATCGCCTTTTAGGTAGCTATCCTTTGGCGCAGAGCCTCCGAGATAGACAGCTTCATCACAAACTGCCACATGCTTAGCATATTGATCGGCATCTGAGTAAACCGCGACCGTACGTACGCCCATACGCTTGGCAGTAGCCGCTACTCGGCAAGCGATTTCACCACGGTTGGCGATTAGTATTTTGGAGAACATAGCAATTCCTGTGCTTTATATTTGATATTTTATCGTCATTTGAATAGGTTATTTTTGCTTATCAACTAACCAATCCGGCTTACGCTTTTGCAAAAATGCTTGTACCCCCTCGCGGCCTTGCTTAGACGCGCGAATATCGGCAATCTCTTTTACCGTATCAGCGATTAACTCATCAGTGATAGCTTCGCCTGCGATATTATGGAGTAAGCGCTTGCAAGTCCTAACCGCGTCAGGGCTATTACTGACAATTTTAGCGCATATCCCAGCTACTCTATCTTGCAACTCGTCTTCGTTAACTCGCTCATGAATAAAGCCAAGTTGCCGTGCTTTTTTGGCATTGAACACTTCAGCCGTTAAAAAATAACGCTGCGATGCGCGTACGCCTAAAGCTTGAATAACATAAGGGCTAATAGTCGCCGGCGCTAGACCTAGACGTACTTCGCTAAGACAAAAATTCGCATTTTTAACGGCAATAGCAATATCACACACTGCTACGAGTCCCATACCGCCAGCATAAACGTCGCCTTGAATAGCAGCAATGGTAGGCTTAGGACAGTCATAAATGGTTTTGAGCATTTGCGCCAGTTTATCAGCATCAGCTAGGTTTTCCTGATAATCATAATCCGCCATAGCGCGCATCCAGTTTAGATCAGCGCCGGCACAAAAGGCTTTTCCCGCTGCTGCTAAAACAATCACGCGAACCTCATCGTCTTTGCCTAAAGCGCTGAACACTGTATTTAGCTCGCTAATCGTTTTATCATTAAAGGCATTACGTATTTCAGGACGATTTAAGGTCACGGTTGCGACGTAGTTTTCTATGGTTAATAATAGGTTTTTATAGTTGGTCATTTATGTTTGTTCCTATTCTTAGCCTTGGTCTTAGCACTGGTTTCTTATAGTCGATAGCAAATAAAATAAATACATTATATTGCAACGCGAAACTGATATGAATTTTTCTGGCGTGCTGTGTCTACGCTGACAGAGGCTGCGAAAAATTAATACCAGTCTCGCTAAATCGTTTTTATATCACACACAATATATAATAATTACATTCTAAAAATACCAAAAGTCGTCTCTTCAATAGGCGCATTATGAGCAGCGCTCAATCCTAATGCTAACACCTGACGCGTATCCGCAGGATCGATGACGCCATCGTCCCAAAGACGCGCGGTGGCATAATAAGGATGACCTTGCTCTTCGTACATCTCCCGTATTGGTGCTTTAAACGTTTCTTCGTCCGCTTCGCTCCACGACTCGCCTTTACGCTCGAAGTTATCACGCTTCACTGTCGCCAATACCGATGCCGCTTGCTCGCCGCCCATCACCGAGATACGCGCGTTTGGCCACATCCATAAAAATCTCGGGTCATAAGCACGGCCGCACATACCATAGTTACCCGCGCCAAAAGAGCCGCCGACGATAACGGTAAATTTAGGCACTTTAGCATTAGCAACGGCCATCACCATCTTCGCGCCATGACGGGCAATCCCTTCGTTTTCATATTTACGCCCAACCATAAAGCCGGTGATATTTTGCAAGAACACTAAAGGGATTTTGCGTTTGCAGCACAGCTCGATAAAGTGGGTGCCTTTTTGCGCAGATTCACTAAACAAGATACCGTTATTGGCAATAATACCGACTGGCATACCTTCGATATGGGCAAAACCGCAGATAAGGGTATTAGCAAAGCGCGCTTTGAATTCATCAAAGGCGCTATCATCAACGATACGAGCGATAATCTCTTTGATATCAAAAGGCTTGCGCTTATCGGTTGGGATAATGCCGTATAATTCTTTGGCGTCAAAGCGCGGTGGTCGCGGGGTGATTTGATTGGGAATGACTTTGGCATCGCGATTCAAGTGTCCGACGATATCGCGCGCTATGGATAACGCATGGGTGTCGTTTTGCGCCAGATAATCGACCACCCCTGATAGCCGCGTATGCACATCACCGCCGCCCAAATCTTCTGCGCTCACCTCTTCACCCGTCGCTGCTTTCACCAATGGCGGGCCACCGAGAAAGATAGTGCCTTGATCTTCGACAATGATAGATTCATCGCTCATCGCAGGTACATAAGCACCGCCTGCCGTACAGCTTCCCATTACTACCGCGATTTGTGGAATACCCGCTGCGCTGAGATTGGCTTGATTAAAAAAGATACGCCCGAAGTCATCTTTATCAGGGAATACCTCATCTTGATTGGGTAGATTTGCGCCGCCGGAATCCACTAAATAGACACACGGTAGATGGTTTTGCTGCGCGATTTCTTGCGCGCGTAAATGTTTCTTCACCGTCATCGGATAATAAGTGCCACCTTTTACTGTGGCGTCATTACAGACGATCATGCACTCAATATTATTAACACGGCCAATACCGGCGATGACTCCTGCCGCTGGAATATCTTCGCCATACATATCATGCGCGGCCATTGGAGCGACTTCTAAAAAAGGCGTGCCAACATCAAGCAGACGCTCCACGCGCTCACGTGGCAACAGCTTACCGCGCGCTAAATGCTTGGCACGAGCGCGCTCTGATCCGCCTTGGGCAATCTTATTTAAATGCTGATATAAATCATCAACGATTGCTTGCATGGCTCTACTGTTTTGCTGAAACTCAACGGAGTTTGGGCTTAGTTTACTGGTAATAATAGCGCTCATGGTATTCCTTGTTATTTATCTTTTCACTTAGCAATTTATCTCAAAGTACACTCTAACCACATTCAATCAAAGTTATACCAAGCCCAACTCTTCTTTCATTTGCTCAATGATTTTGTACTTTTGAATTTTACCGGTAATGGTCATTGGGTACTCAGTGACAAAACGATAATAAGCTGGGATTTTATAATGGGCAATATTATCACGGCAGAACTGTTCGACCTCCTCTTCGCTTAAGCTGTCTGGCTCTTTGGGGATAATCCACGCGGCCAATACTTCGCCGTAGCGCTCATCAGGGATACCAACGATTTGTACGTCGCGTATTTTTGGATGACGATACAGATAGTTTTCAATCTCTACCGGATATATATTTTCGCCGCCACGTATCACCATATCTTTACTACGCCCGACGACTTTAACATAGCCTTCTTCATCCATCGTAGCCAGATCGCCCGTATGCATCCAGCCATCCTGTATGGCCTCGCGGGTTTTAAAGCGGCTGCCCCAATAACCTTTCATCACCGAATAGCCCTTTGTCAGTAGCTCGCCTGTTTCGCCAATAGGTAGAATCTCGCCAGTTTCAGTATCGACGACCTTGACCTCAAGCGCCGGTTGTACCAGTCCTACCGTCGAGACTTGCTTCTCAAGCGGGGTATGCTCATTGGTCTGACAGGATACAGGACTGGTTTCGGTCATACCATAAGCGATAGTGACTTCCTGCATGTGCATCTTGTCGATAACCCGGCGCATGACCTCAATCGGACAGCTCGAGCCTGCCATAATGCCAGTACGTAAGCTCGATAAGTCAAAGTTATCAAAATCAGGATGATCAAGCTCAGCGATAAACATCGTTGGCACCCCATGCAGGGCGGTACAGCGCTCTTCTTGCACGGTTTGTAAGACACTAAGAGGTTCGAAACCATCGTTCGGATAAACGATACAACCGCCGTGGGTCAAAATCGCTAAATTACCTAGCACCATACCAAAACAGTGGTAAAGCGGTACTGGAATACATAGCCTATCCTCGAAGGTGAGATTCATCGCCTCGCCGATAAAGTAGCCATTATTTAGTATATTACGGTGGCTTAGCGTGGCGCCTTTTGGCGTACCTGTGGTGCCACTAGTAAACTGTACATTGATAGCATCGGTGTTTTTTAGCTGAGCTTGGCGCTTAGCAATACGAGGGTCGTTGGCATCACCTTCTGCTATCCAATCTGAGAACTTTTGCATATAGCTAAAGTTCTCTGCATCCTCTGCACTATCGATCCAAATAATGCGCTCAACGGTCGGTATCTCAACCAAATCGAGCTGATTAAAGGTTTTATGATAAATCTCAGGGCAAAGCTCGCGAATCATCTGCGCATAATCACTACTCTTAAAGTGACGCATAAGCACCAAAGCTGAGCAGCCTAATTTATTTAGGGCGTATTGCAGCTCAAAGGTACGATAGGCAGGATTGATGTTAACTAAGATAACGCCAACTTTAGCCGTAGCGAGCTGCATTAATAACCACTCGCTATTATTGTGCGACCAGATACCGATACGATCACCAATCTCAAGCCCCATCTCGATAATAGCGCTAGCAAGCTTATTAACTTGTTGTTGTAGTTCTTTATAAGTCCAGCGGATATGTTGATGACGTACGACTAGGGCTTCGCGCTCAGGGTATTTGGCAACGATAGCATCAAAAAAGTCGCCGATAGTGGCTTCTATGAGTGGTACGTCAGGACCTTTGTCATAACTTTGGGTGAGAGGAGCATTGGCAGAGCGTGCGCCCATATTTATTTTTGGAATATTATTTAGAATATCGCTGGAGGCAGTGCCGAATGAGGGGGATTGAATCATAACGAGTCCTTTCGTTGTACTTTTCCGTTTTGCTAGCTAAGCGTATAAATAAAGCTATTATGCCTTGTTTTTCCTTTATATCTAGTCACTATAACGCCTGCAATGAAATCCTGTCAATCATATTGATACAAGATGTCTCATTAAATAATTAATAGCGTTGCAATAACTAACGAGTTATAAAAAGCCAATCTCCTATTCAAATAAAAGACTGGCGATTGAACTACCCTACCTCTGAGACTACCCTACCTATGAGCTGCCATACCTGTAAGAATAGAGCGCTACTCATTAAGCCTTATCCGCAGGCTTTACTGGTACTTTAAGCGATACCGTTGCTTTTATGGCTTTATCATCGGCAGAGTCATCCATTAATTCCATCACTAGCTCATCAGTCGTTTCGGTTTTGACTTGCCAATTGCCCATCGCTTGCGGTACGCCGACGACGGTGACCGCGATTGCTTTATTTTTCAAACGTATCATCGGCGGTTTATGGTCGTAGCCAGCATGCTTGAGACCCAAAATATCATCAGCGATAGTCGCCGCTTGCGCGCGTAGCGGGGCCACATAACGACATGCCACGCCATCGATAGACATGCAATCGCCAATTGCATAGACATTATTGGCGTTGGTGCGCAGAGTTGGTGCATCGACAACAATACCGGTGCGCGGATTGAACTCAATGCCTGCCGCCGCGGGTAGCGTATCATCGACGACTAAGCCAGTACTGGCAATCACATGATCGACTATCACAGTATTAGACTGTCCTTTTGCCTTTTCTAACGGCTCATAGCTGACTTCCAGTCTGTTATCATCATTACGGGCGACACTAGTCACCTGATATCCGCCCAAAAACTCAATCCCTTGCGATTCTATAGCCTGCCTAATACGCGCGGTGGCTTTCGCCGGTAGCATTTGCGCAAGCGGCGCCTCATTAAGATCAATTAGGCTGATTTTATGACCCGCTTTAAGCAAGTCTTCGGCGATCTCGGTACCGACCATCCCCGCACCGACGATAGCTACATGCTGGCTACCAGTCGAGAGCTTTTTTTGCAACTGACCAAAGCGCTCAATATGATTGACGTGCCAGACTAAATTCTCCGGCAAGCTCTTAGGAAATATCGGATGCGCGCCCATCGCTAGGACTAGCTTATCATAACTGATGGCCGCGTAATTGGTGTTGGCAGGATCTGAGCGGTTCGCAGAGATAAGCTGCAGTTTTTGGCTTGCTGCATTGATATCACTGACCTGCGTGTTGGCTAATAAAGTGACGTTGGCTACTTTTGCAGCCTCCTCCCCTGTCGCTCGCACTAAGTCTGCCGGCTTCTTATCTTGGCTAATGGCCATCGTCAGCATCGGCTTGTGATAGCGATCAGCGTTGTCAGCCGTGATTAAGGTAATCGGTATCTCTTTATCTTTACTACGAATGGCATCAATAACGTGCCAGCCTGCTAAGCCTGCGCCAACGATGACAATACCTGATGTTTCGGACAAATGCTCTACGTTCATAAAGTCTCCAAGATAGTGTTTTATAATGAATATGAATAGGGTTTAAGATAATGGCCACTATTGTAGCAGTAAAAAAGAAACGCTTGTAAACTGAGAATTTACAGTAACCCAACTGGCATAAAAAAGCGCCTTATAAAAAGACGCATAAAGTTAAACGGTAAAGACTTTTGCTTAATATTTGCTGAATACTTGAGAGTTAGTGATTAAGAATCTTTGATAAAAACTGCTGAGCGCGATCACTTTTTGCGCCTTCAAAAAACTCCTCTTTACTGCAGTTCTCAACGATATAGCCTTCATCCATAAAGATAATGCGGTTCGCCACTTGGCTAGCAAAGCCCATCTCATGGGTTACGCACATCATCGTCATGCCCTCACGGGTCAGCTCTACCATCACATCGAGCACCTCTTGAATCATCTCAGGGTCGAGCGCGGAGGTCGGCTCATCAAACAGCATCGCCACCGGATCCATCGCCAGCGCTCGCGCAATCGCTACCCGCTGCTGCTGACCACCGGACAGCTCAGCCGGATATTTTGGCGCTTGCGCGCTTAATCCCACGCGGTCCAAGTAAGCCATGCCTTTTTGTTTGGCTTCAGACTCTTTACGGCCCAAAACCTTAACTTGTGCCACAGTTAAGTTATCAATGATCGTCAAATGCGGAAACAGCTCAAAGTGCTGAAACACCATGCCCACGCGGCTACGCAGTTTAGGCAAGTTCGTTTTTGAGTCGCCAACTGAGATACCATTAACCATGATTTGCCCTTTTTGAAAGGGCTCAAGGCCGTTGACGGTTTTGATTAGGGTCGACTTACCGCTGCCGGACGGGCCACAAACCACCACCACATCGCCTTTATGGACATGAGCGGTACAGTCCGTCAATACTTGAAAGTCGCCATACCACTTACTGACGCTATCCATTTCAATGACTATCTCATTGCTAGCATGACCGTTATCTGTAACCAATCCGCCAAAGTCATTTATAAATGTATTAGCCTTATTCATCGTTGGCTCCTAGCCTTATGCTTAATATTTTTGCAGTGTATTTAAAATGAGTGATAGTGCTATGTCAGTAAGGTTTAGGCTATTTCATTTCGCAAACCTTTGCTGTTTAGTTGTTTAATTAAACGCTAAAACCTAAGCTTTTTTTGCACTTGCTGCACGCCAATAGAAGCGGTCAAACTGATAATAAAATAAACTGCGCCTGCGCCTAGTATGTAAGGTGTCAGCAGTCCCATCAGCTCTCCGCGCACGTAAGCGGCACGGAAAAAATCGGTCAAACCAATCGCAAAGACTAAAGTGGTATCTTGGAAGAGAATAATACACTGCTGTAGGATCAGCGGTAGCATTTTACGAAAGGCTTGTGGCAAAATAACCAAGCGCATGGTCTGCCCATAAGTCATGCCAAGCGCTCTTGCCGCATTGACCTGCCCACTGCCAATAGATTGAATACCTGCCCGTACTACCTCTGAGAAATAGGCGGCCTCAAACATCATAAAAGCCACAACACAAGAGGCAAAGGCGGCGTTTAACTGCAGGTATCTACCCGCCACCCAAAAATAAATCATCGGTACGGCGAAATAAAACCACAACAGCACCAATAGCAGCGGCACTGAACGAAAGTAGTTTACGTATAACTTGGCGGGTATCTCTAAGGCTTTAATGCCAGATAGGCGCATCAAGGCTAGTATCGTGCCTAGAGTAATGCCGCCTAAGATGGCTAAAAATAGTACTTTTAAGGTGGTAATCATCCCGCCCATAAGGCCTGGATATGCGGTCGCAAGTTCGGTCATCATATTCATTTCTGACTCCCTGCAATAAGCCCTGGCACGCGAAGTTTTCGCTCAATCAAACCCATAATGGCGATCAGCGATAGATTAAACACTAAATAGATAATCGTCGCATAAGTATAGATCTCAAGACTATTTTGGGTATATTCGCTAATGGTCTTAGTCTGACTAATCAGCTCCATCACCCCAACGAGCGAAGCAACAGAGGCGTTTTTGAAGCAGTTGGTCAGCTCAGAGCTTAAGGGTGGCAAGATAATACGAAAGGCTTGCGGCAATAGCACTTGCTTATAAGCCTGCGGTATCGTAAAGCCTAGCGCGTAAGCGGCGTTGATCTGACCTTGCGGCAGCGATTCAATACCCGTGCGCACTTGCTCAACGATACGCGCGGCGGTAAATAACCCAAGGCCAATACTGGCTGAAAGCATAGCTGAAGTATTGGGTGTCAGCTCCTTATACCACCATTCTTGAAGCGCAGGCGTCAGCCATCCTGGGGCGATATAGAACCAAAAGAATAGCTGCACAAGTAGTGGAATATTACGAAAGAAAGTTACATAAGCAGTACCGATAGCCCGTGCCGGTTTGCTTGGCAGGGTACGCATAATACCGAAAATAGTACCAACGACCATCGCGATAGCCCAAGCAATACTGCCGATCAACAGCAACCAGCCAAGTCCAGTAATCATCCAATGGATATACAGCTCACTACCGACACCAGTCTGCTCAAAGAGCACACCCCAGTTCCAGCTATAATTCATGCTTGTCTCTCCAAGCAGTGGTTGATAGGCCTAACCCTTAAAAGCTTCAATAATGAAGCTTTTAGGAGTACTCGCTAAGTTAAGGAGTGAGGGTCACTGTGCCATTGCCATTTTTGGCTGAGCACTATCATGAGGATTGGCAATGAGTGCTTTTAAGTTGTCTGACATCTCAAAGTTTAAGTTGACGTTTTTTGGCGGGATAGGGTTTAAGAACCACTTATCATAAATGCTATTGATCTCACCTGAGCTAAAGACATTAGTCAAAGCTTTGTCGACCACTGCTTTAAATTCAGAATCGTCTTTACGCAGCATACAGCCATAAATCTCAAAAGACTGCGGCTCGCCTACAATGACCCACTCATCTGGGTTTTTGGCTTTAGCTTTTTCACCAGCTAATAGTACATCATCCATCATAAAGGCATCAGCACGGCCGTTTTCTAGCATCAAAAAGGCTTCGCCATGATCTTTGGCAGAAATGACGTTAGTGTCCATCTGATTCTCATCAATATACTGACGAATATAACGCTCTGAAGTGGTACCTGCGGTGGTGACTAACGTCTCACCGTCTAAGTCTGCAAAGTCATTGATACCTGAGTCTGTCGCGGTCAATAAACGTGTGCCGATTTCAAAGAAGCCATTTGAGAAACCTACTTGCTTTTGGCGCTCTTCGTTATTGGTCGTTGAGCCACATTCAAAGTCGACTGTACCGTTTTGTACCAACGGGATACGCGTTTGCGAGGTAATTAAGTTATAGCGAACGTTTAAGTCCGGCATATTGAGCTCTTGCTTAACCGCTTCCACGACTTTCATCTCAAGATCATGCGCATAGCCCATGGGCTGATTCGGATCGTCAGCGATATACGAAAAAGGAATAGAAGAGTCACGATAGCCGACAACGATAGTACCTGAGTCTTTGATTTTTTGGAGGGTGCCATTGGCATTTGTAGAGGTTTCAGTAGTTGCCGCATCCTCAGTTACAGCGTCATCAGTAGCTGTTTGACTGCTGTTGTTACAGCCGGCTAAACCTAGTGCCATAAATGCTGCTAATGTTAGAGGTTTGGTGAGTGCGTAAGCCATAAGATCCATCCTTTTATCACATCATTATTAGTTTAAAAAATGCTTGATTAGCTATTACTAATAGGCATCCGTGCAGTTACTTTTAGTTATCTTAATGCAACTTAATGTTACTGTACAACACTTTTATGATTATTGTGCAAGTTTTTGCCTTATTGTCACTCTCTTTTGCGATAAATAAATGCTCAGTTAAGCACGAGCTTTTGCCGCTAACGTCTTTCCTGTGATTGATAAATTCTGAATAATCCCCATAAAGCTAGCACTCTCTTAACTCGATAAGATAAAAATATATGACACAAGATACTTCAGCTATGCAGACAGATCACTTGCAGCCCTTAGATTCAACAAAGAGTAATGATGTGCGTCAGCGCTTCTTTATTGAAGACTCGCCAGTACGCGGTGATGTGGTACGCCTGTCGCGTAGCTACGCTTCTACCATTGCCCAAAAACCTTATCCTGAAGCCATCAAACGCTTGCTAGGCGAGATGCTTACGGCAGCAAGTTTGCTGATAGGCACAGTCAAGATAGAAGGTCGTTTGTCCATTCAATTGCAGTCCTCAGATAGTGAGAGTTTACTGAACTGGGCGATGGCAGAGTGCGATCAGAACGGCATTATCCGGGCGCTTGCCAGCTGGAAAGCGGATAACGATGAGCAAGTGGCTGCTTGGAATGACAAGACTTGTGCTGACGAGGCTTTCGCTGAATTAGGCGCGTCTGGCCAAGGGGTATTATTTATTAATATTCAGCCCGATAATGGCGAGCCGTATCAAGGTATCGTTGAGCGTAGTCATGATAATTTAGCTGACTGCTTAGCCCATTATCAAAAGCAATCAGCTCAGATTCCGACCTTAATTAATTTAGCTTCAGATGGTTTACAAGCCGGCGGCGTACTAGTGCAGATGCTACCGCGTACTGCTGCAGAGAACATCGAAGTGGAGCGCAATCAAGATGCCGGTATCGATGACGACCTGTGGACGCGCTTGACGATGCTGACCAGCACAGTCAAAGGCGAGGAGTTGACCACGCTTGCAGCCAATGAGATTATCTATCGCTTATATAACGAAGAGAACGTCGTTGCCCCTGAGCCTATCAGCTTAGAGTTTGGTTGTACTTGCTCGCGTGAGAAGTGTGAGACGGCTATTGCGCAAATCGGTGAAACCGAAGCATTAGAGATCATTGAAGAACAAAACGGTACTTTTGAGATGGATTGCGGCTTTTGCGGTGAGGTCTATAAATTTGACAAAGACGATGTGACGGCTATTTTTTCAGATTAGTTTGACGTCTTATTATGCTAACTCAAAAACCCTTTAAACTTTTGTTTAGAGGGTTTTTGTTTTTTTAAATTTCAGTCTCTTAAAATTGGTACATCCCTCTTGTTTAAGACTCTTCAGCGACCAATCCTAAGCTGCAAGGATAAGAGTGAATACGGTCGCGACTGGCGTAATCGCTTTTGCCATTATCAAGCAGCCAAGCCACGACTTGCTCGCGCACTCGTCTACTATGGATTAGACCCATATGATTAACACCATAAAAGATCGCTTTATGACCCTCTGGTACAAATAGATTATGCTCGCCATCGTCTTCGCCCAAAGCTGAAGCTACTGACACTAGACTATCCCCGAGCAGATTGGTTACTTTCGAGTCATAATGGGTCTCTATTAAGGCGCTAGCGACAAAATAGGTCTTAATACCGCTCGGCAGACGAGCAGGATGACGGAAGTCCTGTGGCACAACATTTCGGCCCTCTAAAGATTGCCAATCGGCATCACGAATACTACCGTGACGCAAATCAATAATACCGGCGCTACGCATATCACCTAAATGCGCAAGTGAGCTTGCGAAGGGGACTTTGGAGATGATGTCTTGAACCAAAAACCCAATACGCTCAAGCACAGCGCCGTGATGCGGCGAGCCTAAAGTAATCAAGTTACCCACGCGCTTCATCCAATCTAGGCGATCTTGTTTGGCATAAAATAGTGCGCTACGAGCCACTAAACCGCCCATACTGTGCCCTACTAGATCGATTTGACTGATATTTGGGTTATTATCCACTAAGTCTTGCAACAGTTTAGAGAGTTTGCGGCCACTACGAGAGATACGTCGGCCAGTATTATAATCTAAATAAAGCACCGTCGCCTCAGGCTGACTGCGACTAATCGCCTGACCTAAGCTATTGTACTGTTGTGGATGCCAACTTAAGTAACTTAAGCATAGACCATGACATAAGATGATAATGCGCCCTGATAGCTCTTCGCGTTGAGGGATACCCTCTTTGTCGTATAGTGCCATAGGGATCGCAAGCGAGTTGTTGTTATTGACTAAATGATCGCCCATTACTCCGTTAAAAACATTGACGAGTTTTTTTAGACTAACAGGAAGTGGTTGGGAGCTAGTTTGCGTTGCCACGTTTTTATACAGACGCAGTCCTGAGGAGAGATTATTACCCACTAGCAACATCACATGGCGTACGAGTCCGTAGACGCGCCCGGTGACACCGCCATGCCAGTTTTTTAGATGGTTTTCGTTGAAGCGCCCTATCGGACGCAGCATAATCTCGCGGTGCATAGACTCGACAATATCCGTCACCTCGACCACGCCCATCGTCGCAAGCTGCGCCAACCCTTCAAAAAAATCCCCTAAAGTGAGCGGTTGGCTTTTGACGGTTTCATCAGCACCATCTGCTAATAACCTGACCAATTCATCCACATCAAGCGCATCGAGCTGCGAGAGGTGTTCATACAAATCACCATGAATTGGCATATTAGACTTTTCTACAGGATGAGTTCCTGGCTGATAGTGAATGACACCCTCATTACTAAAATTACTTCCGTAGCTATCATGGGTAGCATCAGGCAAGTCTGTAGAATAGATATTAGTAGTCATGGCGTTCTTTGTAGCACTCATATAATAGGTGATTTCTGCAAAAGAGAGCTTTCTATACTAGCGGTTAAATGCAACAAAGAGAAGAGAATGATTTGATATATAAGTAAATTTTGTGCTCAGAAGAGCAAGATGATAAAGAAGTATAGTATTCGTCGCTAGACATAGCTGAGGATAATAATGAAAGCGAAGCGGTTATCGTACTTGGCTCTGCCACTGCTTCTCCCCTAGCACCAATCTTACCTGATCGCCTGCTTGTAGTACGCCCACCCCGCTTGGCGTACCCGTCATAATGACATCGCCTGCTTGCAAGCTAAAAGCGTGGCTGATTTCGGCAAGCAGTTCATAGATGGGAAATAGCATCAAGGCACTATCACCGTCTTGCTTGAGCTCACCGTTGATATAGAGCTGATACTGAATGTGCATTAAGTCGTTGAAACTTTGCGGATCAAGCCAGTCAGCGAGTACGCAAGCGCCATCGAAGCATTTAGCGCGCTCCCAAGGATGGCCGTTGGCTTTAAGCTGGCTTTGCAGTTCTCTTAAGGTTAAATCTAATCCTAACGTCACAGCACCTATGGCTTGCTGTGCTTGCTCGGTAGTCGCATCGGATAAATCAGCCGCGAGCTGAATGCATAGCTCCGCTTCATAATGAGTATCACCATAAACATTGGAATCTGGAACAATAATATCATTCTGTATGGAAACGATAGAAGAAGCCGGCTTCATAAAAAGCAGCGGCTTAGACGGGACTGCATTACCCAGCTCATGAGCGTGAGCGGCGTAGTTACGACCGACGCAAACTACTTTGCCGATATGAGCCCGCGTCTCACCATTGATATTATTATCAGTCATTCTCAGCAATTGGCTCATAACTCACCTCGGCTCAATTATGGAATAGTATTGGTCATTACATCGGGCGGCACGTAACTGGCATGACGGTTCATTCTTTTCTCAAAACGCCCAAAGCTAAATAATATGATCCATGACAATAATAAATAGACAATACCAGCAGCAAAGAATAGCTCCATCAAGGTATAAGTCCGCGCACTAATAGTACGAGCCACGCCGGTGATATCCATCAGCGCAATGGTCGAGGCTAGCGCACTGCCTTTGAGCATAAAGATAACTTCATTACTATAAGCAGGAATGACAATACCAAAAGCGCGTGGCAAAGTAATACGAGTGAGCTTTTGCCACGGTGACATACCAACGGCGTCTGCCGCCTCTAGTTCACCTACAGGAACGGCCTGAATCGCGCCGCGGATAATCTCTGCTAAATAAGCACTGGTATTGAGCGTAAAAGCGATAATCGCACACCAGTATGCCTGGCTCAGCACCGGCTCCCACAAGAATGACTCGCGCACCGCCTCGAACTGTCCCAAACCATAGTAGATCAAGAATATCTGTACTAGCAGCGGCGTACCGCGAAAAAAGAAAATATATAAAAACGGTAATAGCTGTACCAGCCAACTTTTAGACAGACGCAGTAACGCCAAAATCAAACCAAAAAACAGCCCAATGATTCCTGAGATAACGACGAGCTGTACGGTCAGTAACGCTCCGCCTAGTAGATCCGGAAAGTACTCAAAAATAACCTGCCAATTCCAATCCATAATATCTCTCCTCTACCCTAAAGTCGATGGCTGATGAGTGGATTGACGGCTGATTTTTTTGGCATAGCGTGCCGCGGGATTAGCGCGCCATTCTAGCCAAATCATAAAGCCGGTAATAAGCATAGTGAGACCTAAATAGATAATGGCGGCGGCCATATAAAAGGTAAAAGGTTGCTGAGTGGATTGCGCCGCGCGTGAGGATTGATACATAATATCTTTGAGACCAACGACCGATACTAGAGCGGTATCTTTGAGCAAGACTAAGAACAAATTACCAAGGCCTGGCAAGGCAATCTGCCAAACTTGCGGCAAAGTAATCCGATAAAAAGTCTGAAAAGGACGCATCCCTATCGCTTGCGCGGCCTCTTTTTGTCCGACAGGAATTTCTTGAATGGACATCCGAAAGATTTCAGTGGCATAAGCACCGAAGGCAATAGATAAGGCCATCACCCCGCCCCAAAAAGCGCTGATCTCCACATATTCATTATAGCCGAACTTTTTGAGGATGCTCATCAGCAAAATAGAGCCCCCATAATAGATGAATAGCACTAATAGTAACTCAGGAATACCACGCATCGTTGCGGTATAGACAGTGGCAAGCTTGCGCAGTAGCCAGACGTTCGAGAGCTTAGCCGTTGCCCCAAGGAGCCCTAACAGCATTCCTATTATCAGGCTAGTTACGGCTAGCTTAATGGTGACGGTCGCGCCGCTTAATAGCAGGGCACCAAATCCTTGTAAATCAAACACAGTTATTCACTCAGTCTCTATATGTTAGTCGCGTCACTCGCGTTTCTGCCAAGCCATCAAATAACGCTCAAAATGCCAGTTTACTGTCCTGACGCTAGCTAAAATAAAGCACTATTTATGGTCTGTAGTAACGAGAAGCGGTTTTGGAATATATAATAAATGACTATCAGTTGACCCAAAGATTCATTCACTGATGATTCAGATAAAAATAAGCGCTGATTTTATCATAACTGAGGCACTCGATGTTAACGCTGATAGCAAATACCCAGTCAAAATAGAGAGTTAGCCATTATAAAACCGCGTCTTTTGCTATAAATCCATCATGAGTAAAGAGCAATTATGACTAGCGCCCTACTATTAATAAAAACTATCTCCATAAAAAAGGATACCACGAAGCCGCGATATCCTTTTAAGAGCTTATCAAGCTTATAAACCATTCCAGTAGCGCCGTCACCCTCACAGTAAAAGCTTGAACGTATTATTTAGTCTTGCTAGGCGTGGGCACTGAAAAGTATTTTTCGTTAATAGCCGCGTAAGTCCCATCTGCTTTTATAGCTGCCAATGAGTCATTAATTTTCGCTTGCAGCGGGTCACCTGGACGTACTGCAATAGCAAAATTATCATCAATATCGATCTCATCGCCTTTTAGCGTATATTGGCTGCCCGAGGCGGAGCTGAGCCATTCGATAGCAGGTAGTTTATCAGAGATCATCGCCTCAACTCGCCCCGAGCCTAAGTCTAAAAAGGCGTTACTCAAAGTATCATACAGCTGCATATTCGCTTTTGGATAAGCCTGCTCTAGCCACTGGGACGAGATCGTCGAGCGCTGAGCGGCGATGCTCTTTGAATTGATATCATCAGGATTACTAGGGTCAAAACCGCTACCCTCTTTTGCCAAAAACACTAACGTATTACTAAAATATGGATCAGTAAAGCTGACTTGCTCGGCGCGCTCTGGCGTAATCGACATAGCGGCGACAATAGCATCATATTTGCCCGCTTTAAGACCGGGGATAATACCATCCCAATCCTGCGCGACAATCTCACAGGTGACCCCCATATCAGCACACAAGGCATTGGCAATTTCGATATCAAAACCGCCAAGCGAGCCATCAGCGTTGGTATAGTTAAAAGGAGCATAGGCGCCTTCAGTACCGATACGCAAAACCTCGCCAGTGGCTTCAGTGGCAGCCGTATCAGTGGATTCTGTATTAGCGGTATTGGTCTCTTGACCATTACTACAGCCCGCTAGCACCCCTAAGGCTACTGCCGCAATAAAGGTTTTGTGTAGCGTCTGGCTTGAGCCAAAAAAACTAGGGTAATTTATCATCATCCTTGATTCCTTTTGATAAGTAAGTCGATACAAGCACTATAAACAATAATGGCGCCCTATGCTATGAGAAGCATAAAGCGCCACTATATCCGGTTCAGCATAAGACCATAGCGATATAAAATATCACTGTCTAAGTTTTAATTACTAGTGGTTTCTGTCTGCTCTTCGGCTGCGATAGTTGCATTTGCATCGACATCGACATTATCGCCTTCAACGACTACGACTTCTTTAACACTATCTGCTGCCGCCGCTTTATTCGCCGCCGCAGTAGAGCTCGTACCGAAGTAACTTCCTGTGATCTGATCGTAAGTGCCATTGGCCTTTAACTCAGCCAAAGCTGTGTTGAATTTACCAACTAGAGGATCACCTTTACGAAAGGCAATACCCATCGCGTCTTCATCGGTGCTAATCTCTTCGCCTTTGACTTCGTAGTCTTTACCGGCTTCGGTTTTCAGCCAGTCGATACCCGTGACTTTGTCAGACATCATAGCGCGTACGCGACCTGAGGTCAGATCTAAATAAGCGTTATCTTGCGTATCATAAAGCTTGATATCAGACTGTGGATGCTCGTCTTGCAAATACTGCGCCGCTACCGTTGAGCGCTGTGAAGCAATTGGCTGACCATTTAAGTCGGCAACCGTAATATCATCGCCTTTTTTACCGATAAGAATGATACCAGTGTGGAAGTAAGGATCGGTAAACTCAACGACTTCTTTACGCTCTGGGGTAATCGACATGCCTGCGATAATCGCATCGAACTTTTGCGCATTTAAGCCAGGAATCAAACCATCCCAGTCCTGCGAGATCAGCTCACACTCTGCTTGCATCTGCGCGCACAAAGCATCGACCAGCTCGATTTCATAGCCGATCAGCTTGCCATCAGCATCGGTGTAACTAAAGGGTTTATAGCTCGATTCAGTAGCGATTTTTATGTTCATTGGCGTCTCGGTAGCTACGCCTTCATCCGCAACTTGGCTTTCCTCTGGCGCTGAGCTATTACTACAAGCGGCAAGCATCAGCATAGCAGCGCTAAGCGGTGCTAACCAGAGTGCTTTGTTGGGCAAGATTGACTTGTTTTGAGAATATTTAGATAAGCTCATTATGTTTTCCTCAGTTATCAGGCAGTAGATTATTGGTTGAAGTTTGCTTGTTCTAGACGAGCCAACTCACCGTTACTACGGATCTCGCTCAAAGCTTTATTAAAATCGTCTCTTAAAGGATCACCTTTACGAACAGCGATAGCGATGTTGTCATCGTTATCAATCTCATCACCCACGATACCAAAACCTTCTGGATTGTCTTTTAACCAAGCTTTAGCTGAGACTTTTTCAGCCAATACTGCATCGCTACGACCAGACTTTAGGTCTAAATAAGCATTGTCATAGTTATCATAAAGCTGCACAGTATTGCCGTCTTTACCTTCATAATTATCTTGCAGATAGACGCCAGGCGTGGTTGAGCGCTGACCACCTAAGTTCAGGTTACTGATAGCATTAGGATCAAAACCACCATCTGCATCAGTCAGCCAAACCATAGTATTAGCAAAGTACGGCTCAGTGAAGTCCACCTTTTCTTGACGCTCTGGAGTGATAGACATACCAGCGACAACGGCGTCATATTTTTGCGCCAAAAGACCTGGAATAATTCCATCCCAGTCTTGCGCGACAATCTCACAGTTAGCTTGCATCTGCTCACATAGAGCATTAGCAACATCGACATCATATCCGGCGATACTGCCATCAGCATTGGTATAGTTAAAAGGAGGATAAGCCCCTTCGGTAGCAATACGAATGGTTTTACCCGCGACATCGGCAGCAGGTGCATCAGCATTTGCATCCACCGTATCGTCGCTTGGCTGGCTACAGGCGCTCAATGCTAGCGCTGCGGTGATAGTCATCGATGACCACAATAGACGAGAATTCGACATCATATATTCCTTATTTTAATTTAATATCCTTATCTAATCACTGACTAAACAGTCGTAATAGTGATAGATATTAGCAGCTTATAAACCCATCGATAATACCTGACAAAAATATCAAAAACAAACGTTTTAGGTATTGACTGTTATTATTGGGTAATAAACGGCTTTGCTATTGTCAGCTATAAGTAAAAAGATTCCGCTATGAAAACATATGAGGTTGATCTCTTTGTAGGATCCATGCCGCGCGCAAGCGAAACAGAGCTGCGTAACCTAGGCTATAAACAGAGCTGCGTAACCTAGGCTATAAAAGGAAGAAGGTTAATAACCTGGTACTGGTTTGAAAATAGCTCAACTGATGCAAGCAGACTTATCTAGCCGATTCGTCAGCTGACAAGTCTGAAATAAGGATTAGTTCTGGCGATGGGAAGCCATAAAGTCTCTGACGCGCTGCGAGTTTGGATTATCAAATACTTGCTCAGGCGTGCCCATCTCCTCGATGATGCCTTGATGCAAGAACACTACTTGGCTTGACACATCTCGAGCGAAGCGCATCTCATGGGTGACGATCAGCATAGTACGGCCCTCTTCTGCTAAGTCTTGCATGACGGCGAGTACTTCGTTGACCAGCTCAGGATCAAGCGCGGAAGTTGGTTCATCGAATAAGAGCACTCTTGGCTGCATAGCCAAAGCGCGGGCAATAGCAACCCTCTGACGTTGACCGCCAGAGAGATTGGCAGGATAAGCGTCTTTTTTATCGGACAGCCCTACTTTTTTTAGAAGCTGTTCGGCTTCACTGATGGCTTGATCTTTTTTGATTTTTAGAACCTGAGTCGGACCTTCGATGATATTTTGCAATATGGTTTTATGCGGCCATAGATTGAAGTTTTGAAAGACAAAACCAACGCGCGCACGTAGATTCTCAAGCTGTCTATGATCTGCCGCTTGCATCTCGCCTGACTTATTGGCTTTTAGCATCAGCTCATCTTCACCGATACTGATACGCCCTTTAGTTGGTTTTTCTAACAAGTTGATACAACGTAATAACGTCGACTTTCCGGAACCCGACGACCCCAAAATCGAGATCACGTCGCCATCATAGGCGGTGAGCGATACCCCTTTTAGCACCTCTAAAGAGCCGTAGCTTTTATGCAGATCTTGTATATCTAAAGCGATGGGGCGAGTCGAGTCTTTGGCAATATCAAGCATGGTTAAACAGGTTTCCGATTGTTATGAATAAGGCTTTCAAGCAGCTTACTGAAGTAAAAGGCAGCGTATTGTCGCTTATAATACAGCAAAAAGGCAAATACTCTCTATTATTGGCCATTACTCCATAAATAAAGCCCAAATCACTGTCATAATTTGAGCTTTATTTTAACACTTTAAGCCACCTAGCGCTCCATTATCTGTAACGCCAATGACGCAGCGATATCCGTAACCCTTAATAAGTCGAGACGTGTTCCTCAGACTCAGAACCATCGAGGACATCAGCATCGTCTACCGTTGCTATAGCAATGTCATCATCGGCGCTCGCTACTGCAACGTCATCATTAACCATGGGATCATCAGAGATATCTGCACTATTGACGCCTTCAGTCACTTGCGCAACATCATCAACGCCGGTAGCTTCTTGCTCTACTTGCGTTTGCGGATCTAGCGTTGGATCCTCCTCAGTAGTCGCCGCGCCTTTATCAGAGCAAGCGCTAAGTGTTAATGTAAAAGCGGCCGCTGCGCATAACCCTAGTTTATAAGTCGATTTTTTCATATTTCCCTCGCTAATTAGTTTTACAAGATGTCACTCATATCAAGCTGTTAATACATCTAATATTTAACGCTCAGTATAATCAGATCTAGTAATGACTACCTTAGTAGTTGCAACACAGTTGTGTTAGAGACTCGTAAGACAAAGCCTTTAATGATCCATAATCGATGTTAAAAACGCTTAAATCGAAATTGCAAATGAGCGCTGTTCACAAATTCAACTTTACTCTAACCACAATCTGCTCTATGTTAAATAGCATAACGCTTTATCCTAAGTGAGAACAATAATTAAGACACTTGTTAAAGCACTGGATTTAGCCCTTATTAACGATATTCTTTACAGCCCTTTAGTTGGACTTTGCCTGTTTAGGCCTTTTTGCTCGTCTAAAACATTTATTCTAAATAACGATTCATCCGTAACCAAAAGGAAAACAATTTATGAGTCAAGCGAATACCTCAGATATAAAAGCTTATATGCAAACGGTCGGTAAGCAAGCACGCGCCGCCTCTCGTACCCTCGCGGCTGCCAATACTGGCGATAAAAACTCAGCACTTATGAGCATTCATGATGAGTTAGTCAACGCGAAAGCCGATATTTTAGCAGCGAACAAAATAGATATGGATAAAGGTCATAGCAATGACTTGGAGGCCGCCCTACTCGATCGCTTAGAGCTAAACGATGCTAGGTTCGATGGCATGCTGCAAGGTCTCAAAGACGTCGCCGCCCTACCCGATCCAATCGGGGAAGTCACTGATATGACGTTTCGCCCCTCCGGCATCCATCTAGGTAAAATGCGGGTGCCGCTCGGTGTGGTTGGTATGATTTACGAATCGCGTCCTAACGTGACTTTGGAAGCCGCTTCTTTAGCGCTTAAATCTGGCAACGCTATTATCTTGCGCGGTGGTTCTGAAGCTTTTGAGTCCAATCAAGCCATTGCTAAATGTATCCATAAAGGCTTGAGTGAAGCCGGTCTCTCTGAGCACAGCGTGCAAGTACTAGAAACCACTGACCGCGCGGCTGTCGGTGAGCTGATTACAATGACCGATTACGTCGATGTCATTGTCCCACGCGGCGGCAAAGGCTTAATCTCTCGTATTAGTGAAGACGCCAAAGTACCAGTCATCAAGCATTTAGATGGTAACTGTCATACTTATATCGATAGTGATGCCCAAGCGGATATAGCAATAGAGGTCAGCGTCAATGCCAAGACACATCGCTATGGCACTTGTAATACTATGGAAACGCTATTGGTCGATAAGGCCGTCGCCGATGGGATGCTACCGCAAATTGCGGAAGCTATCGTCAAAGCCGATGAAGCGATGCAGCTGCGTCTCGATGAGCAAGCGCAAAGTATATTAAAAGACAATGCTAAGCTTGACGGTCATCTCTCAGCAGCTACTGAAGAGGATTGGGATACTGAATACCTTGCGCCTATCTTAGCGGTAAAAGTCATCGATGGACTTGACGCGGCGATTGAGCATATCAATACTCACGGCAGCCATCATACTGACGTCATTATCACTGATAATTATAGTAAGTCGCAGCGCTTTATCCGCGAAGTCGACTCCGCTAGTGTGATGATTAACGCCTCTAGCCGCTTTGCTGACGGCTTTGAGTATGGTCTTGGCGCTGAGATTGGTATCTCAACCGATAAGATTCACGCTCGTGGCCCAGTTGGATTAGAAGGTCTAACCTCACAAAAATGGATCGTCTACGGTCATGGGGAGACCCGCGCTTAACATCTGCTTAAGCAAGCACTTTATCAGTGCTCAACTGGCTTTTAGCTAGTTACTTATCGTTTAATTTAAAGTATAATCCAAAAACAACGTCAGCCTAATCGCTGGCGTTTTTTATTATTTAAATTGATAGCTTTTTAGATTAAATAAATTATTGCACATACCTATAAAGAGTATGGCAAGCCGCAGCTATGAATTATACTGCTACATAAAGACTGATAACGGCTGTAACAGATACATCAGAAGAATAGGGTGTTGCTTCATTATCAATCAGTCCTATTATCGAGTTTACAACCGAAGTTTACGAGAAGGATTCATTTATGGAAATGACATTAAACGGTTATTACACCTTGATATTGGCAACATTAGTGCTATTACTTGGGCGTTTTTTAATCAAAAAGATCAAAGTGTTAGAGGATTTTAATATCCCAGAACCTGTGGTCGGTGGCTTGGTCGCCGCGATGATTGTTTATGCGCTCAATCTGATTTGGGGCTATAGCTTCAACTTCCATCAAGGGTTACAAACTGCAACGATGCTGATGTTCTTTGCTTCTATTGGCCTTAGTGCCGATTTTGGCAGACTCAAAGCGGGCGGCTCGCCGTTATTTATCTTTACAGTTGTGGTATCGGTATTTATTATTTTGCAAGATATCGTTGGCGTCGCTATGGCCAGTGCGCTAGGACTCGATCCGCTACTTGGCTTAGTGACAGGCTCTATCGCATTGACCGGTGGGCATGGTACTGCAGGCGCATGGGGCGTAGTATTAGAAGAAGAGTATGGCGTAGTCGGTGCCACCACTTTAGGTATTGCGGTTGCCACTTATGGCTTAGTCGCAGGTGGCCTCATCGGTGGACCTGTCGCACGCAAGCTCATTCGCAAGCTAGGCATTCGTCCTACCCAAGATGATCCTAACCCTAGTGATATCGAAAAGGTAGCCAGTTCACAGTCGCTGTATAGTACCAAGCACGATGAGGATGAGATTCTTAGCAGCAAAGAAATCTTTGAAAAACCTGATCATATCCGTCTGATTACCGCCTCTTCCACTATTGAGTCGTTAGCGCTATTTGCTGCTGCTTTAGCTTTTGCCGATATTATGACGACAGTGGCCGAAGATACTTGGTTCCAATTGCCTACCTTCGTTTGGGCGCTAGCCGCTGGGGTAATCATTCGTAACTCACTCACTATTGTCTTTAATTTCGATATGTTTGATCGGGCGATTGATGTCATCGGTAACGCCTCTTTGAGTCTATTCTTAGCTATGGCGCTCCTTTCACTGAAACTTTGGCAGTTAACTGATTTGGCCGGGCCTGTACTGATTATTTTGTTAGTACAAACGCTTATTATGGTGATCTATGTCTACCTTGTGACCTTCCGAATTATGGGCAAAGACTACGATGCCGCTGTACTCTCTGCGGGTCATTGTGGTTTCGGTATGGGCGCCACCCCGACGGCCATTGCCAATATGCAGGCGGTAACCGATCGCTACTTAGCTTCGCCCAAGGCTTTTTTGATTGTCCCTATGGTCGGTGCATTCTTTGTCGATATCGTTAACGCTACGGTACTGCAAATATTTACTCAGCTCCCCTTTATGTAGGTTTTTAAGTAAAAATTAAAATAAGTAGATATGAATAAGCCCCGATTGTATTTGTATGATTGGGGCTTTTATTTAAGTGTGGCAAAGGTTTCTTTATGTTTGGTATTACTGATCTTAGCGCTTATATTATTGGCTCCATTCTCATTATCTTACTGCCTGGCCCAAACAGTTTATATTGCCTGTCCGTATCGGCGGCACATGGCGTACGTAAGGGTTATCATACGGTCGCTGGCATATTCTTAGGCGATAGTATCTTGATGCTAGTGACCGTTTTAGGAGTCGGCAGCTTACTCAAGCTCTATCCTATTTTATTCACTACGATTAAACTCATAGGCGGCTTGTATTTATTTTACTTAGGCATAAAGCTGCTCATGGGAGCCTATCAAACCTTTCGTCATAGAGCGCTGTTAATGGACGCCAAGCCCAAACTGGTAGCCGCGCCCATTCACCAAAACTTCTTTAATCGTGCGCTGTTACTGAGCCTGACTAATCCAAAAGCTATTTTGTTTTTCTTATCCTTCTTTGTGCAGTTCGTTGAGCCCGCCTACCCTCATCCTTTTGTATCCTTTTTTATATTGGCCATCATTCTGCAAATCATTAGTTTTAGCTATCTAAGTGTGATGGTGTTTTCGGGTAAGACGTTATCACGCAAGTTTAGTCAGTCCCCGTTACTGATTATGGTCAGCATGAGTTTGACTGGGTTGTTGTTTGTCGGATTTGCTATGAATTTGTGGCTAGCGCAGTTAAGCTAGGTTGAGTTAAATAAGCTAGGTCGTAGGATATCGCCACGCGCACCATCAATATTATTCGTAGTATAAATGATAATAATGAGAAAATATTATGAGTAAGCACAAGCTTATTACTTATACGCCTAAGCCAACATATCACCATCAAGGGTAAAGGCGTGACCATTCCTACAACAAATTGCCAAACCTTATTTATACAAATAAAAAAACCGCTAAGCCAAAAGCCAAGCGGTTGTTGATTTTTATAGATTTAGAAACGTCTAGCAGCGTCTAAAAAGACCTATTGGTTTTTCTCATAAACTGGCTTTTTGGCGCAGATAGCTTTTACTTTTTCGCGCGTGTCACTGATCACTTTTTCATCACCGCGGCTATCCAACACGTCACAGATCCAGTTTGCCACTTCTTTGACATCTGCTTCATCGAAGCCGCGAGTGGTTAATGCTGGCGTACCGATACGGATACCAGAAGTCACAAATGGCGATTTTGGATCATTAGGTACGGCGTTTTTATTAACGGTGATAAAAGCATCGCCAAGCCACTTATCCGCTTCTTTACCCGTCATCTCTTGCTTCACAAGGCTGATGAGCATTAAATGGTTTTCAGTACCGCCAGAGATGATTTCATAGCCGCGATCGATGATTACTGCTGCCATAGCTTTGGCGTTTTTGACCACTTGCTCTTGATAAGTTTTGAAATTATCTTCGAGTGCTTCTTTAAAGCAGACCGCTTTACCCGCGATGGCGTGCATCAATGGACCACCTTGGTTGCCTGGGAATACGGCAGAGTTAAGCTTTTTGGCAAGCTTATCGTCGCGCGACATGATGATACCTGAGCGCGGGCCACGTAAGGTTTTATGGGTAGTACTAGTGACCACATCAGCGAATGGTACTGGATTTGGATACGCGCCAGTAGCAGCAAGGCCTGCAATGTGCGCCATATCGACCAAGAAATAGGCACCGATTTCATCAGCGATATCACGGAAGCGCTGCCAATCAACCACTTGCGAATAGGCAGAGAAACCTGCGATGATCATCTTTGGCTTATGCTCGCGCGCTAAGCGATCGACTTCATCATAATCAATCAGGCCCGTCTCTTCAACTAAGCCATACTGTACGGCGTTGTAGTTAATGCCTGAGAAGTTGATATGCGCGCCATGGGTCAAGTGACCACCGGCATCAAGACTCATGCCGAGCACCGTATCGTTAGCTTCAAGTAACGCTAAGAATACTGCAGAGTTGGCTTGGCTACCTGAATGCGGCTGGACGTTGACGTATTCTGCGCCAAATAGCTCTTTGGCGCGATCAATAGCTAATTGCTCAACGACATCGACGTGCTCACAGCCACCATAGTAACGCTTACCCGGATAACCTTCGGCATATTTATTAGTTAGATCTGAGCCTTGTGCTTCCATTACCGCTTGCGAGCAATAGTTCTCTGAGGCGATAAGCTCGATATGGCTTTCTTGACGCTGGCTTTCAGCTTCCATGGCTTCAGCAAGTTTTGGGTCAAATTCTTTTATAGAGATATCTTTAAACATAGTTATGTCCTATAGCATATTTTTATTAAGAGTGATAAAAAAGGGTTTAAAAATAGAAGGGTAAGCGATGAGTACTGGCTCATGATAAACCTAAAATAAACTCATGCTTGGTGACGATAATTCAGCATTCATCTTGCAGGTCTTATCCTACTGAAATTTTGCTGTGATTTGAGTTTAACATGAAACCAGATAAGGTAAATGCAAAAACTCACTTTGCGCTGAGTAAATGAGATGTTTTTTAAACTATGAAAAAAGAAGTACCAAAGTAGTAGGCTTTGATGGGTTGCTAATTTAGCTTACTAAGCACAACCTCCTCAGTTCTTAAACCCATACTGCTAAAGTTTGCTCAGCGCCTAGCATTCATCAAGACGAGATAAAAAATCCGGCAAAAAAGTTTCACTAATCAATAACCTTCTACCGTACCAATCATAGCGGGTTTGGCGCTGCCATCCTTGCTCAGTATAGGAGATAAAGCGCTGATTGGGTAGCGTCCGGCGGCGCTTAAAGAGTACGTAACCGATGGGAGTACCTTTTAGCTGTTGTAAGCGCTTGGCTGAGCCTTGCAAACTAGGTAGCGGAAAAACGCTTTGCGCCCACACCCAGGGCTGGTCACTATCGCCATATAGTTTCGCTTCGCGCACCCAAGCCAGTATCGGTCTGTTGTACTGCTTTGCTGACATGCCTAGTTGCTTTTTTTGCGCTAAGCTCAGTAGCCGATAGCCCTCAAAACAGCGCTCTACTCGCAGAGGTTGACCTGACTTTGCCTCTAACACGGCGGTCAATGAGCCTTCGACATTGAGCCAAGATGATAGCGCAGCCGGCGGTGAGACTGAAGAAGGAGTATGAGCGTTAGAAGAGTGACTTGGCATAGTTAACAAAATTATTGATTATTACAGATATAAAAACAAAAAAAACCCTCAATACCCTAGTATCCAATAGCAAGGTAGAAGGGAGAGTATAAGGGATGGCGATTATTGCTCACTATCAAAGACCGGCATATTGTCAGCATTGAACGGCAGAGCCTGATGCGCTTGTTGACGATACTGTGCCATGCGTTGCCGATCCTCCATACAAAAATTGCTAATCGCTGGAATAAAACGCTCATCATAAATACGATGTAACGAGTGGGTCGTCGTCGGAATAAAACCGCGCACTAGCTTATGCTCGCCTTGCGTACCCGGGTCAAAATACTGCAAACCTTGTTCAATAGCAAACTCTACGCCTTGATAATAGCACAGCTCAAAGTGCAAGCTGTCATAATCGGCAAGCGCGCCCCAATAGCGCCCATAAAGCGTTGAATGCTCGCTATCAGGCTTATCGTAGAGAAACAAACTACTAGCGATAATCTCATTGTCGTTGTCATATGCGAGCGCCAGCATTAAGTGCTCAGGCATACTCTGAGCGAGCGCCATAAAAAAGTCTAATGTCAGATAAGGCTGCTGACCGCGCACCGCATAAGTCATCACATAACAATGATAAAACGCTTTCCAGTCACTATCAGTAATATCGCTACCGCATTTGCGTGCACAGACGATATTTTGCTCAGTGACTTTACGGCGCTCGGCACGAATAGTTTTGCGTTTTTTCGCTCTTAACGTCGCTAAGAAACCATCAAAATCAACGAAAGGCTGAGCGTCAGCAGTCAGGTTTTGATTTTGCCATAAAAACTGACAGCCCTGACGCTCAAGGATAGGCAAAGATCGCTTATTTTTTTGTGGGGAGTCTGGTGGTTGTCCTTGTATCTGCCTATCCTCTTCGCTAGCCAACTCTTTGGCGCTATCATGGATAATCTGCGCAATCTCTTGGCTTGATGAAGCAGCTATAGTTGCAAGCGCAGGCTCAGCAAAGAGACAATGCCAGCTAGACGCCCCCACTTGCTGAGCAATATCATCTACTCCTTTGATGGCGGCCTGTATTATTTCAGGCGTTAAGCTCCGATTTGCCGCTAGCCATAGACGTTGCCCGGTAATCGGTGTATAAGGCACGCTCGTCACTAGACGCGGATAGTAATCCAGACCGTAATGCGCGTAAGCCTGCGCCCAAGAATAATCAAACACAAACTCGCCTTGGTGATGACCTTTAACAAAGACAGGCATTACCGCGATAGGGCTGTGCGTATTATCTTCATAAACACTAATATAAATCGGCAGCCAGCCTGCTTTTTCACCGATAGCACCAGTGTCACTTAGCGCCTGCCAAAAGGCAAAAGACATAAACGGCGTGTCAGGCGCTTGCCAGTCCGCTTGGGTTTGCCAGCTCATATCACCTACTAGCGCATACTTTAAATTCATGACACCTACTATTATTGTGTACTAAGTCACTATTAGCCTAACAAACTTTGATAAGAATGCGGTTAAAATTTGCAAATTCTAACGGCTGTTCTTTATGCGTTTTTTAACAGCGAGTTAGCCTTGATGTTCATTGAGGAATAAAGAAGCAGCCAATGCTAGAGGTAGCAAAAAGATGTTTTTAATACTGATGACTGCTAGAATAAGGCTTTTAACAGTTTAATATAATTCTAAGATATGAGATATTAGCAATTATACTATCCCTAGTTCATTTTGATACATTGACATCGCCTTGAATTTATAGTTTATCAACGCAATGCATCATCTATCATTGATTTTGGATGGCTTGACTATCGCTTAGCTATAGCTTGACTATAACAGTCAAAACATTAACTGATTCTGATTTTTTATAAAAACTCTCAGTAGAATCAAAATTCTTCAAGAGACCACCCGCCAACTTGTTACTCTAAAATCATTTATTTAAAAGCATAGCCGCTGTTAATTCAAGGCCGAAGGTAACTCAAAGCGGAATACTACTACCAAATATAAAATTGCCAAACTTCACATTTATTATTAATAATTACTCAAAGGAATAACCACTATAATGTCAAAACTAATTTATACAAAAACGGATGAAGCACCGGCACTAGCCACCCTCTCCTTTCTACCTATCGTCAAAGCTTTTGCGAATACCGCAGGCATCGACGTCGAAACCGCCGACATTTCGTTAGCAGGACGCATTATTGCTTTATTTCCCGATTTTTTGATTGAAGAACAGCGTATTCCTAGCGCTTTTCAAGAGCTACGTGAATTGGTTAAAACGCCTGGCGCCAATGTTATTAAGCTGCCTAATATTAGCGCTTCTATTCCACAGCTAAAGGCGGCTATCAAAGAGCTACAAGATAAAGGTTACGCCTTGCCTAACTATCCGGATCATCCAGAAACGGATAAAGAAAAAGACGTACGTATTCGTTATGATAAGATCAAAGGCAGTGCGGTCAACCCGATCCTGCGTGAAGGTAATTCAGATCGACGCGCGCCAAAAGCCGTCAAAGCCTACGCTAGGCGTCATCCGCACTCAATGGGCGCGTGGAGTCCTGACTCGAAGTCGCACGTTGCTACTATGGATCATGGCGACTTTGCTGATACAGAGACCTCAGTGACAGTTGACGAGCCGACAGATTATCGTATCGAATTTACTAACGATAACGGAGAAATTACTGAGCTAAAAGCGCCAGCGCCCCTACTCGCAGGCGAAGTGATTGATGCGGCGGTACTGCGTCACGACGCCTTAGTAGCGTTCTTAAACGAGCAAGTTAAAGACGCAAAAGCAAAAGATGTGTTGTTTTCCTTACATCTAAAAGCCACCATGATGAAGGTCTCTGACCCTATTATCTTTGGTGAAGCGGTAAAAGTTTATTTTAAAGAGCTGTTTGAAAAATATGGCGATACTTTTAAAGAGCTAGACGTCAATGTCAATAATGGCTTTAGTAATCTACTCACCAAAATAAAAGAGCTGCCTGCTGACAAACGCCAAGCTATCGAAGCTGATATTGCAAATATCTATAAACACAATCCTAGTCTGGCAATGGTTGATTCAGAAAAAGGCATCACTAACTTGCATGTGCCTAGCGATGTCATTGTCGATGCCTCCATGCCTGCGATGATTCGTAACTCAGGTAAAATGTGGGGCACTGATCATGAGCTGCATGATACCAAAGCCGTCATTCCTGATAGTAGCTACGCTTGTGTCTATGATGAGACTATTAAGTTCTGTAAAGAGCACGGTGCTTTTGATCCGGCAACGATGGGTTCAGTACCGAATGTCGGCTTGATGGCCCAAAAAGCAGAAGAATATGGCTCGCATGACAAAACCTTCCAAATCCCATCTTCAGGTAAAGTGCAAGTGCTAGATGATGCTGGCAACGTACTTACTGAACATCAAGTCAAAAAAGAAGATATCTGGCGGATGAATCAGGTCAAAGACGCGCCGATTCAGGACTGGGTCAAGCTCGCCGTCACTCGCGCTCGTGCCAGCAAAGTTCCTACTATTTTCTGGTTAGATAAAAAACGCCCGCATCATGCCGCCTTAATCAAAAAAGTAGAACGCTATCTAAAAGATCACGATACTGAAGGCCTAGATATCCGTATCATGCCGGTGCGTGAAGCCACGCGCTTTACCTTAGAGCGCCTAAAAGCAGGCAAAGATACCATTTCAGTCACCGGTAACGTGCTGCGTGATTATCTCACTGACCTGTTCCCAATTTTAGAGCTTGGCACCAGTGCCAAAATGCTCTCTATCGTGCCCCTTATGAATGGCGGCGGTCTGTTTGAAACAGGTGCTGGTGGTTCAGCGCCAAAGCACGTGCAGCAGTTGGTTGAGGAAAACCATTTACGTTGGGATTCTTTAGGGGAGTTTTTGGCATTAGCAGAGTCGCTTGAACATTTGGCTATTCATGAGGACAATGATAAAGCGCAAATACTGTCAGATACGCTAGATACCGCGACAGAACAGCTACTAATGAATAATAAATCTCCCTCACGCAAAGCCGGCGAGCTTGATAACCGTGGTAGCCACTTTTATCTAGCGCTATACTGGGCAGAGGCGCTAGCAGCGCAAAATGATAATAGCGAGTTAAAACAGACCTTTACACCGTTAGCCAAAGCCCTCACTGATAATGAAGACGCCATTGTCAAAGACCTCAATGAGGTGCAAGGTCAAGCTGTTGATATCGGCGGTTACTATCTATTAGATAAAGAACGGGCTGAAAATGTCATGCGCCCAAGTCAACTTCTAAACGACATCATCGCCTCGATACCGTAGTTTTAAAATGGCTTTGAGCTTATAACGATTAAGCTTAGTAGTACTCTTTCAAGCTCATCATTTAAACTATTTGCATGGATAGTTTCTGATATGAGCTTAAGACGTTTTATTTTAGTCTCGTTATGGTAAAAAATAGTCGTGTCGCTGTTGTTCTCTGTGGGCTAATGTTAAAATTAGCCTTAAGCTGTTCAAAATGAGACCCTTGCTGATCATTTAAAAGGATCAATTAGAAGGATCAATCGATTGGAACTGGCTATTTATTACTATCTTTGAGTATTGCTTTCGATTGTTAGCTTATCCGTATTATCACTTTGATAAATGAACCACTTACCGCCCTACCCGTTTGCCGCTGTCTTTATTTTAATTCGCAAACAGCTTTTATTTTTATAAGAATCAAACGCTTAATGACAACCAAAAGGAATAAGAGATTACAATGTCAAAAATTATATATACAAAAACCGACGAAGCCCCAGCGCTAGCCACCCTATCATTTTTGCCTATCGTTGAAGCCTTCACTAAAACCGCAGGCGTCGAAGTAGAGATGAGTGACATCTCTGTTGCCGCGCGTATCTTAGCTGAGTTTCCTGACTATCTTGACGAGGAGCAGCGTGTTCCTGATAACTTAGCGGAGCTAGGCCGTCTCACGCAAGATCCAAACGCTAATATCATTAAGCTACCAAATATCAGTGCCTCTGTTGGTCAGCTAAAAGCTGCTATCAAAGAGCTACAAGGTAAAGGCTACGCGTTACCTGATTTTCCAGATGAGGCAGAGACAGAGGAAGAAGAAGAGATTCGCCGTCGTTATGGCAAGGCTTTAGGTAGCTCAGTCAACCCTGTACTGCGTGAAGGTAACTCCGATCGCCGCGCGCCAAAAGCGGTCAAAAACTACGCGCGTAAACATCCGCACTCGATGGGCGAATGGAAGCAGTGGTCACAGACGCACGTCTCACACATGCATGGTGGTGATTTCTACGCCGGTGAGCAATCGATGACTTTAGATAAAGCGCGCACTGTACGTATGGAGCGTGTTACTGACGATGGTACGGTTCATGTCTTCAAAAAGGGTCTAGCTTTGCAAGATAAAGAAGTCATTGACCTTATGTTTATGAGTAAAGAGGCGCTGCTTGAGTTTTATGAGCGTGAAATGGAAGACTGCCGCGAAGCTGGTATCTTATTCTCATTACACGTCAAAGCGACGATGATGAAAGTCTCGCATCCAATCGTCTTCGGTCATGCGGTCAGGACTTATTATAAAGACGCTTTTCAAAAACATGGTGCGCTCTTTGATGAGTTAGGCATCAACGTCAATAACGGTATGGCATCACTTTACGACAAAATCAAAGAGCTGCCAACCTCTCTACAAGAAGAGATTGAGCGCGACTTACATGCCTGCCAAGTGCATCGTCCTCGTCTGGCGATGGTCGACTCTAATAAAGGTATCACTAACTTTCACTCACCTAGCGATGTGATTGTTGACGCGTCTATGCCAGCGATGATCCGCTCAGGCGGTAAGATGTGGGGCGCGGATGGCAAAATGTATGATTGTAAAGCCGTGATGCCTGAATCTACTTTTGCACGCATCTACCAAGAGATGATCAACTTCTGTAAGTGGCATGGCAACTTTGATCCTACTACGATGGGCACAGTACCAAACGTTGGCCTTATGGCGCAAAAAGCAGAAGAGTACGGCTCGCACGACAAAACTTTTGAAGCCGCCGATTCAGGTACCGCTCGTATTGTTGACGAAGAAACTGATGAAGTGCTCATGGAGCAGTATGTTGAGAAGGGTGATATTTGGCGCATGTGTCAGACCAAGGATGAGCCAATCCAAGACTGGGTTAAGCTTGCTGTGCGCCGCGCACGTGAGTCAGATACGCCGGTTATCTTTTGGTTAGACCCATACCGTCCACACGAAAATGAGCTGATCAAAAAGGTCAATATGTACCTAAAAGATCATGATACCGACGGTCTGCATATCGAAATTATGTCGCAAGTTCGTGCCATGCGTTACACTTTAGAGCGTGTCGCTCGCGGTCTCGATACTATCTCAGCTACTGGTAATATCCTGCGAGATTACCTGACTGATTTGTTCCCTATCCTCGAGCTTGGTACTAGTGCCAAGATGCTCTCGGTAGTACCGCTCATGAAAGGTGGCGGCTTGTTTGAGACCGGCGCAGGGGGCTCTGCTCCTAAGCACGTGCAGCAGCTGGTTGAGGAAAACCATCTACGCTGGGATTCATTAGGTGAGTTCTTAGCCTTGACTGAATCTTTAGAGCACTTAGCCAAAAATGATGATAATGCTAAAGCGAAAATACTAGCAGACTCATTGGATAAAGCGACTGAAAAACTACTACTAAACGACAAATCGCCATCACGCAAAACTGGTGAGCTTGATAACCGTGGTAGCCACTTCTACTTAGCTAAGTACTGGGCTGAGGAGCTTGCAGCGCAAGATCAAGATGCGGAGCTAAAAGCTCAGTTTGCACCTCTAGCTGAGCAGCTTGAAAATAATGAACAAGCGATTGTTGAAGAGATGAATGAAGCACAAGGCAAGCCTGTAGATATCAAAGGCTACTACTTAGCTGATGAAAAACTAGCTGAAGAGGCCATGCGTCCGAGTAAGCTATTTAACGAAGCTATTGCTTCATTATAATAGTGATTAATAAGTCGCTATAACGCTAGTTGAGCAATATAGAACGCTTAAATGATAGCCACACCTCAATGGTATAATACTGTTGAGGTGTTTTTTATGGCAAAGATTGATAGTATGACTATCTCTAATCTTTAATTAGGAACACTCCTCTCATGGCCACCTCAAGCTTAGTGCTTTTTAACAAACCTTATGGGGTACAAAGTCAGTTTCGTGATGACAGTAATAATAACCATATTACCCTATCGCAGTATTTCACCGATAAGTCACTGCGCGTCGCCGGCCGCTTAGATGCCACCTCAGAGGGTCTGTTAATTCTGACTAGTGATGGCCGTGTCAATAAAGCCATTACCCAGCCGCCTAGTCAAAAAAATTTTAATAAAGATAAATATAAACAAGGTAAAACTTATCTAGTGCAAGTGGAAGGAGAAGCGAGCCAAGAGCAGCTCGATAAGTTGACAAACGGTGTCTTACTAAAAGACGGTATGACGCTACCTGCGACAGCAAAAATGGTCGCAGAAGACGAGCTACCTATTGAATTGTGGCAACGCGATCCACCGATACGCGAGCGCAAAAACGTTCCGACTTCGTGGCTGATGCTGACGATCTATGAGGGCAAAAATCGACAAGTCAGACGAATGACCGCACATGTGGATCTACCTTGCTTACGCCTTATCCGCTGGTCGGTAGCCGGTTTTGACTTAGGGTCATTGGCGAGTGGAGAGTTTGTACGGATTCATCTCAATACTGAACGCTGTCAGCAGTTAGGGATTAATGACTAACAGGCCGTTATTCTGTTAAGAAAATAGTAGTTTTATCAAGGTTGCCACAAATACCTTAATCATTATGAAATCGCTCTCTCAAACTCTCTAGATTTATCTGTTAAATCTGCTAGTATTTAACTACCGTTTTCTATGGTTACGTTTGATCCCGCCGGCTTATGTTAAGGATTACTATGATACTGTCATCGCGTTTTAGCGCTTCTCTCATCAGCGTTGTGGTAGGGTTTGCCCTAAGTGCTTGTCAGCCTGCCTCTGACCCTAGCGAAACAACAGCCGAGACCACGGATACCCCGATAGTCACGCAAAACTCGGCGACTCAAGATGATACTGATGAAGTAATAGTAGCGGATGAAACAGACGAGAGTATGGTCAATAGCGAGCAGATGACGGAGGACTATACTAAGGCAATGACTAGAATGAATAATGAGATCATGATAGGCATAGTTTATAACGATCCAGATACCGCTTTTGCCAAAACCATCCTTGCTTTGCATCGCGGCGCTATCAGTATGGCGGAGCTGCAGCTCAAATATGGAACAGACAACGAGCTCAAACTACTGGCTCAAGAGATCATCGAATCTCAGCAGCAAAAGATTGATATCAGTAACAAATGGCTAGCCAGCCACCCTGATATCCCTAATCCTAAGCCCAATACTGAAGCCATGCAGCTCGACTATGCCGACATTGTAGCTTCTATGAACTATAACATCAGAATGGGTACGGAGTCTCCTGCCGCAGATTTAGCTTTTGCGCGCGGAATGCTTGCTCATCAGCAAGCCATATTACAACTTGCGCAAGTACAGCTTAGATATGGTACTGATGTGGAGATGCGCCGACTGGCGGTACAGATCACTAGAGATCAGCCGCGTATTATACAGATATTAGAAGACTGGCTTGCCAACAATGCCCCAGTACCAGAATCGGTAGAGAGTCTAGAGCCAGAAGAACATGGCGATACTATCAAACACGACGAGCAAGAATAACAAGCAAAGACAACAAGACCACTGGTAAGCAGATAGCGGTTAGCTACTAAGGCATAAAGCTATGACTTACTAACCGACATTAAAACCGTAATGCCAAAAACCTCCAGATCGATGATAAGACTTTTACTATGAGTAAAAGTCTTATTTGTTATTAAAAACCAAAAACGATTAGTCCGATAAAACATCCAGCCAAGCCGAAGCTGTCTTGTCAGCCTCTTGTTCAGCGCTATCTGTATTGACTAGCGTCAAGCTTATCTTGTGCGGAAATACTTGTTGACCTTGTGCTTGTTGACCCTGAATAGCAGTATCGGCGCTTTGTTTTGGCAGTATCGTCATCGTCATGAGCTCGTCGCGGCGGAACAGATGACAGCTCACCGGTTGATTCAGAGGACTAAATAGCCCTAATTGCTTACTGGTAGCCTTGATACCGTCAATGGCGACGATGATATCATTGGCTGAGATACCAGCTGTTGCCGCAATGCTACCGCGCTGCACACGATTCACTTTTAGCCCTGTAGCCGCCTCGCTACAGCGCATGCCCCAAGGGATGTTTTTATCCGCCGTTTCTATCTCGTTCTCATGCCAGCTGATACCATTCGCGCTTAGCAACGTCTTAATAGGTAACTCTTCGACCCCATTGATATAGCGCTGCTCAAAATCCTGCCACTCCGCCTGTGACATAAACTCACTAATCACTGCTCCCATATCGGCGCTACTGATACCGATACGCTGTTTGTTGTTTTGTTTGGCTTGCTCATAAAAGGCTTTGACGACATCAAATAAACGATAGCGGCCATTCGTTTTTTGTTGCAGCGTTAGATCCAAACACAGCGCGACTAAAGCGCCTTTATTGTAGTAACTAATACCAGCATTACCAGTATTTTCATCACTTCGATAGAGCTTGATCCAAGCATCAAAGCTCGATTCGGCAACACTTTGATTGGCGCGGCCATCGGTTTGATAATAGCGGTTGATCTGCTCCGCCAATAGCTTAAGGTAACTTGGCTTATCGATGACGCCTGAGGCTTGTAGCATAAAATCATCAATATAAGAGGTAAAACCCTCAAACACCCAAAGAAGCGGGGTGAAAGCTTCACGGCGTAAATCCACCTCCATCATCACATCAGGGCGCACCGTCTTCACCCACCACGCATGAAAGTACTCGTGGCTACATAGACCTAAAAAGCGCTGATAATCAGGGCTTGGCAATACTGGCTCATCACCACTTGGCAGATCGTTACGCGGCGTAATCAAGCTCGTTGAATTAATATGCTCAAGGCCACCATAATCTTGGCCGCTGGCGTAAGTCATAAAGGTATAGTCATTAAAAGGCGCATCTCCTAACCAGTTCAGATAGGTCTGACAAATCTGGGTGACATCATGTTGCAGACGCCCCATATTGGCATTGTGTCTGCCAGAGAGATAAAAGCTATGCGGCAAGGTTTGATGCTCATCGTCTTGAATAATAAAATCAAAGGACTGCTGCAGCGCAATCTCAAACGGATGATCAATCAGCTGATAGTAATCGTCTGCCTGTAGGCCATAACCGTGATGATTATCTAGCTGTAAATGGCTAGCTTTAAGACCACAAGCTAACACCACTTCACTTTGGTTAGTCTCATTATTATCTATAAAGCTATCAGTTGTGGCACCATTATTATTGTTAGCTATAAAAGCGGCTGGAACTAACAAACTGACTTGTACAGGCGACAGCTCTTGCCCTGCTACTGCCACCGTTAACGAGGTGAAATTACCATAGAGACGCTGCTGATCGACATAAGCGCTACGCACGGACAAATCATAGCAGTAGACTTCGTACTGCACTTTTATTGCCTGTCCTGCTGTTACCTCTGGTAGCTGCCAGCTGTGCTTATCTATTTTTTGAGCACGATAAGATTTTGTCGGCTTATTTGCTACTATCTCATAATGGACTGCGGTAATATTACGCGCAAACTCACGCATCAGATAACTACCTGGAATCCATGCCGGCAACCACAGCTCAGGGCTATCCATAGTCGCCGTAAAGCTCAAGGTCACATCGACTAAATGCTCATTAAAACGCGCAAAATCTAAGCTATAGCTAATAGTAGCGGTATTATCGCTCAAAGCAGTTTTTTTATTGTCCAAGCTTTCAGTTAAATGGTTAAAAGTAGTAGCGGTCATAATCTCTGCTTATTATCTTGGTAGTATTTATAGTTATGGTAGAAGTCCTTGCGCAAAAACGCAACGGCTAAAGCGTATGCTACAGCTAACAATAGCTCAAACTCAAAGTAGTCTAGACCGCAAATAGCATGAATATGCGATAAATCCTCTTTTTTTATGCATTTTGCCTTGAAAGTTATCATAACCATCTCAATTAAAGAGGCTAACTGCTACAGTTACTCTAATTAATAGTGAAATTAACAGTTTCTTTTTAACAGTTACCTTAATAAACTGATGATAATTGATTATTGATATGGCTCTTTAGCTGATCGACCTTTTTAGGTTTATTACCTCCAAATTTAATTTTATAACGATATTCAATTTAGGATAATTTATGACTACTATCGCAAAAGATACCGCCGTCAAATTCAACTATACGCTAAAAGATGATGAAGGCAATATCCTTGATCAGTCGCCAGAAGGCCAACCTCTTGCTTATCTTCATGGTCATAGCAACATCATTCCAGGCCTTGAGCAGCAACTAGAAGGCAAATCTGCTGGCGAAAAAGTCAATGCAGTCGTTGAGCCTGCTGATGGCTACGGCGAATACCAAGAGCAAGCGGTACAAAAGGTACCTCGCGATAACTTCCAAGGCGTTGATGACATTCAGCCTGGCATGCAGTTTCAGTCAGAAGCGGGTGGCCAAGTGATGCTAGTGACGGTAACTGATGTCAACGATCAAGAAGTTACTGTTGATGCTAACCATCCTCTAGCGGGTAAGCGTTTGACTTTCGATGTAGAGATTCAAGAAGTACGCGCTGCTACTGAAGATGAGCTGAACCACGGCCATGTCCACGGTGCCGGCGGCGTTGAGCACTAATCTGCTATCAGCTTTTTATAGCTGAGTTATTCTTTATAGCTGAGCTATAAAGCGCAAGAGCCAGTAGTTATTATACTACTGGCTCTTTTTCTTTGTAGATTCTATTTAAGGATCTAGCTTTATCCAAACGTAAAAAGACTGCATAGTGACGAGCACTATACAGTCTTTATTACTTAACATCCTTGTTAATATAACGTCATATCTAATCCCGAGATATATCGCTATTCAGGCTTATGGCCCTATCTTCCTTGATCAGCAGTCCATCCCTGACGCAATTCATAAACCATCTATCTTATAACACCAATCCCTAGTGTAAATAAACAGTATCAACAAACTGTGCAGTGACACTATAATCGCAAATTAGACGATAATAAGTAAGACGTCTAAGCGTCAACGCATGTAAGCATATGCTTACATGATAGAGATGGGCTTATAAACTCTCCGCTGGACTAGCTACAACAGTGGGCTCAGCGTCTAACATGAGACGCGCCGCTTCAAAGATATACACCTCGTCTTCTGGCAGCTCTGGACGCTCACTTTCTTTCATTTTACTACGCTCTTCAAACTTCGCATCCATCGCTGCTTGATAGGTGTTCCAGTTAGCATAAGGGCTAGAGCCAGTCGCTATTTGTCTTCTATTCTCAGCTTCTAAGGAGCGCTGCTCAATCAGTTTCATCTTAGCGCGACGCTTGTCAATGTCTAGGGCGATAGGTTTTTTCTCGTCATCCATGTCTCGAATATCATTAAGCGTAGATAAGTAGACAAATTGAGGATTTTTTTCTTGACGAATTCTGGATTGCTGATTCAAGGTGGTTAGCGTATCAGTGCTAAACTTACCTTCAGGTTTATACGGGGCGGTCTTGATAGTATCCCATGGTAGCGCATTCTTTTGCGCGCGCTCACCAAAAGTGGCATCATCATAGATATTGACGAGCTCAACATCTGGTACTACGCCTTTATTCTGCGTACTACCGCCGGTGATACGGTAAAACTTACGCTGAGTCAAAGTCGCTGATCCTAATGCGAGACTATCTAACTGAATCTGCGCTGAGCCTTTACCGGTAGTAGTGCTACCAACGACCAAGCCGCGGCCGTAATCCTGAATCGCTGCGGCAAAGATCTCACTCGCTGAGGCTGAGGCTAAGTTGGTAATAACCACCAGCTTGCCATCGTAGAGCTGCTTGCCACCATCATCATCGCGATAGACTTGGATGTTGCCGCGGTTATCACGGATCTGAACCAAAGGCCCACTTTTGATAAACAGCCCAAGCATCTTAGCGACTTCGTCTAAAGATCCGCCTGGATCGTTACGTAAATCAATGACTAAGCCATCGATATTTTGCTTATTGAGCTCCTTGATAGCATTTTCGGTATCGATGCTGACGCTACGGTAATCCTCGCCATTACGGCGCGCTCTATAGTTTAAATAAAAGCTTGGTATTTCCAGTACACCGATACGTTTTAGTACAGCATTACTATCCTTCGCGCCACTAGCATATGGTACCTCAACGACGCGCTGAGTCACTCCCGACTCTTCTTGTTGGATAATATCTCGTACTACCGTGATGGTACGGGCACTAGCATCAGGGGTGTTTGGCTGACGCAGCTTTAGGGTGACCGACGTACCGCGCTTACCACGAATGAGACTTACGATCTCGCGAGTGGACCAACCGACCACGTCGGTCATAGTTTTGCCGTCTTCAGCGATACCGATAATCAAATCGTTTGGCTTGATTTGTCCTGTTTTGGCAGCAGGGCCCCCATCGACTAAAGTAACAATGCGAGTATAATCTGGATTTTTGCGATCAGGGCGAATAGAGACGCCGATACCTTCTAGTTGCAGGCTTGATTGAATTTGTAGCTCGTTGGCTTGAATTGGGGCATAATAATTGCTGTGCGGATCATAAGTGAGCATCGCGGTATTTAAGATAGTCTCCATGATCTGGTCATCTTTGAGACGCTCCATTTGGCCTTGTTGTCTCGATAAGCGATTGAGTAAGATCTCGCTTGGCGTGCGCTGATCATCACGAACCAAATCTTGACCAAGAGTAATATCAGGATCATCTAAGAAGACTTTTTCTTTCGCCTTTTCACTTTCTTGACCTAAAGTAATACTCATTAGCTGAAACTTCAACTGACGCGCCCAATAATCGCGCTGAGCTTTTTTGCTTGTGAAATGAGGCAGCTCTTCACGGTCAAGAATAATCGTCTCATCACTGGTCAAATCAATATCAGTTTTGAGCATCTTTTTGGCCATCTCAAAATACTCATTAGAGCGCTTGCGATAGCGCTCAAATACATCAACCCCGGCTGACAAGTCTCCGCGCTTAAGACGATTACCAAAATCATCAGCATATTTTTTCTTAAACTCATCAACATCAGCTTGCAAAAATAGCGTATGGTTCGGGTCTAAGCTATCGATATACATATCTAAGATATCGCTACCCATCTGAGTGTCGAGCGGCTGATTTAGATAATGACTGCGATCTAATAAAGCGGCCACTTGTCTAGTGGTGATTTTTTGCTCAGGGGTTTGTACGAAACTTCCAGTATCAGTGTTTGCCACTGCCGTACCGTAGCTTTGCGTCATAATAGCGCCGACCACGCCAATTGAGGCAATACTTAATAACCATTGTGCGGGTTGTTTTTTCATCATATCTACCTAGTTGTCTTAGGGGGTATCTGAGGGACTGTATAGCATTCATTTATGGAACTGACAGAGACTATTTTTGAACGACTTGTGGCTACCAATTCACCGACCACTACCATCAGTTTATTATCAAAAATCAATCAATATTATCATGATTTATTGACCTGCGCTGTCTCAATCTGTATGGGCAAACTTTCTATTATATTTATATACTCATTTATAAACATTGTGGTGAGATTAACTGAGTGGTTAAGTTATAACTGTAGGATGATTACTGGCATAATGGTCTCACACTTAACCTTTACACTTATATATACAACTTAATATATACCACTTAACTTATATCACTTAAACCAGCGAACGTAGGAATTAAATTCAGCATAAGTCTCAAAAGACTGAGTTTACAATAAGTGATATAGCGATGAATACTACTTTAAAAAGCAGTTTGGAGAGCAAAGTATGTACGGCGTAATAATGACAGATGTTGGTAGCAGTGTATTAACAGCTGATGATGTTAGCTTGATTGAACAAGCTCAGGTAGGCGGGATTATTTTGTTCGCTCGTAATGTCGTTGATGCAGCGCAAGTACGACAGCTATGCGATGACATACGCTATTATAATCCTGATATCTTGATCGGCGTTGACCAAGAGGGCGGCCGAGTCGCAAGACTGCGTGATGGCTTTACACCACTACCGGCAATGGGGAGGCTAGGCGAATTATTTGATCAAAGTCCTAGCGAAGCGCTAAGCGGTGCCTATGATTGTGGCTACTTGATGGCCGCTGAAGTCTTAGCCGTTGGTATCGATTTGAGCTTTGCCCCGGTGTTAGATACTAATAGTGTGAGTGAAGTTATCGGTGATCGCAGCTTCCACAAAGACCCGCAAGTTATCACCGCCTTAGCGACCCAGTTTATGCGCGGAATGCGCGCAGCAGGTATGGCAACGACCGGCAAGCATTTTCCAGGTCACGGCGGAGTTGCCCCAGATTCACACGTTACTGAAGCTATCGACACACGCTCCCTCGATGAGATTATGAGTCATGATATGCAGCCCTTTGCTCAGACTCTACCTTGGCTCGATGCCTTGATGCCGGCGCATGTGATCTTCTCTCAGGTAGATAATAGACCTGCAGGGTTTTCTAAGGTTTGGTTGAAGGACATCATTCGCGATCAACTAAAGTTTGATGGTGTGTTATTCTCCGATGATTTATCGATGGCAGGCGCGCAGGCCGCAGGCGATGTCAGCGATCGAGTGCGCGCTGCGATCAATGCTGGCTGCGATATTGCTTTGGTCTGTAACGACCGAGTAGCAGCGCACGAAGCGGCAAAAGCAGCACAAGACTTACCCTACCCTGATCAGCAACGTCTTAAGACGATGTGCGGCCAGATTCCTGAATGGCGAGGAGATTTGAACTCTACTTGCCAGCAGTTTGAGCATTGGCAACAAGCTAGACACAATGTTATGCAAACTTTTTTTAATATACAAACGCCAAGCGCAGATGGTAGCCAAATGCAGGATAGTAATAATTTAGACAACCCTAATAACTTGAGCGATTTAAGAGACCCTACTGATTATAAATAAAACTTGTGCAAATAAAGCTGAGTGTTAATTTTGAAACCTTTATCAGAACATAAAAAAACTGCACCTTTTAAAGATGCAGTTTTCTTATTTTTATACGCTTAATACTGTATATAGCTATTGATAGACAGTTACCAATGTCCGTTTACTGAGCATTAGGATCTAGACTAGTTCCTTGGCTTGGATCATCACCATCTGGCAATACATCATCATTATTATTGTCTAACGGGTTTAGATCCGGATCTGCCATCGTACCATCTGAATTCAACATACGATCATCACCATCTACCGTAATATCGTCGTTATTAGCATCTAATGGGTTTAGATCAGGATCTGTCATATCACCAACTACGATACCATCAGCATCAGCGCCCATGCTCTCATCATAAACACTAAATTCGATACGGCGGTTACGGAAGCGACCTTGCTCAGTAGCATTTGTCGCGATAGGATCAGTCTCGCCCATGCCTTTAGTCATAAGCTTACTGGCATCTACCCCTTTAGAGACTAAATACTCTTTTACAGCATTAGCGCGTTCTTGTGACAGTTTCATATTATAAGCGTTAGAGGCTAGTTTATCCGTATGGCCAATAATCATCAGCTCTACATCTGGAGTTTCTGTGATCAGTTGGGCAGCTCGATCAAGATAAGGCTTGTTCGCATCAGGAATGATCGCTTTATCAAGCTCAAAGTTAATAACCTGTAAGCTTAGGGCGCGAGCCACATCTCTTGGATCTGGGTTTTCGCCAAGATTATTCATCGCGGTATCAGTAGCCACTAAGCTATTATCAATCTCACCTTGTAGATCTAGCGGACCTTCGGCGCTCACTGTCATTCCAGGAGCTGCAGCTTGCAAGTCATTGACTAACTGATCGAGTACCCCTGCATCTGCGGCGTTAACGATAATCTCATCACCTTTGATAATCATATTAGCGTCTGGTACGCTTTGGAAAATAGGCAATATCGAAGACAATTGCGCGGCGGCTGGCATGTCAGCTGCAAAGCTATCATCAACATCAGCGCGGCACTTGTCAGCCTCAGTACCAAAAGCATTAGATAGCGCATTCATCACGTTAGTTTGTAGCGCTTCATCACCTACGTTCATGCGGCAAGCATATAGCGTGTTCGCTTCACCGGTAGCTAACGTCAGTGAGGCCGGCTCAATATCAGCAGCGACGACGGTTTGCTCATCGGTCACCACCTCTTCAGTCGCCACTGGCGTAGCTACTGGAGCTGGGTCTTCTTGACACCCTCTAAGTAGCGCCCAGGCTAGAGCACCTAATATAATCAGACCGATAATAGGTAGCAGCGCTTTCATAAAGCTACCACTTTTCTCCTCTTCACGAACTAGGGGCGCAGTGCTTGTGGTGTTAGAGATACGCTCGCCAGCCGGGGCATTAGCAATCATGCCGGCAGGAATAACCCCTGCCGCCCATGCCGGAATATGATGCTGATAAGTAGATAAATTATCATTCAAAAACTGTGGTACAGGGGTAGTACCTGCTAAGCTTTTGATTTCATGAAAAGCTAGTGGTGCTGCCATAGCAACTAGACCACGCGACGCTGTCGCATCGACATTATGTTGAGCTGCTAGCTCACGAGAGATTTGGTCACGGTGGCTACCGTCCGTCCACACTCTATCGTAGAAACCTTGGTCATCTTGAGCGATGTTTTCGTTAGCAAAACGCCCATAAGTGTCCTTGTCTGCTAAGCGCGCGGCAAAGATAGCATAGAACTGCTCTAGTAGGTTTCTTTTTGCAGGGTCGTTATCATCCCCAAGTACTGCTGGAGTAACCGTGCGGGTTAAATGACTGATGATATCCATAAGAAGCTCTCTCCAATTATTATGATTTAATTTATAAAAATTATATGGTCTAACTTATCTTTATTAAGCTAATCTTTATTAAGCCAACTGTCCTTGAAATTTATCGTATTACTATTCATCACTATCGTATTACTATCTATCATGTTGGTAATAGTCTTAATATCAGCATTTCTCAATATCAGTATCTTGAGTAACAATGTGGAATATTACGGTATGGCTATTTAGTTTTACTAAAGACAGTATAGGAGTGGGAGCCTATATATCACAATAAATGCGCTGTTGTACAAATGATACAATAGGTAATGTTTCAAGTATGACGCGTAACTTTGGTGACCATTTAGCGGAATTAGTTTACATTGTAACGACTAAAATAAGTCTCACTATCAGTTAGCGCCTATACTCGATTCAACTCGAGATTCGTTATCTAAACGTTCAGCAACGACGACGCTATTGGCTAGGTCGTCTACTTCTGCTGTAGACATACCGCTTATCGTTCCAGTATTAGCTATAGGGTTAGTATCTAGAGTAGGATTAATACCATTATAAGTGCTGTTATTTGCATTATTGTTTATGTTGCTACTGACATTATTATTGGCATTGTTCGCATTATTGGCATTGGGATTAGCGTTGTTGTTACTGAAACTGCCATTGTCCTGCGCTTCATTTTGCCATTCAAAATTATTGGCTAATAATGCTTCCTGCTCGCTTGGTGGTGTCGGACTTTCTATAGCACTAAAACTAGCATTAGTCGTTAGGTTAGCAGTGGGCGCCAAAGCACGCATATCGGTTAGCAAACGCTGTGACAAACTCTCATCAGGCGACTCTATGGTGATAATGTCATTCTGTAATTGTAATCGCGCAAATGGTGCAGATTTCAACAAGGTAAAAAGACTCGGTAGCAGCTCGATATCAATAGCAGTAAGGCTATCAGCAACGCCTGATTTTAGCTGCACCTCACAAATACTCGCTTGCTCACCAAAGCTCCTCACTAATGCTTGGCTCAGCGCGTCTTGTAGAGTTGCACTGCCAGCGATGCCGTTACAAGTATAAAGGCGGCCACCATTATCAACAGCGATCAGTAGCTCAGCTGGCGTCAGCACCGCAGCGACTGGTTCAGGATCAGTGATTACCATGTCCGGCTCTACGCTTACTGGCTCATCTGTAGGGGTTGTGCTGATATAGTTAGGCTGAATCATCAATACCCATACTAGTGCCAAAGCGGTTATCGCGGCGACTATTAATAATAAACGCCACCATAAGTCATGTTTATTATTACGCCTGCGAGTACGCCTAAATTGACTATGGCTGTGGCTATGAGCGCTATCAACAATGGCAGCATGCGGTGCTGCGTCGTTTGGATTACTAGTAACTACTTTAGCCATTGTAGACATGGGCTTGCCAGCTTCTGTCGTTATAGCAACTTCATCAGAGTTTAAGTCACTACGAAGGCTAACAGAATCTGAACTCCCATCCAAAGCCGAAACAGAGTCACTGTCTATCAGTACTGATTCTGCCCAAACCGGCAAATAATAACGAATCCCTGATTGCTGCTGCTGTAAAAACGCCGGTAAAAACTGGCCATCCGCTAGTATTTTTAGCTCATGATAAGCCAAGGCGCTCGCGCTAGTGATTAGTGCTGCCGTAGCCCTCTTATCAAGGTGATGGGTCACAGCTAATTCATCGATAATGAGCTCGCGCTTTTCTGGGTCTTGCCACAACTGACTGAACAAGGAGCTAGCTGCTGTATTCGCTGTTGATAGTTCAGCAGCTGTCGATATTGCTGAGGTTAAGGGTTCAGCCTGCGCGGTAAGAGGAGGAGGAGCTTGTAATAGCTGAGTATAAACCTTAGGTAGGGCCAAACGCACAATCAGTAGTGCATAAAATTGCTCTAAAAGACTGATATGAGCAATATTATGCTCCGCTCCTAGAAGCGGCAGGCTGACACTCTGCTCAAGCTGTTCGATAATAGTCATAAAGTCATCTTTACTAGAATTAAGAAAATAGTGATAAACGTTTAATTTAGAAACCACTAAGATATCATTGCTATATCGTTGTGATACTATTGTGTCTTGCTTATAAAATATAATTTGTATAGCTATGTAAATTCAACTGACAGATAATTGTCCTTTAGCATTAAAGACCTTAAAATGATGTATATATTAATGATAGCTAGAACGAATTAAAAAAAACAAGAAAGATTTACTGCGCTTTTATGATAAATGATGAGTTTGTTTTATGTGCTGACGACTATATACTTTATGACATAAGTTATGCTGATTAGCCTTAATAAGCCGATGTCAGTGGTTATCATTTACTTATTATTAAAGCATAATTTTTTGGTCTCTAATCGTTTTTTGCTTAGCCATTTTGGTATTGATTTTTAGTGTCGTGTATCTGACACTTACTCATATTTTTATCCATCAGGCGTTGCCTAAGGATTGTGTTTTGCTAAATCATACCACTCTTATTATCTTCGTTACGGTGATTGTCAGCTTATTAGCTTGGCAAAACAAAGCCCTGTTTAATCGGCTTATTTTTTATCCACCAGCAATCAGCGATGGTCAATGGGACCGCTTTGTCACTCACGGTTTCATTCATGCAGATAGCATGCATTTGTTATTCAACATGTTTACCTTGTACTTTTTTGGGCGCGCCATTGAGGGTTTATATCAACCCTTTTTAGGGGGCTTTGGGTTTATCGCTTTTTATATCCTCGCTATTATAGTGGCGATGATACCAAGCTACCTTAAAAATAAAAACAGCGCCAGTTATCTAAGTCTAGGAGCTTCGGGCGGGGTGTCTGCGGTACTATTTGCCTACATTTTGTTAGCGCCATGGGATATGATTTACTTATTTGCTATCGTGCCTATCCCTGCTATCTTGTTTGCAGTGGCTTATGTGACTTATAGTATTTATGCCAATAAGCGTGGTGGCTCCAATATCAATCACATGGCACACATGTGGGGCGGCGCTTTTGGGGTAGTTGCAACTATCATCTTAGAACCGCGGATACTACCCCACTTTATTAACGCTCTCCTCTCGCCTGGCTTTTAGAATAAAGCATTTGGGTGTGAGTTATTTTATCGTAAGCTACTTTTTAAGCAAACCACTTACAGTAGACTTGTTTAATTGAATGACAGATAAATTAGATTAGCCGTTATGATTATAGATATTATTGGTGATATTCATGGTTATGCAGATAAACTCACTGGGTTATTGACTCAGTTGGGCTATGTGCATAACGGTAAGTATTATGTACCGCCTGCCAATCATCGAGCCTTATTCATCGGTGATTTGATTGACCGCGGCTCGCAGCAACTACAGACGCTAGAGATTGTCTTTGCGATGCTCGATGCCGATGTCGCTGATGCCGTTATGGGTAATCATGAATACAATGCGCTAGCTTTTGCCACTCTTGATCCCCATAACGAAGGTCACTATTTGCGCTCGCATACTGAGCTGCATACTCGCCAGCATGAGGCGTTCTTAGCAGAAGCGCCGTTTGACTCTGTAAGCCACCGCTATTGGCTTGAGCGCCTCTATGAGATTCCGCTTTGGCTTGAGACTGATTACGCCTGTTTTGTCCATGCTTGCTGGGATGTCGATAGTATGGCGGTACTCAAGCCCTTGCTGACAGCTGATAATTGCTTAACCAAAAAAGCGTTAGTCATGACCTCGCAGCAGCCTAGTTTACATTTTGACGCCTTAGAGCGGGTATTAAAAGGAGTGGAAACGCCGTTGCCTGATGGTTTAGTGATGGTCGATAAAGAAGGCACTGAACGCTCGCGAGTACGAGTACAGTGGTGGCTAGATGAGCTCAACAAAAAGACTCTTCATGAAGTAGCGCGAGCCCCCAAATCAGGCTTGGCGCAAATTCCAAAAGATGCGCTAGCTGAAAATATCGACTTTGCATTAAAGACCGACAAGCCTATATTTGTAGGTCACTACTGGCTAACTGGTGAGCCGCAGCTGCTGAGTCCGCAAGTGGTCTGTATCGATTATTCAGCCGCAGTCGATAGTGGCTACTTGACTTGTTATCAGCTCGATACTAAGCAGCCATTGCCGTTAGATAATGCTAATTTTGTGCAATATCGTCATGAGTAGATGACTTATGATCCATAGCCAAGTTTATTAGCATTCATAGAGTAGAGAATCTTATCACTTATATCTGCCAGCTTATTATAAAAACTTGTCTTTACGTCAGTAGGGAAACTTTTGTATGATGGGCTTTTTGAGGATATTGCATCATGAGCATACCATCTAGCGATCAACCAAGCCCTATTGACTCCCCAGCCGGTCAGCCTAAAGTTGGTATTATTATGGGTTCGCAGTCTGATTGGTCGACCATGAGTGCGGCCGCACAGCTATTAGCGGATTTCGATATTGCCTTCGCTTGTGAAGTAGTCTCCGCTCATCGTACGCCAGATAGATTATTTGACTATGCCAAAAGTGCCAAAGACCAAGGCTTACAAGTTATCATTGCAGGCGCAGGCGGTGCGGCGCACTTGCCTGGTATGTGCGCCAGTCAAACGTCCCTACCCGTATTGGGTGTACCGGTGAAATCCTCTATGCTCAGCGGCTGGGATAGCTTGCTCTCTATCGTACAAATGCCAAAAGGCGTTGCAGTCGGCACTTTAGCCATCGGTACCGCTGGCGCTTACAATGCCGCGTTATTAGCTATTCAGATACTAGCACTGCATGATGAGGCTATCGCTAATAAACTACATGAGCTCAGACAGCAGCAAACACAGACCATTCTAGCTAGCCCAACGCCTGGTATCATTAATAGCTAATCTTTACGATAAATCGTTAATAAAACGCCTGCCTAAAAACAATTAACTATTTGAAAAGTTGCTTTTTCAGTCGTTTCACTTGATATTTATTATCAGATGCGTTTAACTAAACCTAAGGTGCCTATAACGATAGCGCACCTTTTCTTATTCCTACTCTGAGCTAAATAACTCACTTTAAATAGTTAGAAAATTTAAACCCACTGTACTCACTGTACCTACTGCCAAATTAAAGAGCCTGTTATGACCACCGCTAATGCCTATCCTACTTCTCAAACTATTCGTACCATCGGTATCTTAGGTGGTGGCCAGCTCGGCATGATGCTCGCTGAAGCTGCTCTGCCACTTGGTTATCAGTGTGTTTTTCTGGAGGACAACGCCGCTTGCCCTGCTAGCCTTTACGGTACGGTCTATCATAGCGAGCAGCTAGAGGACTTTATCGCTGCTGCTGACGTTTTTACCTTAGAGTTTGAAAACACGCCGGCAGAAACGGTGCAGAGGCTCGCTACTCTCGCAAAATCAGGCAAAAGCAAAGGCATGTTCCCGCCTCCTATTGCTCTAGATGTCGCGCAAGATCGCCTAAAAGAAAAGCAGATGTTCAATGAGCTGGATATCGCCACAGTGCCGTTCATGGCGGTCCAGTCATTAGTAGAGCTACAGCAAGCTTGCCAAGACTTAGGGCTGCCTATCGTCCTTAAAACCAGTCGCGGCGGTTATGATGGCAAAGGTCAATATGTCATTAAAGAGGACAGCGACATTAAGGCGGCTTGGCAAGCTCTAAAAGATGCGGTATCTGGCAAAGGTAGTCTGACGGCTACGCCCGCACCGCTGATCGCTGAGGGCTTTATCCACTTTAGCCGCGAGGTTTCTATCATTGCAGCGCGCGGACAAGAGGGAGAGGTGCGCTGTTATGAGCTAGTGGAAAACCACCATCATCACGGTATATTGGCCAAGACTCGGGCGCCAGCTGTCGGCACGAGCCACTTATTTCCTAAGGCAAAGGCTGCTATGACTACGCTGATGAATCATCTCGATTATGTGGGAGTCATGGCGCTCGAGCTCTTCGTCAGTAAAGACGCGCAAGGTCACGACCATCTGCTAGCCAACGAAATCGCTCCGCGGGTGCACAACTCCGGACACTGGAGCATCGAGGGCGCGATTACTAGCCAGTTTGAGAATCATATCCGTGCGGTTGTTGGTTTGCCGTTGGGCGATACTGATAATATTCATCCAGCGATTATGGTTAATGTCTTGGGACAATACCCTAACATCAAGGACGTACTAGCTATCGATGGGGCGCATTATCATAGCTACCATAAAGAAGAGCGTGAAGACCGTAAAATTGCGCACATTACCCTAATGCCGAACGATGTGGCTGATCTGGATCCTGCCTTAGCTAAGCTAGTCGCGGTGCTACCTAACAACGTCGGTCTAGATAAAACCACAGACTTAGCCGCTAAAACTAAAGAATCAAGCTTAGAGGCAGGCGCTATAAGCGCTGATAAGACACAAACAACGTCAGAAGCTAGTGAGCCTAGTGATGCTGATAGCAGTCCTATAACTAAAGAAACTAACCCTAAGGTCAAAAAATAATGCAGATCTGGGTGGATGCCGATGCGGTGCCGATCATTGCTAAAGACTTGATTATCAAGACCGCTGAGCGCACGAAAACCATGGCGATATTTGTCGCCAATCAGCCCATTAAGCTGCGAAAATCACCGCTGCTACTGATGACAGTAGTGCCGCATGGCTTTGATAAAGCCGATGACTATATCGTTGAGCAGATTCAAGTAGGCGATTTGGCTATCACTAGTGACATTCCTTTAGCTAACGACATACTAGAAAAAGGCGGGATGGTTTTGACCCCGCGCGGCATAGTTTATGATAAAAACAACATCAAGCAAAAGCTCAACATGCGCGACTTTATGGATACCATGCGCGGTACGGGGGTACTGGAGCTACAAGAAATGAGCGGTCAAAAGCCTTATGGCGAGCGCGATAAAAAAGCCTTTGCCGATGGCCTTAATCGTTTAGTGCGCTAAAACTTAGAGCGAGTTTTTACATTACTTGCTTGTTTTGCAAAGCGTATACACTCTGCTACTAAACACTATGCAATAGGCACCTAAGCTAACCCAAGACATTAGCTATTTTTGTTATGCTAGTTTTAGTTTCTTAAAATACTTGAACTTAGGATACTTAAACATTGAAAGTAGAATGCAAGATTTTAAGAAAATCAATCAATAATAATAGGACTGTATATGAAAATTTTAGTGATAGGTGCCAGCGGCCGTGTCGGTAGTGATTTAGTCAAACAACTGTTAGCCGAGAATCATCAAGTCATCGGTACGACTCGTCAAGATGAAAAACTGTTCTCTGATGACAATTACTCTCAGCTAGATTTAGATATCATGGCTGATAAAGATAACATCCAGCAGCAGCTAGAGGATGGTATAGAAGCCGTATACTTTGTGGCAGGTTCCGGCGGTAAAGAGATATTAGAAGTAGACTTGCATGGCGCGGTAAAAACGATGCAAGCGGTGCAAGATAAAGGCATTAAGCGCTACATCATGCTTAGTACCGTGTTCTCGTTGGACACGAGCAAGTGGGATAATGAAGGTATTAAAGATCTAAAAGGCTATTATATCGGTAAGCACTATGCTGATCAGTGGTTAGTTGATGATAGCAGCCTTGACTATACTATAGTGCAAGCAGGCGCGCTAAAAGAGCGAGCAGGTACAGGTAAAATTGCTATCGATAAAGATGAAGCCGGTGAAAACGCTATCGAAGATGTCGCAGCGACTTTAGTTGCGGTACTAAATGCGGATAACACCAATAAAAAAGTCTTTAACATGCAAAATGGTGAGACGCTTATCAAAGAAGCGATTGCTAGCCTATAAGCTCTTAAATAAGCCTAAGATAAAACCAGTTCAACAAAAAAAGGATAAGCTATTTAACTTATCCTTTTTGCATTTACGCCAAACCACTTGGCAAAGCGATCACCTCTGAGAGCTTGTCCGCGCCAGTGATCACCATCAGTAGTCTATCTACTCCTAACGCTATGCCGCTGCATGGCGGCAAATCATCACAAGCCGCTAGTAAGAACTCATCTATCGGCATCTGCGCTAAACCATGGGCTAAGCGCTGCTTATTGTCCGCCTCGAAACGTTCCCTTAAAGCCTGCCCATCTGCTAGCTCATCATAAGCATTAGCAAGCTCAATCCCGTCGATATAAAGCTCAAAGCGTTTGGCAATCAGATTGCCTTCTTTATCGAGACTTGTTTTCGCCAGCGCCGCTGTCGCGGGTGGATAATCGATAATCAGCGTTGGCAAATCATGACCGAGCTTAGGCTCCACGAGATGGCTAAATAACAGATCAAGCCAGCCTTGCCGACTCTCTGCGCTATCTACCGCTAGTTGTTCTGGCGGCGCAAAATCTATGTTAGCCAACCCCTTATCTTCTGCTACCGCTTTTAGCGCCTCAAGGCTAGCGCTCAGCGGATGAATACCGACATGATCCATAAAAGCATCGATGTAACGATAATGATTCATAATGACCGGATATCCATACAGCGCTTCTAGCAGCTTGCCTAACTCTTCAGCCAAATCGTTCAAACTATAATGCGGCTGATACCACTCTAGCATCGTAAACTCAATATTGTGCCGCGAGCCGACTTCATTGTCCCGAAACACCGAACAGATCTGATAAATCGCCACTTGCCAGCTAGCAAGCAAGCGCTTCATCGCAAATTCAGGAGAAGTGTGTAAATAAAAGGGCCGCGGTTTATCCTGATAAGTGACCCGAGCGGCAACCGACTGCAAAAAGGTATCAGTATTTGCCGCTTGTGAGAGTAGCGGTGTCTGCACTTCTAACACTTGACGCTGAGCGAAAAATTGGCGAATCGTCGCTAGCATCTGCCCGCGTCTGCGCGCCATCTCTAAAGTCATGGTTGGGGCATAAGTGGACTTATCAGTGTGCATATCATCTGACATGGTTATACTCATTATTCTTTACTGCTAATCGGCTATTTTAGGTGCTCATCAATAGCGTTTACGGGTTACTATTTGCTGTTATTTATAGCTACTTTATTTGGTCTATAACTGCCATTCCCGGCGCAAATGATAGTCGCGCCTGAGCTGATCAAAGTCACTACCACTCACCCGCCCATCTGCCACTTTTGCGCGCAGCTGCTCATCGTCTTGTTTGATATCGTAGAACTTGCTCAGTTTATCAGGATCTGTCTTGAGCTCTGACCATAAATAGAGATTATCAGGAAGCAAACTGTGCATAGACTGAGAGGGTGTGACCTTGAGCGCATCGCATAGAGCGTCATAGATCATTTGCGTACCGCGGAGCTTACCTTCTAGGCTGTAACCGGCGATATGCGGCGTGGCGATAGCGAGCTTGTCGAGTAATGATTCAGTCACTTGCGGCTCATGCTCGAATACATCGAGCACCACTTGCCGATGGCTATGCTCAATATCAGCGGCTAGTGCTGCGGCATCTATCACAGGCCCGCGGGCACTATTAATCAGTAACGTAGCCGCCGGCATTTTCTGCAAAGCTGCCATATCGATTAGATGATAAGTAGGATAGTCGCTAGCTTCTTTATCCGTTAGAGGCACATGCAAGCTGACGACATTACTTTGTAGCACCTGCTCAAAGCTTGCATTATTGAACTTCGAGGCCGGTAGTAAAGGATCATAACCCAGTACTTGCCAGCCCAAATCATTGGCATATTGCGCCAGCGTCTTGCCAATATTACCTAAGCCGATAATACCTAGCGTTATGTTCTGTGACCAGTACTCTGGCCGCAAAGTCAAAATCGCGGTTAGCACGTATTGGGCGACTGAATGCTTGCTAGAGCCTGCTGCATTAGCAAAGCGAATATGGCGTGTGCTCAGATAGGCTTGATCAACATGATCGGTGCCGATAGTAGCAGAGCCTACGAATGTTACGCTATGATTATCTGCTAGTAGCGACTCATTTATGGGCGTTACTGAGCGAATTAATAGTACCTCAGGCTGATGCTCAGCGAGCAAGTGCGCATCAATCTCACGCCCTGCTACGCGGATAATGTTGACCCCTTGCTGAGTGTTTTTTCCAAGCGTCTGCGCATTAAAAAACTCATCGAGGCTTGCAATATTACTATCGGCAATGATAGTCAAGGTACCAATCTTGGCTTTAGTATTGGGCATGGTTAGGCCTCTTTTGAAATAGTCGGTATAGGTTACGGCAAAAGGTTCTAAGCCATTGGCAATTAAGCGGTGCCCAGGCTACAGTGTTAGCTTTGACTTCTGTTATCCGGCTTATCTGCTAGGGAAACAACACCATCGCCTGACAGTACCACATCTTGCGACGCAAAGATCTCGTTTTTATGATTAGATATCCACTCTCGCCATACTGCTAGGCCTATAGCTAATACCACTGGACCGATAAACAGGCCAACAAAACCAAAGGCTGTCAAACCGCCTAATACGCCGATAAAAATAATAATAAAAGGAATCTTAGTAGCGCCACTAATGACGATAGGTCGAATCAAATTATCGACCCAACTGATAACTAATATCCCCCACAGCGCCAGACCAATGCCTTCTGTGGTATGACCTTGACTTAACAGCCAAATAGACACTGCTCCCCAAGCAAATGGCGTACCAAAAGGAATCAAAGCCACGATAAAGGTAATAATGGTTAAAGAAATAGGACTAGGAGAGTTTGAAAAATAGTAGCCGATACCTGCGAGCAAAGCTTGCGCTAATGCCGTTAAGCCAATCCCATAGACTACCGCCTGCGTCGTGGTACCGACAGAGTCGATATATCCATCGATACGATTACCGATGATATTACGCAGCGCCTGTCTGATCTGGCGCATCAGGCTATTACCATCGCGGTAGAAGAAAAACAGTGTCATCAATGCCATACCAAGCTTTGCTAAACTACTGAACACTACATCAAATGCCACTTTACCATAGTACAAATGCGACTGTATCCAGGTCCGGAACGCTTCAAGCGCGCTCTCAGGATCTTTATTGATACTCCAAAGAATATCTCTAATCTGCTGACCAATCACCGGTAAGTCTTTGATCGCGTCTGGCACATCTAGATAACCTGCCTTCACGCGGTAGATGATGTTGCTATATAAGCTGACCGCTTCTTGCTGCAAGATAAACACCCCAACAAGCAAAGGCACGCCTATAATCAAGCTGATGCTAACCGTCATAATGCCGGCGCTGACCCCTGAGCTGAACTGAGCCTTTTCATTAAAAAACTTATAAATAGGAAAAGTAACGTAAGCTAAAATGGCCGCCCATAGCGCTGGTATAATAAAAAACTGTATCACCTGAAAGCATAAAATAAACAATACCACTAGCAGCGTTATAGCCAGCAAGCGCTGAATAATAAACTCTTTTGTCCAGTTTTCAATCATAGCTATCAACCAAGAAGGCACCATAAAAACCGCGAGATTTTTATCGTAGAGTGTATAAATATAACGATATGGCGCCGCTAAAACGGATGGCGCTCGTAAAGACTGACTCAATCAGCCGTATTTGCTTTTTCACGCGTAAGCACTACTGATAGTTATTAATGAATCCACTAGCGCTATTTCAGACAAAGTGCAACTTGAAGATACTATAAATAGAGTGATTATTAATAGATATAGTAAGTTCAGTATAAAAACGATAAAGCGGGACTGAGATGAATTTTACGCAGCCTCTGTCTGTGCAGGCACAGCACGCCAGGAAAATTTGTACCAGTTTCGCGTTGAAATATAATGTATCTGTTTTATTTAGAATCGACTATCATTCGTAATCAAAGATAGAATCCTAATAAACTAGTTTTACTTGCTTAAAGCTAAATCCTTTTAGTCACAGCAAGAAGGAGTACAAGCCCAATCGTCGATAGCCATTATGCAGCAACCCTTTATAGAACAGTAATAGTATGTTGTAATTTTTACTTACAATTTTATGCCTAAGGTTGCTCAAGGCTAAAGATAAGCCGCGTTTTTAATGAAGGACCACTCTCTGGTAATAAGCCCAACTAGTCAATAAACCTGACTCAATTCATTACCCTTATTATGAATACTAGCCAGTCACTTACTGAGCTAAATGACCGCAGCATTCTCGTAGGCTTGGCAATTGATGTTATACTAAAGGCATTGTGCTCGTGTTTTAACCGCTATCAAATTACTACTCGATAAGATAGTTTTTAAATATTGTGGCTAGGATTTATTCTGTATTTGGATCTAGTATTTTAGATTGCTAAGGTTTATTTTTAACTATTTTAGCTTAGCAGTTTTACTGATAAATAACAGCCCTAACCTTAAGTGCTACTCAAAAAAATAAGAATTTATTTACTTTATTTTGCTCGACTTATAACAACTCACTACTCAGATAATATATCTATAGGAAAATAACAATGTCAAAAGACAACAACACAAATTCTGCTGATAAAAGTAGAGTTAATAATACTCCTGCGAATGCTGATACAGTCACCAATAATGCCGCTGACAGTGTCACTTTTGCGTTAGCACAATCGCATTTTTTGGTCGGCGATATCAATGCCAATACCGATAAAATGCGCAAACTGGCTATCGAGGCTCGCGAACAAGGCGCGGATGTCATCGTTTTTCCAGAATTAGCATTGCTTGGCTATCCGCCGCAAGACTTATTATTGCGTCCTAGCCTCTCAGGCCGAGTCAAAAACGCTTTATCGGCGCTCAGTGATATTGAAAACATCGTAATGATCGTGGGCTACCCTCATGTCGATCATCATGGCACTTTTAACTCAGCAGCTATCTTGCATAATGGTCACCAAAAAGGCTTTTATCACAAGCAAATCCTGCCAAATTATGGTGTATTTGATGAGCGCCGTTACTTCGATAAAGGCCGTAACCAGGTTTTGTTTGACTATAAAGGTCTCACTATTGGCCTGCTAATCTGTGAAGACTTATGGGAAAAAGCGCCTATCAGCGATCTCAAAAAACAAGGTGCTGATCTGGTCATTAGTCTCAATGCTTCGCCTTTTGAGCTTGATAAGCAAGATAACCGTAAAGCCATGCTAGCTAAGCGCAGCAGCGAGCAACAGTTACCGATTCTGTATCTCAATGCTGTCGGCGGCCAAGATGATTTGGTCTTTGATGGCGGCTCGATGGCGGTGCAAGCCGATGGCACTATCGCTCACGAAGCGCCAAGATTTATGGATCAGCTCTTGCTAGCTAGTTTGAATGTCAATACTGCTACATTTAACACGCAGCAAAAAGCTCCGTTGAGCCTTAGCCGTGAGTCTGAGATGTATCAAGCCTTAGTCGTCGGTCTACGCGATTATGTCAATCATTCAGGATTCACTGGCGTGATTATTGGCTTATCAGGCGGTATCGACTCAGCGTTGACCTTATGTATCGCCGTTGATGCCTTAGGTGCTGACAAAGTCTATGCGGTGATGATGCCTTATGAGTACACCTCAAAGATCAGCTTGGAAGACGCGCAAGCGCAAGCTCGCCGCTTGAATGTCTCTTATACCGTCTGCCCGATCTTCGATGCCGTTGAAGGTATTCGCCACACTTTAGCGCCTCTATTCAATAAGTCACCGGCTGATACTACCGAAGAGAACATCCAAGCTCGCGCTCGCGGCGTTATCTTGATGGCTCTATCCAATAAGTTCGGTCATTTAGTGATTACCACAGGTAATAAGTCTGAGCTGGCAGTAGGCTACTCAACCTTGTATGGCGATATGGCGGGCGGCTTTGATGTGCTAAAAGATGTCTACAAATCACAGGTTTATGACTTAGCCAGTTATCGCAATCGCTTGGAGGACACGCCCGTTATTCCTGAGCGCGTCATTACGCGTCCGCCATCGGCTGAGCTGCGTCCTGATCAAAAAGATCAAGATAGCTTGCCGGACTACGATACTTTAGATGCTATCTTGACACTTTATATTGATGAAGATATGGGCTATCAAGAAATCATCGATAAAGGCTTTGAGGCAGAGCTAGTCGCCAAAACCATCAAAATGGTAGACAATAGCGAATACAAGCGTCTGCAAGCGCCAATCGGTACCAAGATTAGTCATAAAGCCTTTGGCCGTGAACGCCGCTATCCGCTGGTCAATAAATGGTCTATCAAGGGCTAAGCGCACTTTTAAAAAATAGTCGTCTCACTTTTATCATTAGCTGGGTGCTTGCCCAGCTTTTTTAGTTTTTATCGATAATTTTTTATTTAGTTCTTATTTACCTCCCTCTTATTATCATTGTTTTCTCTTTTATATCCGAGTACGTCATGAGCTTGCTAACTGCTAGTGTGTTTATCTTTATCCTAATTGCGCTGAGCGCTATTGTCTCAAGCTCGGAGTTGGCGCTGGCCTCCGCCCGTAAGATCAAGCTACAAGTCATGGCCAAAGAAGGTGAAGTACGCGCCCTTGACGTGCTGGCTATGCAAGAGCAGCCCGGTAGCTTTATCACCGTTGTACAAGTCGCACTAAACGCAGTGGCTATCCTAGCCGGGGTTATTGGAGAGTCAGCCGTTAGTCCTTATCTACAACATTTATTCGGCAATGAAACAGCCGCTTCTGTCGTGTCTTTCATAGTCGTGACGAGCGTGTTTGTCCTCTTTGCCGATCTAATGCCCAAGCGTTTGGCTATGTCCAACTCTGAAGCTATCGCGGTGAAAATGGTCCGGCCGATGATATTTTTGATTTTTATTTTCAAACCTATTATTTGGGTGTTCGATGGCGCAGCAAACTCGCTTTTTAAGCTCATGGGAGTGTCAACTATACGTCAAGATGAAATGACTTCTGAGGATATCTATGCGGTAATGGATGCAGGAGCAGAGGCTGGTGTTATCAAGCGGCAAGAGCACCACTTAATCGAGAATATCTTTGAGATGCAAGAGCGTACCGTCACCTCAGTGATGAATCCGCGCGAGCACATTGTCTATTTCGACACCACTACTAGCACCGAAGAAGTCGTTAGCGTGATGATTAAGCAGCCACACAATAAGTTTTTGGTCTGTAAGGATGATGATTTAGAGCATATTGTTGGCTATGTAGAATCGCGTACCTTTTTGGCTGCTGTGCTAGAGCAGCAAGAAGTCTGCTTGCTGGATAAGGCGCTGATAAAGCCGGCGCTGTATGTGCCTAATACCTTATCACTATTTGAGGTACTAGAGACCTTTAAATCGACCGGCGCTGACTTTGCAGTTATCGTAAATGAATATGCGCTCGTCGTTGGCGTGATTACCCTCAAAGATGTCATGAGTATCGTAATGGGTGAGCTGGTGACCCTTGAAGAGCAGCCTATCGTGCAGCGCACTGATAACTCATGGCTCATCGATGGGATGACACCGATTGAAGATGTGATTCGGGCTTTGGGTATTGTCAATTTACCGCACAGTCAAAACTACGAAACCATCAGCGGCTTTATGATGTATATGCTACGCAAAATCCCCAAAAAGACCGATACAATCGAATACGCCAATTATCGCTTTGAGATTTTGGCAACACAGCACTTAAAGATTAATCAACTATTAGTCACTAAGTTCGATGAGGATGCTTGATGACGATACTTCAACTTAAAGACCTTAATCACGGGCGCCAAAAATAGCGCTACCAACGCGTACCATCGTTGAGCCATGCGCTATCGCCTCCGTCATATCGGCGCTCATGCCCATGCTAAGGGTATCCCATGAGGTCAGCTCTGGATGAGCTTGCTGCACCTCATCGAACAGCTGCTGTGTACGAGCAAAGGCATCGGTGTCCGCTTTGGCAGGGATAATCATCAGACCACGTAATTGTAAGCGCTCATAGCCTTTAACAGTCTCTATCAGCTCTGGTAATTGCTCAGGCGTGCAGCCAGATTTGCTGTCTTCATCATCAATATTGAGCTGAATGAGGACGTTGAGTGCTGGCATATTATCTGGGCGCTGATCATTTAAGCGCTTGGCGATAATGTCGCGCTCAAGCGTTTGCACCCAATCAAAATGCTCGGCGATATCGCGGGTCTTATTACGCTGAATACTACCGATGTAATGCCAGACAATATCTTGCGTCGCGGCGAATTCTCGCAGTTGAGTAATTTTCTCCAGTGCTTCTTGTAGATAGTTCTCGCCAAAATCGCGCTGACCCCTCTCCGCTAAAGCGCTTATCATCTCTACAGGTTTAGTCTTAGAAACCGCTAGCAGCTGAACATCATCTATACGGCGATGGCTTTGCTTGCACGCCTCTTGTACCTCTGCATTGACTTGTCGCCAGTTGCTTATCAGTTTATCAGTAGCCCTATTTTCAGTATTCATAAATGACTCAGTTATTTTAGATATTTTTTAGAAGTATTTGTTCGCGTCATAGACTAAAAATGTCGACTTAGTCTATTTTTGCATTTTATTTATATAGCAGATGGTCATATAAGCCCAGTCTTGTTATTATATTGTTACATGAATTAACGTAAGCGCATGATTCGCTTATCTCAACTGTACTGGTCATGAATAACTGATTGCCAAGAAATGATCACTAGGAAAGCCCCACTATGACTGAAAAAAACGCTATAAGTATCGAAGACTTATTGCAGTTCACCGTCAAGCATAAAGCGTCTGATCTACATATCTCAGCAGGAATGCCGGCGATGATTCGAGTAGATGGCGAGATGACCCGTATCAACATGCCAGCGATGAGCCATCAAGTCGTGCATCAGCTTATTTATGACATTATGAATGATAAGCAGCGCGCAGATTTTGAAGAGTTTTTTGAGACGGATTTTTCTTTTGCCATACCGAACTTAGCGCGCTTTCGGGTCAACGCTTTTAATCAAGATCGCGGCGCAGGTGCAGTGTTTCGGACGATTCCCTCAACCGTTTTGACTCTAGAAGATTTAGGAATGGGAGATATCTTCAAAAAAGTGTCCGACTTTAAGCGCGGTATTGTTTTGGTTACTGGCCCGACAGGTTCTGGTAAATCAACGACTCTAGCGGCTATGATCGATTATATCAATGAGACGCGTAAAGAGCATATCTTGACTATCGAGGATCCTATCGAGTTTGTGCATCAGTCCAAAAAGAGCTTAATTAATCAGCGCGAAGTGCACCGCGATACGTTAGGTTTCGAGCCAGCACTACGCTCAGCCTTGCGTGAAGATCCCGACGTCATTCTAGTTGGTGAGTTACGTGATCTTGAGACTATTCGGCTGGCGCTTACCGCTGCTGAAACGGGGCATTTAGTGTTTGGCACCTTGCATACCAGCTCAGCGGCTAAAACCATTGACCGCGTTATTGACGTCTTTCCGGCTGCCGAGAAAGACATGATTCGCGCTATGCTCTCAGAGTCTCTGCAAGCGGTTATCTCACAAACCTTATTACGCCGTAAGACCGGTGGCCGTATCGCTGCTCATGAAATTATGCTCGGCACCCCTGCTATTCGTAACTTGATTCGCGAAAATAAAATCGCTCAGATGTACTCATCGATTCAGACGAGTGCCGGCGACGGTATGATTACCCTCGACCAAACCTTAAAGAACTTGGTCAGCCGAGGTACGGTATCGCGAGAGGTGGCGCGCCCTTATGCCAAGCAGCCTGAGACTTTTTTATAGTAAGTTAAAGATGAATAGCGTTTTGCTAAATTAGCCAGTAACAAAGCTTGGGAAAGGATTTATAAAGCTTTTTAAACGTAGAGATTTTTTAATTTTATCATTTCATCATTATAGTTTAGGAAAACCATGGACTTCGAGAAACTGCTGCAATTAATGATTGCAAAAAATGGTTCTGATCTCTTTATTACCGCTGATGTCGCGCCTTCAATGAAGGTCAATGGTCAGATTTTTCCGATTGGTAAAACACCGCTCAATGGTGAACAGACCATGAAACTCGTCAAAAGCGTGATGACGGGCAATCAGCAACAAGAGTTTGAGAGCACGAACGAGTGTCAATTTGCCATTACCGATGAAGCACAGCAAGCTCGCTTTCGGGTCAGCGCCTTTGTGCAACGTGATATGGCTGGCATGGTTCTGCGTAAGATTGAAAGTAAGATTCCAACCGTTGAAGAGCTGGGTCTCCCCGACTCTTTAAAAGAGTTGGCTATGAAGAAACGCGGTATTATCTTATTGGTAGGCGCTACCGGTACCGGCAAATCCACTACTCTAGCAGCGATGATAGGCCATCGTAATAGACACTCGCACGGCCACATTATCACAGTTGAAGACCCTATTGAGTTTGTCCACGAACACCAAGGGTGTATTATTACTCAGCGTGAAGTGGGTATCGACACGCAGTCCTTTGAAGCTGGCCTGAAAAACACTCTACGCCAAGCGCCAGACGTCATTTTGATCGGTGAGATTCGTAACCCAACGGTGATGAGCTACGCCATCCAGTATGCTGAGACCGGCCATTTAGTATTTGCCACTTTGCATGCTAATAATGCTAACCAAGCTATCGATCGTATTATTCACTTTTTTGAAAGCAATCGCCATACCCAGACCTTTATGGATCTATCCCTGAACCTGCAAGCGATTGTCGCTCAGCAGCTCATTCCGACTGCTGATGGTGAAGGTCGGCGCGCGGCTATTGAGATTCTCTTAAACTCGCAATTAATCAGCGATTACATTCGTAAGGGTGAGATTCATGAAATAAAAAATGTCATGACTCGTTCGCGTGATAGCGGCATGCAGACTTTTGATCAGGCGCTATTTGACTTATACGAAAACGGGGAAATAGAGTACCAAGAAGCGATTAAGCACGCCGACTCCCCGAATGATTTGCGCCTACAGATCAAACTCAATAGTAAAAACAATAAACGCAGCTTTACGGATAACAGTGATAGCTTATCTTTGAATAACGGTTAATTTTATTTAATGAACACAAAAAAAGCAGCTTACTCTTTTGAAATAAGCTACTAAAAAGAGAAGCTGCTTTTTTTGTATAAAAGTATGACTTATCTAGCGTTGTCTTGGCATTCTTGATTATCACAAATGCCGTACAACACTAAGGAGTGACCTGATAGCTTGAAGCCATACTCTTTAGCCACTTTAAGCTGCTCTTCTTCGATGATCTCATTATGAAACTCAACGATTTTGCCACAGATGTCGCAAACCAGGTGATCGTGATGCTCCTCTTGAGTAATCTCAAACACCGATAAGTTGTTTTCAAAATTATGGCGCTCAACAATACCGGCTTGCTCAAATTGAGTCAGCACTCGGTACACGGTCGCTAGCCCAACGTCTTCCCCTTGCTCAATCAGCGCTTTATAGACCTCTTCTGCGCTCATATGGTGACGTTCTGCCTGCTCAAGCAGCTCTAATATTTTGACACGCGGTAAGGTTACTTTTAACCCCGCTTTACGTAATTCTTGATTGGTAATCGTCATAATATCCCTTCTGACTGTTAAGTCTTAACAAATAAGAATAAAGAAATCATTATTAAAGGTAATTAGCCTTATACTGACAAGTTTTAAAGCCGAAATAATGCGGTTATCAGTTGCTAGCATTATCTAGCAACCCTAACGCAAGTCTATGAATCTACACTATAAATCATTAAAAGCAACCTCAAGCACTGCGTAAATAATGTCGTAAGTGGTAGGCAATTGCAAGTAAATGACGTATCATTTGTTCAAGATTGCCGGCTAGAGTCGCCATAATGGCGATGCACCGTGCCCCACCCATTTTTTATGAGTCATCTTACCATGATAAAGTCATTAGTTCTCCGTACTCCAAATCTTTTATCTTCTGGCAAAGCTTCTTTACCAAAAACCTTTTTGCGTAAAGGACTACTGACATTAACCTTGGGCGCTAGCGTCGCCTTATCTGGTTGCTCGTTATTTAGCGTCTATACGATCGACTTGCCACAAGGAACTCCTATAACCCAAACGCAAGCGCAAAAACTGCAAGTGGGTATGAATCAGAACCAAGTGCTCTATATCTTGGGCAGTCCTGCTATTAGAGACACCCTCGCGCCCAATCGTTGGGATTATATTTATGACTATCAGGCCGGCACTGAAGGCAAGCGTAAAGGCATTGCTGATGTCAAAAATGCCAGTCAGCATCTAATCGTTTATTTTGACGAACAAGGTATCGTTACTCGTATCGAAGGTATTGATTCTTTACCCACCTCTTAATTAGAGGACTTCACGACGCTTTTGCTTTTACGCTGAGACATAGGATCAGCGTTTAAGCTGCGATAGACCTCGATGCGATCGCTGGCTTGCAACTGATAGTTTAAAGGCTGTTTTTGCGCGTAAACGCCGACGTGCCAGAGCTTGGCTTTTGGCACCTCTATATCCGCCATCTGCTCACACCACACTGCCAACTCCTCAAACTGCGAGAGCCACCCTGCTTGTGCTAGCGCCTCATATAGCGTCGTGCCTATGTTTACAGCTAGCGATTTATAATGCTGGCGCTGCGCGGTTTCGGCATACGCCAAATATACAGTGATCATAGAGGTCTGCATCGAGGCTCTCGTACTAGCCGTGACCTCCTCTACTTCTATCTTATCCATCAGCTTGACCACGACAGTAGCCAACCGAAAAAGGCCAATACCATCGCTAGCGGCACCACTAAACGTATCGCTATACGCCAAAGGTTGTATAGGGCTTCGCTACTAAAATTCAAAGCCTTACGTAAATGGCTAATCTTCATCTGCCAGCCGGCAAAGATAGATAAGAACAGTACCGCGATACTGCTTATTATGACTAGTAATCCCACTAGCCATATAGTCGGTACTGCTACGGCTAAGATCGCGACTAATATGAAAGCGAGCACTAAGCTGACTAGCAAGCCAAACTTATGCGCCAATTGCTGAGTACTATAATGTAGCAAATAGCTGGCGACAAACAATACCCCAAACCAATAAGACAACTGACCTATAGGTGGTAAAGTTAAGGCACTCGTTAATAAAGCGATGACCCCGACCACTAACTGCAATATCCAAATCGGTAACACTCGCTTCGTTGCCGGTAGCTTAGCTGATGTGCTACCAATAGAGAGGCTAGAAGCTGAAGTATTAGTGAATGAATTGCTTTGCTGATCGCTAGATACCGCGGTTATAGACTCTTTACTCACTAAGTGCTGTGCAAACCAATATAGCCCTGTACCTGCGCCGACGCTGACTAAAGCCAAAGCGACAGCTCGTGCCCACTCGCTTAGCGTAATATTAGTCATAGCAAAATCAATGCTCGGTAAGCCGTTAGCAAATCCTAACAATAACCCTAGGATAATAAGCCCTAAGCCAATAGGTAAAGTGGTTGCTGCAAGCAAGCTCAGTAATACTACAATGACGACTAAGCCGCCTGCTACTGCAAAATGGGGTAGATTAGGAGCACTATTTAGCTCCGTCAATGCTGCCAAAACGCCGCTACTTGCTCCTGATATGACGAGCGCGGCGATGACGATAGTCACTCCTGCTGCCAGCCAGCCAAAGCTACGCCACACTGGGCTAGCATCCGCTTCACGAGTCAGCTTTTGCATACCGGCTAATGGCGCCTCGACACTGCGGTAGGCTAAGGCAATCTCAGCATACACCACCGGTAACGATACCAATACCATCGCCAGTAACCACAGTAGCCAAAAATCAATCTGTCCTACTAAGTCCGGTGCAAACCAACGAAAAAGCAATAGCGGCAGTAATGCTGCTATAAAATAAGAAGCATAGCGGCTCATCATAATCTCAATCCAAACTAATCTAAGGTTAGGGCGGGTTAAACATTCATTAGACGGCACTGTCAGTACCACGGTAGAGTGTTCAATAGACCCTAGTAATAATACAAAAAATCCGCTTACCTTTAAACGGTATCATCTAAACAATAGTAAAGGTCATACAGCTATAAAAAAACCCCGAAAACGGGGTTTAATCATTTGACAATTATTATTTAAAGTAAGCGATCCACTCAGTCTATCTACTAAACAATCTTAATGAAGAGCGCTAATGTAGTCTGACAAAATGCGAATATCACGATCTGATAGTCTTGATGATACCATCTGCATCATGCCTTTTTCGCCTTCTTTATCCGCATCATTATAACGCTTTTGATCATCACCGGTCACATCGTCTTCACGACCAGCAGCACGGAACAGTTTGAGCTGATTGGAGATATACTCAGCGTGTTGCCCGCCTAGACGCGGAAAAGCGGCCCAAGTATTACCAGCGCCATCAGGACCATGACAACCGGCACAGCCAATAACGCCGCGCGACTTATCACCACCTAAGAATAGCTTCGTCGCTTCTTGGTTAGTAGCCGGATTAGCAAACCCTACGCCCCAAACTGGTTGTTCAGAATAGTAACCTGCTACGTTAGCCAGATCTTGCTGTGACAAGTTCGCCACTTGTGACTGCATAATACCATTGACTCGGTAACCTGATTTGAAGTTGACCAGTTGTTTATAGAGATATTTGACATTCTGACCACCTATGTTAGCTTGCGCAGGTACGACACTCACTCCATCGACACCGTGACAGGCAGCACACACTGTTTCAGCGATTTGTTTACCGGCATTAGCGTCATATTCAGGAACGATAATAGCAGCTTGGACGCTGTAACTTGCAACACATAAGCTGGCGGCAGCGATTAACTTTTTCATTGATACGAATCCTACTAACTCGGCGTAAGCATTGCTTGGAGTATTTGTAATATGAAGGAGCCAGATATCTGACACATACAGACATCTGACGCACAATTATCACTATGCTATTTATTAGCACAGTGACTTGCCTCTTTAGGTCTCAATTACAAGCCGCCCAGAAGTACTTACTAACATCAGGGTTTATTTGCGATTATTATAGCAAGACTTTGATGGATTTGCCTACTTAATCATCATACCTAAGGGTTTTTATCATGAGATTAGCCCCCTAAAAAGCCAACAACAAGGCATTAATTAACCCTTATTTACTCATGTAATCAATTAATTTACGATAGTCATCATCATTACACTCATCGCATAAGCCGCCCGCTGGCATCTGAATCATACCGTTTTTTACTGAGCTAACTAAGGCTGGCATCCCTTTTTGCTGTTTCAGCTTTGCCCAGGCCGCACTATCGCCTTTTTTTAAAGCACCTAGCGCACCGCTATCATGGCAGGCTGCACACGAGTTATCATAAGTAGTGGCAATATCAGCCACAGCAGGACTGCTCATCAGCATGCTACTTAGCATCACCGCAGCGACACTACCGCCCAAAGTACGACTGGTGTTTGCAACCGTTTTCAGTAATGAACGCATAAGACACCTCCTTTGGTGGATTGGTTGTTTTGCAACTGCACTTGCTAGTATTGTAACAATGTATGTCATATTAATATAGTTTCCTCCTGTTTAATTATGGTACAGGTATAGGAGGAAAAGCAGCAAGCCATCGTATAGCTCAACATTTAGTGCCATTAATTAATTCACGCGCTTTGAGCAATCTTAAGTGCCTATTTGCTTTAATGTTGGGCTGTTATTGATATAATGCCTTTATTAATTATTTCAATAATGAGTCCGTTATGAGCACCCCTTACAGCGACGTTGCTAGTGAGCACGCCGCATTCAATACCAAATCGCGTCAACGTATTCAGCAAACTGAGTTTATGACCTCAGCGCCTACTTTTCGCCTCTGCCCGCCTGATGCTGGGTTGGAGATTGCATTTGCAGGGCGCTCAAACGCTGGTAAATCATCCGCTATCAATGCTTTGACCAATCAGCGTCAGCTTGCCCGCTCTTCCAAGACTCCAGGGCGCACGCAGATGATTAACTTTTTCAAAATCGGCGACACCGATAGACGCTTGGTAGATTTGCCAGGTTATGGCTATGCGGCTGTACCGCTGGAGATGAAAAAAGAATGGCAAGTAGAGCTAGAAGAATATCTGGTCTCGCGTGAGAGCCTTGCGGGGCTCGTGCTATTGACAGATATCCGTCATCCTTTGAAGTTCTTTGATGAGCAAATGCTGCACTGGGCAAAAGAAGGCGAGCTGCCCGTACATATCTTGCTAACTAAAGCAGATAAACTTAAATACGGCGCTTCCAAAAATGCGCTGCTAAATATGCGTAAGCATCTTAAAAAGATCGGCCTAAATTGCAGCATTCAGCTGTTTTCAGCGCTCAGAAAAGAAGGGTTAGAGGAGCTAGCTGGAGTGATGGGGCATTGGTACGACTACAAGCTTGACGCAGACGGTATGTTACAGCAGCAAGCTAGCGAAACGGTTGTAACACATTCCGATGAGGTTGAAATGAACAGCTCTGTCAGTAATAATAATGAGCACTAAAATGAGTAACCGATGAACCTGCTTATTTAAATACTGTTCATTGAGCAAAAAAACAGGCTACCTTATTGAAGATGAGGTAGCCTGTTTTTTTAGGGTCCGTTTGCTATACTTTTGCTAACAAGACAGTAACTCGGCTAATGCTTCAGGAGTCTGCACCTGATAAGTGGGCTGCTGCGCGGCAAGCTCTGCATGAGTTGCAGTGCCGTAATTGACAGCGATGCTCGTCATTCCTAGACGATTTGCCATTTGGATATCATAGATACTATCGCCAATATAAACCGCACGACTGACCGGCTGTTTGCTAAAATTTAAAATATCATGAAGCATCTGCGGATCAGGTTTCGAGCCTGCTTCATCGGCGCAGCGGGTCATTATAAAATACTCACGACTAGCAGAGGCTGATATCACCCGATCAAGCCCGCGACGGTTTTTACCTGTCGCGACCGCAAGCTGTTTACCTTGAGACTTTAGATTCTTTAACATGGCTTCTATCGGCGCAAAAAACGGCGTACGCGGGCTATTAGCAATATAATAATCGGCATAACTTTGCTGAATAGACAACTGCTGCTCTGCGCTTGCCTGCGGGTAGAGTATCTCAATACCGCTTAGTAGACTTAGGCCTATGATATCTTTGATAGCTTTATCGTTAGTAATAAAACCGTGCGCCTCGCCTGCGATGTGCATGGTTTCGACGATCAGCCCGATTGAATCCATTAACGTCCCATCCCAATCAAAGATAATCAGCGCTTTATGGGCTAAATGATGCTCAGGGCGTAAGTCATTGATGGGAACACTACGCTCAATAGTGGCTTGGGTCATAAATTGGCCTTTATTTTAACTTGCTTCTCACAGCTATAATCAATCGGATAGCTAGGTTTATTCTGGCAGCTCAGTTTGCTCAGGGAGCCAGTCCGCCATATCTTCCGGTAATGGCGCGGTAATCATCTTATAGCCAGGAATATCCAAACGCCAGGCATGCAAGCAGAGGCGGTGGACGCCAGATTTATCATGCACATGGTATTTATCATCGCCTAAAATGGCGTGACCAATATGTGCTAAATGTACGCGTATCTGATGGGTACGTCCCGTTAGCGGCTTAGCTTCTATTAAGCTGACGGGCTGCTCATTAATAGTGAAGCGGCTATGGACGATAATATCGGTCTGGCTGTCTTTGGCTTGCTCATCTTGTGTCTCGACTTTGACGCGGCGCTCACCGTTAGCTACCGTATAGCGCAGTAGAGGCGCGTCAATACGCTGCTCGCTCATCACTGGCTGACCTTTGGCAATACACAGATAATGCTTTTGAATGGTTTTATCGACCAAATGCTGCTGCAAGGTCTTGAGTGTTGAGCGTTTTTTGGAGATCATTAGCAGCCCAGAGGTATCTTTGTCAATGCGGTGGATCAGCTCCAAGTATTTTTTGCCAGTGACCTCGCGCATGGCTTCGATTACGCCAAAGTCAAGGCCACTGCCGCCATGGACAGCGATGCCTGAGGGCTTATTTAATACCATTAGGCCCTCATCCTCATAGACCACGCGCTCAAGCAGACTTTCAGCAAACTCAGTACTGATAATAGGCTTATCACGAGTAGCGAGCTGTACCGGTGCAATACGCACCACATCCTCGCGCTGCAGCCGATCATGAGCTTTGCAGCGCTTATTATTGACGCGTACCTCATCGGAGCGAATCATCTTATAGATATGCGCTTTTGGCAGACCTTTTAGACGGTTCAGCAAAAAGTTATCTAAACGCTGATCGTGCTGATGGCGAGTGACTTCTAAGTAATTAACCTTACCAAAATTACCAATTTCGTCGTCAGCGCTTTGCGGACGGGTTTTGCTATTGAATATCACAGGGGCTTCATGGTTAGGTTTATCATCGGTCATTGTAGAATTCGTCATTTTTAGTTAGGTATTTACACAAAGATTTGTTATAGTTTAGCATGTTGAGCACGGGTGGCGGTAATGTTACGCGTCTCATCCGATTTTAAAGCAAGATATTTGCTAATAAACCAAATACCATTTACTTAATACGCGCATAACGACAGCTTAAATAATAACTTATGTTTAAATTAGGACCTACAATCCTTTGTTTATTCATCAGCTAAGGTCGCGCTATTGAGCAAGTAAGAGTAGTTTGAACTGATAATGAATAGCTGACTTACTAAATTAGTTTAAAAAAACTATTGGCGGTCAAACAGATTTAACTGGTAGCGACGATATCCTACCTATAGCTTAGTAGCTATGTTAGTCCCTATTCGCCTCAACGTATAAGCATTAGTATTAACGATAAATATTAGTATTAACGCCTAAGATGTGCCCAAAAAGGCGTTTAACTTTGTTGCGAAATAAGATGACTGAAACTTGAATATTTATTTTGTTTGCCAAGTACGCCCCGCTAGCCTGAAGTACCGTTATAAATTATCAAAAAACTATCCTTGTAATAAATGCTTTACTTATAAAATAATAGATAACCTCTTTTGCAGGTCTAGACTGACAACCAGTGACTTACGACCATTGTTGTCAACTGAACGCTTACAATCACTGTATCAAGGATATTGATTGATTGCTCAATACAAAAAAACTTATGGTTTGCTCACAATGGCAATTCTTATTAGGACAACCAAAGTCAGAACAATCAATTTTTAGAAGAATATTTAAACCACAGTTTTGTGAATGACGCTATAAAATAGAATCTATAGCTTTACACCCTCTAGATTTTATCAGCAGCTTGACAGTAAGCCTCTTAGTCCCGTAAAGAGAAGCGTATTTAAACGGCTCGTTTATCATAGCGACTGGCGGCGCAAACTTTGCAAAGCAAATATGCCTTTATACCCCCTCTATTATTTTGTAAACATTATTATAAGCGCTGAGCTGAAAATCAGCTCTACTTGCCCATCAGCCTGAAACCTAACTTGTCGTGCTTGTGCGTCCTCATAGGATATTAATATGAAGCGCATTTTGATCAACGCTACTCAAAACGAAGAGATTCGTGTTGCCCTGTGTAAAGGCAATCATCTATACGATTTCGATCTAGAAAACCGTACCCGCGAACAAAAAAAGTCCAACATCTATAAAGGTCATGTCACTCGTGTCGAGCCATCCTTAGAAGCGGTGTTTGTGGAATATGGTTCACAGCGCCAAGGGTTTTTGCCGATTCGCGAAATCTCCACCGAATATTTAAGCGGCAATCCACGTGATGAGAATATCAAAAAACTCATCAAAGAAGGCGATGAGCTTATCGTGCAAGTCGAGAAAGAAGAGCGCGGTAATAAAGGCGCGGCGCTCTCCACTTACGTGTCACTGGCTGGACGCTACTTAGTACTAATGCCCAATAACCCTCGCGGCGGTGGTATCTCTCGTCAAATATCTGGCAAGCTGCGTGAAGATATGAAGCGTATGCTTGGCAATCTTGATTTGCCCAAAGGCATGAGCGTCATCATCCGTACCGCAGGTATCGGTAAAACACAAGAAGACTTACAGCACGATCTCAACCACTTGCTCAACATCTGGCAAGCCATCCAAGAGCAAAATAAAAAATACCCCTCCCCGCGCCTCGTACATCAAGAAGCTGGCGTGGTCACCCGTGCGGTGCGCGATTATCTGCGTGATGATATCTCTGAGATTTGGATTGATAACGAAAACGCCTACGTTGAGGCGGCCGGTTTCATTGATGCGGTGATGCCAAAACAGGCGGAAAAACTGCGTAAATATACGGATTACGAGCCAATGTTCTCCCGCTTTAATATCGAAAAGCAGATCGAAACCGCTTATCAGCGTGAAGTGCGCCTGCCCTCAGGCGGTTCTATCGTCATCGATCAAACCGAAGCGCTGGTCTCCATCGATATCAACTCAGCCAAGTCGACCAAAGGCTCAGACGTCGCTGAAACCGCTTATCATACTAACTTAGAAGCCGCTGATGAGATTGCCCGTCAGCTACGCTTACGTGATATGGGCGGTCTTATCGTTATTGACTTTATCGATATGAATGACAATAAGCATCAAAAAGAAGTCGAAAAACGGCTGGTTGACGCCACCAAATACGACCGCGCGCGCGTACAGTTCGGCGATATCTCTAAGTTTGGCTTGATGGAGATGAGCCGTCAGCGTCTGCGTCCATCATTAGAAGAGTCAACCGGCTATATCTGCCCACGCTGCCATGGTAACGGTATGATTCGTGACTTACGCTCGCTGTCGCTATCGATTATGCGTCAGATTGAGCAGATCGCGCTAAAAGAGCGTCAAGGTGAAGTACAAGCAGAAGTACCGACTGATATCGCCGCCTTTTTATTAAATGAAAAGCGCGACAGCTTAGTCTATCTTGAGCAAGACAGCGGTACTCGCATTACTATCTTGCCGCACGCGCATTTAGAATCGCCAAACTTCAAATTGCACTTCAATCGCGATGGTTTTGCGCCCTCAAGCTATGAGCGTATCACCGATACCCAGCAGCAAGAGCATAACGATCTGGGCTACGATGTCGATTGGCAAACGGCCGAAAATGAGCGCCCAGAGCAGCAGCCGACGCGCCAACCTCGTCAAAACTCAAAGCCCAATAACCCTAATCAGAGCAGTCAAAATAAGGCTGAAAACGACAGCACAAACTCTCGTCAGGCGAATGGCTCGCAAAGTAGCGCCCGAAATAATAGTGAGAGCCGGACTCAAAGCCAGCAACACACGGCTGATCGTACGGTAACCCACAGCGATCATAGTAACGAGCATCGTAATCAAACCAACCGTAACGCCTCGAGCAATGCCAGCCAAACCGCAACTACTAGCTCTACCGCGCAGCCGCAAGCCGTCGCTTGGTTATCCAACTTGTTTGCGAAAGCCCCGCAAGCTAAAGTCGCTAATGTCAGTAGTCGCGATGCCGCAGAAGCGATAGAGGCTTTGGTCAATACTGGCGCGCAGAGCTTAGGCTCACTCGGTCAAACCGATAGCAGTGCTTTAAGCCAAAGCGCAGCTGCAAGCCCGCAAGACCAAGATCAAAGCGCTGATGATACAGGGTCTGAACGTCAACACAAAAATGATGATAAAGAGCGCAAAGGCGATGATAGACGTCGCCGTAAGACCCGTAAGCCCAAATCTTCACAGTCTTCGAAGTCGCAGCAAAGAAAAGAGCAGCGCGATGGCTCGAGTAGTAACCACAGTCAAGGCGATAACGACAGTGCTACTAACAATGCGGCTAACGGCAGTCGTCAAGATAGCAGAACTGACAATAAAAACAGCTCTGATAAGCGTCATAGTGATCGTAATACCGATAATGATCGTAATGGCAGTAATGAGCGTCAAAGCAATCAGCGCAATACCGACTCTAATGAGCAAACCCTTGCTAAGCGTAAGCCGCATAGCAAACGTAGCTCACGGGGTTCGCTTGAGCGCGGCGAGACGCTAGACGCTACAGCACAATCTAGCTCTGACGACCAAGTTAAGAGTGAAAACGTTAAGCAAAATAATGGCAAGCAAAACAGCCAGCCGCGTCGTAATAATGACACGCAAGCTGCGACTCACGCTCGCCGCAATCAAGATCCTAACGAAGTCACGTTACAGGTCAATGAAGCGCCCGTGCAGCTCAAGACGCCGGAAGTCGTGCATCTGTCACTAGATGATAGCAAAGCGCCCGCCTCCCGACCCTCGAAAACGGATAAGCAAGCGTCTGACAAGAAGACTGACGCGCAAAAAGCAAGTCAAACGACGGCTAAAGAAAGTGCGAATAACAGCGAAAAAAGCGCAAGTTTGGAAGCTAACAAAGACGCTGCTAGCGTAAAAGCTGAAAACGCGAAGCAGGCGGATAGCACTCAAAACGCCGATAAAACTGTCACTGGCGAGCATAAAGAAGCGACTGCTGCAGCTGACGTCGCTAGCGACAAGCAGACGGCTGAGCCAAGCCGCGCCTTTGTTCTTGACCATGATAGTTTATTTGCAGCGCGTTACGTCACTGCCAATAAGTTCGGTCAAGCCAGCAATGACCCGCGCGTAGTACGCAGTCAGCAACTAGCAAATGCTCAGCCACAAGCGGACAACTCAGCTGCTGTAGTCAGTCCTACGCCTAGCATTCGCGGCTCGGTTGGCGCTTTTATTCGGGCGACTCTAGCTTCGGCTGAGAAGCGCTTAGCTGATGAAGGCGTGATCCATTGCTTTATTGCTGCGATAGCTGAGCATTCACAGCAAAAGGCGGGGGCAGAAGATAGTACTGCTAAGCAAAACACTAGCTCTGCTACTGTCGATATCAGCACCTTTAGCTTTAGCAACTATGGCTATGACTCGCTAAGTGCCGAGTATCTTCAGCGCTTTTCGGCTATGACTACCGCCACAAGCCAAGTGGCAATAGAGCAAGGCAAAACCGCAGTAGCGCCGCGTCCTATCGCTCAGCGCGCGAGTAATGATCCCCGTGGTCAGCATCCTGACTATAAAGGAACGACTCAGCAAGCAACTTTGACTGTGCCTGAAGTCGCAGGCGACACTAGTGAGGTGGACGCTGATGACGTAGAAGCTACTGCGCTATCAAGAGAGGCGCAAGCTGAAAGCATTGCAGCCGAAAGTGAGCTACTGTTGCAGGAAGATCAGGCGCTTGCTAGCCAGGAAAGTCTGGAGACGAGCGTGGCTAATGAGCCTGCCACTGCTGACAGCGAAGCAGCAGCGACAGACAGTGCCGGGGCTGAAAAGTCAAAAACGACTATTGCCAGTTATAAAAACATGATCGAAAATGTGGCTGAGCAGTTATTACCACAAACGGGAATGTTTAATCTGACAACGCCAAAAGTGCCCAAAGCGCGAACGCGTAAGCCAAAGACTGAGCATAAGAAGCCCACGCAAGCAGAAAAGGCTGAAGCAGAGAATGTAGATAAAGAAGCAGATAGTTAATAGTTAATGACAGTCGCTTGTGCTATCGAAAATAGTAGCAGCGCCGATACTCAAAAGCCCCGATAGTTAACTATCGGGGCTTTTGCTTGTTAAGGCTTTTTATTTGCTTAGTGCTTTTAATGACAAATCAATGTGCGGCTGATTTTGCATCATCATCACCGCCGCGCATTTTGCCAACGATAGTAAAAACACCAACGATAATAGCGCCGATAATAAAGCCGATGACTCCGTTTAAGATAGCGGTAGTCACGCTTTCAAAAACGCCTGTCAAATGGGCGATATCCTCTACCCCATGATCCAAAAAGCCAATACCATGTACTAAAATACCACCACCCACTAAGAACATCGCTAAGGTACCCGCAATAGAGAGAAACTTCATCAGTTTAGGCGCGGCAGCAAATAATACTTTACCGACTTTTTGGGTGAAGTTACCTTCTTTCTCCATTAGATGTAAACCCAGATCGTCTATTTTTACGATACCCGCCACTAGACCATAAATACCTATCGTGATCGCGATGGCTAAAATAGATAATACTAAACTGCGCTGAAGGAGCGTAGCGCTAGCGGTGGAGCCTAAAGCAATCACAATAATCTCTGCAGATAAAATAAAGTCAGTACGAATAGCGCCTTTGATTTTGCGTTTCTCAAAAGCCACCAAATCAACGTTTTCATCCGCATTGGCTTGTAGACGAGCCGTGTGTTCTTCGTCATCAGATAATGCATGTGGCCAAAATCTATGGATGACTTTTTCAGCGCCTTCATAAACCAAGAACAGACCACCACACATTAGCAAAAAAGTAACTAACGGCGGATAGATAGCACTAATAATCAGCGCGGCTGGTACTAATATGAGCTTATTTATAAAAGAACCTTTGGCAACTGCCCAAACCACAGGTAGCTCACGATTGGCTTTGACTCCCGTGACCTGCTCAGCGTTCAGCGCTAGATCATCGCCTAACACTCCGGCTGTCTTTTTTGCGGCGACCTTGGTCATGACCGATACGTCATCCAATATCACACTGATATCATCAAGTAGCGTTAATAAACTGGCACCTGCCATGTATATTCCTTAAAAGTTATGAATTTATAATTGTGCTTTAACAAATAACGGTATATCGACACTTATGTCTGTCTGTGCCTATTTTCTATCTATGTCTTTTTATTAGATTAATCACAGAAAACCTAGCTAATGATGACATAACCAGAATGACATTACATAGTAAGAATGTATTTTATTTTTGATTTCCTTACAAAGGCTGTATAAAATTCGACACGGATACTGCTGACACGGATATTCATATTGATGCTGTCTGTTTCTTAGGTGAGGCTAAGTTAAAAATATCTAGCTTCGCGTCTATTTAATAAAATATGTTAAGATACAATGTTTTATTTAAATTTTATTCGGTTTTACTTGTGCTTTATCTGCATCCACTACCAAACCATAGATAAGCGCTAGCGCTTATAGGAAATGTTATATGTCTCTACTCCCCTTTCCAACAGCTGGCGCGGCTAGCCACAAATCTGCTAATAGTCCCAGACGCGATAGATTGACGCGAGCGATGATGAGTACTCTACTGGTAGTGATAGCAGCCGGATGTTCAAACAATGCTGCTGACGCGACCAGCTCTGAGGTTGTCAGTAATAAACAAGCCGTTGTAGCGGCCAGCACACCAGCGAAAGACAACGATGCGGCAGTAGTGAGCGCCTTGCAAGCTAACCTAAATGCCTCTGGTATTGAGGAGACTATTATCTCTGCTGTGCCAACTGATATGGATGGTATCTACTGGGTAAGCGCCGAAGGTCTGCCCTCCTTCTTCACGGATAAAGCCGGCAAGCATATCATTCAAGGTCAGATCATCGCTATCGGCGGCGAGACACCTGTCGATATCAGTGCAGATTTAGTCGCTAGAACCGCAAAAGAAGCGTTAGAGCGCGTCGATAAAAAAGACATGGTGATTTTCCCAGCAACGGGTGCAACCAAATCAGTGGTGTACGCCTTTACTGACGCAGACTGCGGCTACTGTCGTAAGTTGCACGAAGAGATTGCCGATATCAATGCTCGCGGTATTGAGGTTCGTTATTTAGCTTGGCCTCGTAGCCCAGAATCTATTCCCAAGATGGAAGCTATATGGTGTAGTCAAGATCGCAGGGCAGCTATGAATCAAGCAAAAATGGGCGCTGACGTACAAGCTCCTAGCTGCGCAAACCCCGTGCAAGAACAAATGGCTTTAGGGGCGAGTCTTGGCGTGCGCGGTACGCCAGCTATCTTTACCGAAACCGGGTATCAAGTGGGTGGTTATCTACCCGCCGCTCAGCTAGAGCAAGCGATAAATGCCACTAAGTAGCGGCTGCGAAAAATCAATCTTAGTAGCACTGTATTATATTTCATAGTGGATTGTTATAGTAACGAACGCTCAGTCGATATGTCATCAATAACACTGCAGTCAACAACATCGAAGTCAGCAACATTGCATAGACGCAACGACTGCTTGTCGGTATGATACGATAAAGCGTTAAATAAGATCAGCGTTAGAGTAAGGTGCACTGAACATTCCGCTGTGTCACTGACAAAGATTATTGGTAACTGCTCAATAGAACCTAGCAGTTAACTAAGCGTCTCCTTACTTAAGCCTTTATCTCACTTTTAAGGGCGTTTTTTGGTAGTTTAACTGAGTACACTGATAACCCTGACTTATCTTTTTTATACACTTATTAATTTTTGAGGATACTGTGAGTAAATCCATAAAGCTAGCGATACTTGGACTCGGTACTGTCGGTACTGGTGTGGTCCATTTGATAAATGACAATTTAGACGAACTTAAGCGCCGTAGCGGACGCGATATTACCATCACTGAAGTCGGTACCCGTCGTCAGCGTGAAGATATTGATGCCAGTATTACCCAAAATGCCGATCTAATGGCAGTAGCGGCAAGCGATAATGTCGATATTGTCATCGAAGTCATTGGCGGCACTACCCTTGCAAAAGACGTTATTCTGCAAGCCATTAACAACGGTAAGCATGTGGTCACCGCCAATAAAGCTTTACTTGCTGAGCACGGTAATGAGATTTTTGCGGCGGCAGAAGCCAATAACGTCCATGTCGCTTATGAAGCTGCGGTCGCTGGTGGTATTCCGATTATTAAAGTTATGCGTGAAGCCTTAGCCGCCAATAAAATTGATTGGCTAGCAGGTATCATCAATGGTACCGGCAACTTCATCATGACGGAGATGCGCGATAAGGGTCGTCCTTTCGCTGAAGTGCTAAGCGAGGCACAAGAGCTTGGCTACGCTGAAGCGGATCCGACTTTCGATGTTGAAGGGATTGATGCTGCGCACAAGCTTGCACTGCTTGCGTCTATTGCTTTTGGTATTCCGCTACAGTTTGATAAAGTGTATTGCGAAGGCATCACTGATATTACTTTACAAGACGTCAGCTACGCTGAGGAGTTGGGCTACCGTATCAAACACGTTGGCTTCGCGGTTCGCCGTGATGGAGACGGCGATGACGACAAGGCTGGTATTGAGCTGCGAGTTCATCCAACACTTATCCCGCAAGACGCCTTACTGGCGAATGTCAATGGGGTCAAAAACGCGGTATTGGTGAATTCGCATCCACTTGGTCAAACGCTGTATTACGGTGATGGGGCTGGGGCTGGAGCGACCGCTTCTGCGGTAATGGCTGATGTGATGGATCTGGTGCGCGTGATCGGCAGTGATGTTGCTGCCAAACATGTGCCGCACTTATCATTTCAGCCCGAGCAGCTATCTGACACGCCTATCTTACGCGCTGAGCAGATGACTAGCGGTTATTATCTGCGCGTACACGCTTTTGATAATCCAGGGGTGCTAGCAGATATCACTCGTATCTTGAGTGATGCCGGTATCAATATCGATGCGATTTTGCAAAAACCTGCGCACAAAGTTGGTCAAGTGCCGGTCATTATCTTGACCTTGCCAGTGGTAGAGAGTCAGATGAACCTCGCGATAGAAAAGATAGAGAAGCTCGAGGCTATCACCGGCAAAGTGGTACGCATTCGCTTGGATGAGTTGGCTTAACGGCTATAACCACTTGGTCTAAAAACCTTGTTTAATGTCTGAGCTGCTTTTTTATCACTCTATCAGTATAAAACTGAGCGTTTTAAAATAGTAAGCTTGCCCCTATAATAAAAGCAAGGTTATTGTAAAATCTTCATTAACAAAGAATACCAATAGCAAAAATGAATACTAAAAAGGACGAATAACTATGTCAAATGATGCAATCGTAATCGTCAATGGCGCGCGTACTCCCATGGGCGGCTTTCAGGGCGCTCTAAAAGATGTCAATGCGGCGGATTTAGGCGCTGCGGCTATCGAAGCCGCTATTGAGCGTGCTGGCGTCAGCGCTGATAGTGTCGATGAAGTGATTATGGGCTGTATTTTGACCGCAGGTTTGGGTCAAGGCCCTGCCCGCCAAGCCATGCGTAAAGCCGGTTTGCCAGATAGTACTGGCGCGGTCACTATCAACAAACTATGCGGCTCTGGCCTCAAAGCGGTGATGCAAGCTTATGACGGTATCAAAGCAGGTAGCTTCGACGTCGCCGTCGCGGGCGGCATGGAGTCGATGACTAATGCGCCTTATATCATGCCAGGTGCACGCGCAGGCTACCGTATGGGCCATAAAGAAGTCAAAGACCATATGTTCCTAGATGGTCTAGAAGATGCCGAAACCGGCAAGCTTATGGGCCAGTTCGCGCAAGAGATGGCGAATGAGAAAGGCTATAGCCGCGAACAAATGGACGAATTTGCTATTGAGTCTTTGAATCGTGCGCTAACCGCTATCAAAGATGGCCACTTCGACAACGAAATCACCCCAGTCACTTTTGAGACTCGCAAAGGCGAACAAACCGTCGATACTGACGAGGAGCCTGGTCTTGCAAACGCTGAGCGTATCCCAAATCTACGCCCCGCTTTTGCCAAAGACGGTACTATCACCGCAGCTAATGCCAGCTCAATCTCAGATGGCGGCGCGGCAGTGGTAGTGATGAAAGAGTCGCAAGCAAAATCAGAGGGCTTAGAGTTTCAAGCGCGTATTATCGCCACCGCCTCAAACTCTCGCCATCCTAGCGAGTTCACTATCGCTCCTATAGGTGCGATCGAAAAGGTCTTAGATAAAGCGGGCTGGTCAGTCGCCGATGTCGATCTTTGGGAGATTAATGAAGCTTTTGCCATGGTGACTATGGCTGCTATGGACGAGCTAAATATCGAGCATAGCAAAGTCAACATTGAAGGTGGTGCTTGTGCACTTGGTCATCCTGTTGGCTGCTCTGGAGCGCGTATTTTGATCACATTGATTAACTCGCTACAACGTACTGGCGGTAAAAAAGGCGTCGCGACCCTTTGTATCGGTGGCGGTGAAGCGGTAGCGGTTGCTATCGAACTACCATAGAGCGTGATACTCAGTTTTTTTAGTTAATAATTTGTTCATTATGACCGCATCAGCTAAAGCTATGCGGTTTTTATTTTAGTCAACATCCTCAAAACAATATGAAAAAACATTTACTGTAAACAACCGTTAACTTATACCTTCGCCATGTTATAGCGCTTACAGCCTATTACACGCTTTTACGTCTATTGCACATTTTGCTACCTCGCTTATATACCTCCTACCTCTTGCTCTTGTTATTCTAATAGTTAGTTGAGGTTAGGTAATTAATAATAACTAATTCACTTACTGAACTGGAATTTTATAGAATTAGCGGTTATGAAATCGATTATTAGGATTTTGGCTGCTATATTCTGAGCACTTAAAATTATATTTATCATTCAAGTTTTCATTTTCAATAAAAATTAACTCATATAAAAGGAAGATAATAATGAGCCAACTTATCCGTTTACAAGATATTCAAGCGACTCACCGTGACCTAATTGGTGATGACTATTATGACCCAACTGGCAAAACTGCCTATGGTGTTAACGAAGACAAAATCGGTAAAATCGATGGCGCTTTAGTAGAAGACACGACTGGTCGTATTCGCTACTTAATCGTCGATGCAGGCGGTTGGTTTAGCTCAAAAGAAGTATTGGTACCTGCAGGCTTAGCTCGTATTGTTGGTGATGACGTATTCTTTGATAGCTTGACCAAATCACAAGTAGAAGCGATGGAAGTCTATGACCATGACTACCAGTATAGCTATAAAGAGCAGTACGAGAAAGATCGTCAAGCTTTTGTAGCAGATACTGTTCCTACTGAAGAGCGCGTAGAAATTGCTGATACTCACTATGATGCACCGAACACTTTAGAGCTGTTAGAAGAACGTCTCACTGTAAATAAAGACCGTATTGTGGCAGGCTTAGTTAAAGTTGGTAAACATGTCGTAACCGAAGAGCGCAACGTCAATGTAGAGCTAGAAGAAGAACACGCAAATATCCAGCGCACCAATGTAGATCGTGTTTCTGATCGCAAAATTGGTGATGTAGGTGCTAGCGAAACTGTTGAAGTAGAGCTGGAAGCAGAACGTGCTCGTGTTGGTAAAGAGACTTATGTGACAGAAGAAGTTAGTGTTGGTAAAACTACTGAACGTCATACTGAGACTATCGTTGAAACCATTCAGCGCGAAGAGCTCGATGTCAATGATGAAGGTAATGTCGTTGACCGTGAAGGTAACTTATATGATCGTGATGATATCACTGCCGAAGACGTCCGCCGCGCTCGTGGTATGTAATAAGCTAAACTACTCATAGCAGTATTTTATGATAGTTAAAAGCAGCTGAGTTATCTCAGTAAATTAAGGCCAGAGCTAGTCTCTGGTCTTTTTTTATGTTCTAAGTTAATTTACAACTATAATATTTTATATTCGCCATACGACTGAAAATGACAAGGAAGATGATTATGAATAATGACTCCAATAAACCATTTAATCCCAATGCCACTAATTCTGATCTTAGTAATACTAATATTAACAACACTGATCTCGATAATACCACAGATAAGAAAATAGAAGACCATGCCAGTGAGCATAAACTCCCTGCTCCCAGTGATGTTACCAATCGTGATGTTACTAATCAAGGTATCCACGCTGATAATGAAGCCAATCATTTGGCAGGAGCGACTATCAATAAGGGTAGCGGCTATCTTGAGCTATTAGAAGAGCGCCCAGTAGTCAATAAAGAGCGGTTGGATGTCGGTAAAGTCACTGTCACTAAGCATGCGCGCACTAGAACGATTGAAGTACCCATTGAGCTAGTTGAAGAATACATCACAGTAACAACCGCTTATGAGGACAGTGAAAGCCAAGATATGCTGTCAGGTAATTTTGATGAGCAGGATATATTGCGCCATGTTGAGCCAAGTTTGGACAGCAAGGCGGTGGTTACTATCAATGGCAAACAAGTGGAAATCGGTGATGCGCCGGTGGAGATTGTGCTATCTAGACAAGTGGCGACGATTACCAAAGATACTTACGCCATTCAAGAGATCGATATTAGCAAAACCACTCATACCCATACCGACACGATTGAAGTTGAACTCAAGCACGAAGAGCTCGATGTCAATGAAGAAGGGTTCTTAGCGCATGAAAATACGCGAAAGCCTAAATAAGTACTAAACTTAGCTAGAACCATTGTAGTTATCAGTAGTGCTCATTCGTGAATATTCAACACGCCCCAGCAAAACTCAACCACTAAAAAAGTAAGCCATAAAAAAGCAACGCTAATTTAAATTAGCGTTGCTTTTTTTAGTTTCTACAATTTAGCTAAATCCAAGACTTTGTTAAGTCTACAACTATTAATCAATCTCATCACATTGATAGGTATTAACGTCAGACTCGCCTTCACTAGCCGTACGGATAACGCCGGTCTCACGCTCTTGATGCGCGACACGCCACTGAGTAAAGCCTGCGCTACCATCGATCGTTGTCGTGCCTTCGTAGACTTCTGGGTTAGTGCCTTCATTGGTTTTATTGACCGTGACCGTTCCTTTATCTGTACTCAAAACGGCTTCATTGCTCTCGTCTTTATAAGTGACGTCAACTTTTAGCTCAGGCGCACATAAATAAGTGATTTGAGTGATTCCAGTGTTCACCTCAGCGACCGTATCGTCTTGTACTTCATTGAGCGTAGCATCAGGAGCGATGACGGTATCATTAGGCTCAGCAGGTTCCGCTGACATTGGCACTGCTTGCTCAGCGGCAATATCTTCTTCTAAGCTTGGTTCAGTTTCAGGCTCTTGTTGGCAAGCGCTGAGACTAATGACGCAAGCGAATACTCCGGTCATCATTGCAGACGCTCGTAACGATTTTGATAATCCTAGGCTCATGCCTATCTCCTAAATGTGTGTGCTGAAAACTGACAGTGTCAAATACTTAAGCTTATAACGATAAGGCTCATATTGATACGGTTTACAATAATCAAGCTTATGATGATTTAGCGTGTTCAATACTATAGCTTGTCTCTCTTTGTGCGCCTATATCGGATTTGTAAACAAGCGGCTCTGCTTTTAGCCAAATACAAACCAGCTATAAGTGTTATTAGCTATCGGCTTTATATTAGCAAATAATTTACTGAGTTTTAAAGTAGATTCAGTAAAAATATCAGTAAACAAAGCGGCGCCTACAAAAAAACCCTCATCTACGACAGGTGAGGGTTGATAATAGCAATAAACGATTTAAGCATTAGACTGCTTAGATTTTGCCATGACACTGCTTATACTTCAGGCCAGAGCCACAAGGACAAGGTGCGTTACGGCTAACGTTCATATTGGCATAAGGGTTACCCTTTGCGCCATTAGCAGCGCCCGCCCCTGCCACTGCAGCACCAGCTAGATTAGCACGCGCAGTCTGCGTTTGGTTTTGGCTTTGATTGGGGTTGCGGGCGGCGGCTTGTTGCTCATTACCGGCAAGGCCACTCGCATCTTTATGCTCAAACTGCATTTGCATACGCTCAGCATCCGCGCGTTGCTGTGCCTCTAACGCTTCGATCTCTTCTTTAGTCGGAATGTGCACGCGTGATAAGTCTTGTACCGTTTCCGACTTGATAGCACCAAGCATCATTTGGAACAGCTCAAACGATTCGCGCTTATACTCTTGCTCGGGATTTTTTTGTGCATAACCGCGCAGATGAATGCCCTTTCGCAGCTGATCCATTTGCGTCAAGTGCTCTTTCCAGTGTTTATCTAGGCTTTGCAGCATAAAGTGACGCTCGAGCTGCGCCGCATCTTTTTCACCCATTTGCTCACGGCGACCATGATAATGATCTAACGCTGTCTCAATAATCTTGGCCCTTAGACCCTCTTCATCGAGACGACGATCTTCGTCTAGCCAATCATTGACCGGCATATAGAGCTTAAACTCGTCTTCTAGCTCATCTTCAAGCCCATCGATATTCCACTGATCATCGATAGAGCCTGGCGGTATAAATTGGTTAATCATCGCGTTATAGACATCGTGATGCATGGCTTCGATAGCTTCTAACAAGTCCATATCAGCGAGCAAATCATCACGCTGACCATAGATGACTTTACGCTGCTCATTGGCGACATCATCGTATTTGAGCAGGTTTTTACGGGCATCGAAATCGCGGCTTTCTACTTTACCTTGTGCGTTTTCGATAGATTTAGAGACCATCTTATGCTCGATAGCTTCGTCTTCTTTGAGGCCCATCGCCTTCATCATATTGACCACGCGGTCACCGGCGAAGATGCGCATCAGATCATCTTCTAAGGATAAGAAGAAGCGTGACATACCTGGATCGCCTTGGCGACCAGCACGGCCGCGTAGCTGGTTATCGATACGGCGTGATTCGTGACGCTCAGAGCCGACAATATGTAGGCCGCCAGCCGCGACGACTTGATCGTGCTTTTCTTGCCACTGGGCTTTGAGGCGCTGCATTTCGTCCGGGCTCACCGCCTCTGGGTCTTCGATAAATGACTCCCAGTTACCGCCTAGGATAATATCAGTACCACGGCCCGCCATGTTAGTAGCGATAGTGACCGATTTTGGGCTGCCCGCCTGCGCAATGATATCGGCTTCGCGCTCGTGCTGCTTGGCATTTAGCACGTTATGCTTGACGCCTTCTTGATCGAGCAAATAGGACAGCTCCTCTGAGGCTTCGATAGTCGCTGTACCGACTAGCACCGGTGCACCTTTGGCCTGAATCTCTTTGATCTCGCGGATGATACCTTGATATTTGCCTAATTTGGTTAGATAGATCTGATCATCCATATCAATACGAGCGATCGGCTTATGGGTTGGGATAACAATAACGTCTAGATCATAAGTGGATTTAAATTCTGCCGCTTCAGTGTCTGCAGTACCGGTCATGCCAGATAGCTTGTCATAGAGACGGAAAAAGTTCTGGAAGGTCGTCGTCGCCAGCGTTTGGTTCTCGGCTTGAATCTCGACACCTTCTTTGGCCTCGACCGCTTGGTGCAGACCCTCTGACCAGCGACGGCCCGGCATCGTCCGGCCTGTGTTTTCATCGACAATGACCACTTCGCCCTCATCAACGATATAGTGGACGTTTTTGACAAAGACATGATGGGCGCGAATAGCGGCTTGCACGTGCGCTAGTAGCGGCAGGCGGCTGGGACTATAGAGACTCTCGTTTTCGCCAAGCTCGCCGACTTTGACTAAGAAGCGCTCAATCTTTTCATAGCCTTTTTCGCTGATCTCAATCTGGCGGTTCTTCTCATCGATCCAGAAGTCTTCGTCTTCGTTCTCTTTATTGGCTTCTTCATCTTTTGAGCGTATTAGCAGCGGAATAATGGTATTAATCAGTGCATACATGCGTGAAGAGTCTTCCGCCTGCCCTGAGATAATCAGCGGTGTCCGCGCCTCATCGATCAAGATGGAGTCAATCTCATCGATAATACAGAAATTTAGCGGACGCTGTTTTTTCTCGCTCAAACTAAAGACCATATTATCGCGTAGATAGTCAAAGCCGTATTCGTTGTTGGTACCATAAGTGATATCCGCTTGATAGGCGTTAACCTTTTCTTGCGCGGGCTGCTGCGAGTAAATAACCCCGACTTTTAGACCCAAAAAGTTAAATAACGGCCGGTTTAAGTCGGCATCACGCGCGGCTAGATAGTCGTTGACGGTGACTAAGTGCACGCCTTTGTCACTGATAGCGTTAAGGTACATAGCGAGGGTTGCCATCAAAGTTTTACCTTCACCGGTCTTCATCTCAGCGATTTTACCTTCGTGCAAGGTAATACCACCGATCAGCTGCACGTCATAATGACGCATACCAGTAATACGCAGTGAGGCTTCACGGCAGACGGCAAACGCTTCTGGTAATAGCGCATCAAGGCTCTCGCCGTTTTTATGCCTATCCTTAAACTCCGCCGTCTTTTGCTGTAATTGCTCATCAGACAGGGCTTGCACGCCAGCCTCATGGGCATTAATCTTAGTGACCACTTTGCGCATACGCTTGAGCTCACGGTCATTTTTGGTGCCAACCACACTGCCTACAATCTTTGATAACATAATTTTTTAACCTATGGAAATATTCAATAATTAAAGCGTGTAAGCCAACATTTAGCTTGACGTTTTATTATCACCCAATTAAGTGTTTCGCCATTATATATGGTTATGCTGCTGATGGATACAAGGGCAATGACTAGATATTCGCTACCATCAATTACCCTGTGTCGTGTTAAAATAGTGGTTATTTTTTACTTTAGCGAAGCCCAATAAGAGATGATGAATGCCTGTTAAACCCATTGATTCTAGTTCTGACTCCAATGCCCTATTAACCATTGGCGATACCGTCTTTGACTTGGCGCACCATACACCGATGATGGTGCAGTATCTAACCATGAAAGCCAGCTATCCAAACGCTTTATTATTGTACCGGATGGGCGACTTTTATGAGCTGTTCTTTGACGATGCCAAACGCGCCGCGCAGATATTAGACATCACTCTCACCCGCCGTGGTAACGATAAGGCCGGTAATAACATCGCCATGGCAGGCGTGCCCTTTCATGCCGCCGATAGCTATATGGCGCGGCTGATTGCCGCTGGGCAAACCGTCGTGGTCTGCGAGCAAATAGATGAATCAGCCAGTCATAATACGCCCGTGCTCGCTGATAAACAAAAAAAGAATGCCGCTACTACGCCGAATAATGGCATCATGCGCCGCGAGGTGGTCAAGACCTTGACCGCAGGTACCATCACTGATGATGCGCTCATTAGCGCCGGCTCTACACCAACCGTTGTCGCCATCGATATTAAGGCGGACTTATTAACGCCATCAAAGACTAAGAACAGCAAACAACCACTACAAGCCGCTATCAGTCAGCTCGACTTGGCCGCCGGCACGCTGACCACGCAGACGCTAACAGTCGCGGACTCAGCGGACTATGCTGAAGCTAGCGCCCAACTACAAACGCAAATGCTCACCGTACTAGCACGATTTGCGCCCAGCGAAACGATAGTCAGTGAGACTATCGATGAGCAGTGGCTCGCTTGGCTGCGCGGTCAGCTAGACTGTCCTATTATCGAGGTTGCGGCTACTGATTTTCACCCCGATCATGCTGCCGCTACCCTCTGTGAGCAGTTTGCTGTACAGCGCCTTGATGGCTTAGGTATCAGTCAAGCGCCGCTTGCGCAAACCAGCTGCGCGGCGCTCATTCATTATGCGCGGCAAACTCAGCAGCGGCAAATACCGCAGGTCAATCAGCTCATCGTCGAGCACAGCGACGACTATCTCATCATCGATGCCGGTAGTCAGCAAAACCTTGAGTTATTCACCCCAGTGAGTAGCAATGGCACCTCGCTAATATCCGTGCTCAACCAGTGCCAAACGCCGATGGGTAAGCGCTTGCTGGTGCAGCAGATGAAGCGGCCGCTACGTCAGCATACGCGTATCAATTTACGTTTGGAGGCGATAAGCGCGCTATTGTCAGCCAATCATACCACTTCACATTCAAACAATTCTGCCTTAGTGATTGAGCTGCGCGATACGCTAAATACCATTGGCGATATCGAGCGCATAAGTAGCCGTATCGGTCTGATGAGCGCTAAACCGCGCGACTTGCGTAAACTCGCTGATGCTATTGCTAGTAGTCTGCAGCTCGCGCGTTTATTAACCGCCTCTGGTATCGAAGCTGAGCAAAGCGGTCTATTACCGATGCTGATGCAACAGCTGCCCGACCACTTACCTGCCGTGCAGCAGGTCGCGGAGCGCATCGAGCGCGCTATCATCAAAGAGCCGCCGGCGCATATTCGTGATGGTGGTATGCTAGCAGCAGGCTTCGATGCTGACCTCGATCGGCTAACGCACTTGCACGATAATATTCAAGCCACCCTCGATACGATGGCAGATAGCGCGCGGCAACAATATAACCTGCCGAGTCTAAAAGTCGGCTTCAATAAGGTCAGCGGCTTTTATTTTGAGCTGCCAAAGATGCAAGCTCAGCATGCTCCAACACATTTCATCCGCAGGCAAACCCTCAAAAACACCGAGCGCTTTATCACCGAAGAACTAAAAGAGCTAGAGACCGAATACCTAAGCGCGCAGACTTTAGCGCTAGCGCGTGAAAAGCAGCTCTATCAGCAGCTGCTTAGCGAGCTGAGCGGTCATCTCACCGAGCTACAGCAACTCAGCGCCGCCGTAGCGCAGCTCGATGTGCTCGTCAACTGGTCCGACTTGGCAATGACTTATGACTGGCAGCGTCCGGTGATGATAGATGACAACGCTCATATTGATGTAAAAGCCGGACGTCATGTGGTGGTCGAAGCAGTATTAAATAAGGCGAACCCTCACAGCCATGCGACTAACCGTTTCGTCGCTAATGACTGTCAATTAGGCGCAAGCGAATATCCTGAGCGCTTACTACTGATCACTGGGCCCAATATGGGCGGCAAATCCACTTATATGCGCCAAACCGCGCTGATTGTACTGCTCGCGCACTGTGGTAGTTTCGTTCCGGCGCAGAGTGCTCATATTGGCGATATCGATCGCATCTTTACCCGTATTGGCTCGGCAGACGATCTGGCCGGCGGCAAATCCACCTTTATGGTGGAGATGATAGAAACAGCAAATATCTTAAACCAAGCCACCGATAAATCATTAGTGCTGATGGATGAAGTCGGACGCGGTACGGCCACCACCGATGGTCTGGCAATTGCCCATGCTTGCGTCAATAAGCTGTTAGAGATTGGCTGCTTAACCTTATTTGCCACTCATTATTTTGAGCTGACGCAATTGGCGCAGCAAAATAAGGCGATTCGTAACGTTCATGTCGCCGCCAGCGAAGTCGATGGTCAATTATTACTATTACATAAAATCAAGGACGGCGCCGCCAGCTCTAGCTTTGGCCTGCATGTGGCAAAAATGGCCGGTATCCCTAAGGCAGTACTCGCCGATGCCCAGCGCTATCTACTCGATACTCTCACCGCGAGTACCGCTGCTAATGTTAACAAAGCCGAGCACACTGATGACAAAACTGACTTAACTCATTCCGTAACGGATAAACGTCAGCAGCGCTATGACCCTCATGCAAAGACCAACCTCAATAATTCTTCTGAGCAAGAACCTAAACCCGTAGATATTCAGCAACAAAATCAATGGCTTGCGCTACAAGAAAAGCTAGACCATATGGACCCTGATAGCCTAACACCCAAGCAAGCGCATGATATGCTCTATCGCCTCAAACAACTCATTAGTCGTTAAAGGAGTTTGTGGAAACGGTATAAAAGCGCTAAAATATGCGATATTTTCGCTATTTAGCATTTAAAAGTCCAACCAATAACAGGTAGCCCTCTATGACCTTTATCGTTGCAGATAACTGCATCCTTTGTAAGCACACGGACTGCGTGGAAGTCTGCCCGGTAGATTGCTTTTATGAAGGACCGAACTTCTTAGTCATTGACCCAGACGAGTGTATCGACTGCGCCCTCTGTGAGCCTGAGTGTCCAGCCAATGCCATATTCTCAGAAGACGAAGTCCCTAAAGGGCAAGAAATCTTTATTGAGCTGAACGCCGAGCTGGCACAAAAGTGGCCGAATATTACCGAGATGAAACCGCCCATGCCAGAAGCAGAAAAGTGGGACGGCGTCGAAGGTAAGATTCAGTATTTAGAAAAGTAGATTATTTAACCAATAGGCGATTCACTAGCAGGTAGTCCGCTATGACCTTTGTCGTGACCGATAACTGCATTCTTTGTAAGTACACGGACTGCGTAGAAGTCTGCCCCGTAGACTGCTTCTACGAAGGGCCAAACTTCTTAGCCATCGACCCTGATGAGTGTATCGACTGCGCCTTATGCGTGCCTGAATGTCCTGCCGAAGCGATATTCGCTGACGATGAAGTGCCCAAAGATCAATTGATCTTCTTCGAGCTGAATGCCGAGCTGGCACAAAAGTGGCCGAACATTACCGAGATGAAAAGTCCCTTGCCAGAAGCAGCAAAGTGGGACGGCATTAAAGGTAAGATCCAGTATTTAGAAAAGTAGCTAGATTATAAATAAAGCGTTTTGATGAGAATTAGGCTGTGGCTTTTGCTACGGCCTTTTTTTATGGCATAAATGGTATTTACATCGCCCGATAATAATAGCGATCCAATCTTGGCACGTCATCGGTATGCAGCGCTTGCGAGGGGTTAAAGAAGGCCGCTTGCGCAAGCTTGACGCTGCCCGGACAGGCAAAGTTACAGAGCATAATGTTCTGTATCTCATCGCGGTTATGTTGGTTCGGTGTGGTCTTGGTGAGGATATAAGCGTCATCGCCAAACACTTGCTGCCAGTTGTTAAATAACGTCTGGCTATAGCCGTGCTCTACATTGGCCTTGCCGATCATGTTGGCCATGATATAGCTGCTATTGTTCTGAAACTGGCGCAGTGCCTCGATAGTGTATAAATTCCCTGCGACATGCCGCCCTTGAAAGGCATCTATTAGCATAAAGTCATAGCTAGCATCTCTATTACGGGTCAAAAACCCACGCGCATCATCACCGATAAACTCAATATTCGGCGCTATCGGCGCTTTTAAGAAATGCGCTTCAACGATCTCTGGCAGACCTTTATCAATATCGATGACGGTGAGCGCCATCTCAGGGTTATGATGCGCCACTTCGCTAGGCGTGCCCATCCCTGCCCCACCAAGGAAGACTAAAGTCTCAGGTTTGATGTTCTCAATGGCTTCGACGGTGATTTTGCCGTACCAATGGCAGTTCTTCTTAGATAGATATATCCAGCAGCTACTGGTAGTCTGGCCGGGTTTATCGGTGATAGTCACCGCTAATTGGTCATCGATGACGGTTTGTTTGATAAACCAAGCGTTTGTTGCGGTTTGATAGCCGGTATCGACTTTATTTAGGGCAATAAAGATCAAGGTCACCAGCACCGCCGCTAGCGCGAGGCTGTAATTCATGCGATGGGTCGATAAACTCAAAGACTCATTGCTATCGACTTGCACGGCAAGGCGGGTAGATAAATAAGCGCTAATCGCTAAGGCGGTAATAAATAACGCGAGGCTACTCATAAGACCGATATAAGGCAATAATAATATCGGCGTCAGCGTCGAACCAAGTACACTGCCGACAGTGGTAATCGCCACCATCATGCCCGCGTTCTTGCCAGCATCGACGCCCTCAGCGTTCTCATATTTGAGCGATAAAAACTGGGTAATCAGCGGAATAGCAGTTGAGCCAAAGGCGAGTCCTACGCCGAATAATAGCCCGACACCGATAGCGGCAATGATAGGACTATCGATACTGGCGGTCATGGCCGCAAGCAGTGGCAGCTGAATAATACAAGCGATAGCGTGGGAGATAGCGGAAAGAGAGAGCACATAACCGGCCTTTAGTAGCGCCTGTCTTGGGGTGTGGATCTCTTGCGATAGCCTACCGCCATACCAGTAACCGACGGCAATGGCGATGAGTACCATCGCGAGGATGACGCCAGTGATAGAGATGGAAGAGCCAATATAAGTGGCAGAGATACGAATGGCATAAATCTCAATCCCCAAACCGGCAAAGCCTTCGAGTAGCGCGATCGCGAGACAAACGCCTAACACCTTTTTTTGCATAAAATGAGTCATCGTTATACTTTGGATGTGGTGATTTTACACTATTGGATGTTAAGCGTGTTTAGGAAGTGGTTGTTTGGTTTGGGCGGTGTAGATGAGGTGAGGTGGTGGTTTGGTTTTTACAAAATTTAGGAGCTTTGAGGTAATATAAATTAGGATAGTCTACGACATGGTGTACCAGCTGGTAGATTACATTCGATAGTTGCTGTCGATGGCGCTACAGCAGTTGCTTCAATGATTTGTCTAGTCGCTAATGTCCATCCTGAGGCATCAGTGATTGTTTGGCAAGCGCTCGTTACTGGAGCTACAGGAACCGTAGCAGGATCTTCATCAGTTAGGGCATAATACACTTCATTGGTATAGCTCTTTGCTTCCATCAAGCAGGAATTACCGTATGCCTCTCCTATATAGCCCTGATAGACAGGAATTGCAATTGCAGCTAATACCCCAATGATAGTCACTACGATCATTAGCTCTATTAAAGTAAATCCGCGCTGTACCGATATTGATGTCATGGTTTTCTACAGTTTTATTAGCTTGTTCAAAAACAAGCACGAACCATGCCATGATTAAATCACTTTATAATAGTTTTTCATTAACTCATCTATGTAGTATAAAAAAAGCCAAATAAAGTATTTGGCCTTCTTAAGCAATATTTTTAAATAGATAAAAAATTGATTTTTATTCAGCTTCAGCTAATGTGCAGTTAGCACTTGCATCACAAGTTACAGTACCGCCACCTGGTGTTGGAGCAGTAACTGACCAACCTGGAGCACCATCAGCGATTTCTGGATCATCACCTGTAGGTGGTAATTCTCCTTCACCTACTACTGTTGGGCCGTCTTCAGGAACTTCACAAGCTGACCAAACTGGTGGTTCCATTGGTTGTTGAGATGAAAAAGAAATCAACTGTGCATTAGCGATGGCTTTAGCTTCGCCTCTACATGCCGTATTGCTTGATCTTTCAGTATAACCTTGATAAGCAGGAATCGCGATCGCCGCTAGAATACCGATGATCGCAACAACGATCATTAGTTCGATTAAGGTAAAACCTTTTTGTGTGTTCATAAGAACTCCTTAGGGTGGTATAGAGACAGTCGATTATAGTACGACCTACCTTTAATTTACAGATTAAAATTAGCTGTTACGCCTCTCTATATTGATTGCATATAATATGCCAAAACTAAAAAATGACGGACGTAGTAGGAAATTACGGGTTTTACCCCTATTTTTACCATTTATCATGATAATTCGACCGCTTGCTAGTGTAGCGTTAACATAATGTTACTGTCAACCTGCTAATTATTGTCAGTTCAGTCACTTAATATAATAAAGCGTAACCTTGGCTGACGTTTTTTGTCATTGGTACATCAAGCAGTGCAAAAATTGTCAATTACTGCCATTCACCCTCTAAACCGCAGCTCGTATCTCGGCATTTTAGCCCTTGATGATTGAGCGTAATATTGCCATCGCCTGCCATTCTACTTCCTGTTACTGGAGTCGCTGTGATAGTCCACTTAGACGTTAAAGGATTAGGAGTAACCGAGATCGTATATAGTGCTGTTCCTGTACTGGGATAACTACCTCCTAAACCTGTAACTAGCGCATTGCTGTAGCGACCTTGAGCCAGTTTGCGACTCTCAATAGTAGTAGCAATGTTTTGTAGCTCATTCATCACATCAGCGCGATTGGTTCGCTCAATATACCCTTGATAGCTCGGATACGCGATAGCAGAGATAATACCGAGGATAGCGACTACTATCATAAGCTCTATGAGCGTAAAGCCATGTTCAGTAGCTTTATCTAGACTGTTAATCACTTTTACCACTCTCCTTGATTGGTACCACAGCTGGTAGCCGTTATCAGCACTTTACTAGTATTCTGACAACGCACACCACTACTAGTCATTAAAAAATAATGACCGTATTTTGTAATACCAGAGTCCTTGGGTTCAGCCAGCATCTTCCATGTCCTACCTGTCACATTATCGACACCTGCCGTCGCCACCAATGACTTAGTAGGACTACTGCCATCGACTAAAGTAATCTTATAGCTATAATTGGCAGCCGTACTACCGCTAGGAACATAAATTACTGTATTGCCCTCATCATATTGATAGACTATTTTATCATTACTATCGATATTTCTTGGCAAAAAGCCTTTATAAGTAAGCGCCGATGCGCGCCAGCGATCAAGCTCTAGTTGTAGCTGCTGCATCTTCGCCTGTACATTACGCTCAGCATTGACCACTAGATACTGACGATAGCTTGGCACTGCGATAGCCGCTAGTACGCCAATGATGAATACTACAATCATCATCTCAATAAGCGTGAAGCCTCGATGAGATTTAAGAGACCTCGTACTATTAATCACTAGTGTAGATATATTATGCATAGCTATCTTGCCCTTTTAATCAGGAGATTTTTCGTACCAGCGCTGAGGGTAGAGCTTATAGCCACTCATATTACCGAATATACCTCCTGACCCCATTCCTGCTGCATTCGATAGCTTACCACTACCATCAAACTTATGAGGTATTACATTAGGGCCATCAGCAGCAGGGTTTCTGGCATCGTATTCAACACGGTTATCGGAGACGACCTGCTCAGCGAAAGTCTGATTCCCTATAAGGACTTGTACATTGGTAAAATCTTCACTGAACGCGCCTAGAGCGAGCTCCTGTATACCTTTGCCTGCTCGCACGAAGCCACCAGTACCATTTTTAGAGCTAGTAGCATCGCATATACCCCAAGGCAAGCAATAAAGCTGACGCTCTGAGCCGCCCACGACTTGCGCTGAGCAAGTGTTAATTGTCGTATCATACTGCATCTCAGGGCTGTAGGCGGTCATATAGTAGATACCGCCCATTGCCAACCCATCGCCCATACTCTTGACATTCTTAATATTAGAGTACCCTTCAAAGTAAGTTAATGGGTAGCTCCAACCAGAGAAGACTCCGCTTTTCATCGCTGCTAAGACTCCTGCTTTAGTTTTTGCTACTGTTGGAGCGCCTAGAGGCGTAGTTACCTTATCGAAAGGTAGTGAGGCAAGCTTGTCTAAAGTCAGCTCATTAACTTTGAGCTCAAAGCCATTACCGTATAAGTTACCATCGACTAGATCCCTATCTATAATGCCAAATAGTCGATTAGCCTCTGATAGGTCACGATTACGCGACAATGGACTACTGCGGTCTCCTGAGGCAATGTTGACTACCGCTGTACGCTTACCACTAGAACCCTCAGCATCAAAGAAGCTTACTGAAGGCTGAGCATAGAACCGATACTGCAAACCTTTATTGGCAAGGTTTTTGGAGAGATTATCACTAGTACTATCGCCACTGGCATTCAGTACTCGGCTTACTCGGCGTACAAAAGTATTGACCCCAGCTGTGGAGCTAATACTGCTTCCATTTTGCAAATCGACTCGATAAAGCTGACCTCCTAAATCACCAAAATATAAATGATCTACAAGTCCATCATTATCACGATCTAATGTCGTAATCTCACTTACTATACTGTGTTTCATCGAAGTAACACTGACATTTTTGCTGCCTGTCGTCTCACCTGAGATAGAGACGATAAGATCTCCGGTTTTAGCGTCGGCAATGTAAACTGCGTTACCTTTTGCTTTAGAGATATTACAGTTGGCGAATTTGTTAGTAGAGTTCAGTTTAAAGGTGGGATCTTCATAACATTTATCATAGCCACCACCGAATATAATCACCTCTTTTATAGCATTAGTACCTGTACCTATTTTGATCTTTCCTGCTACAGGTTTGGACATTACCATCCCTATTCGGCTATAGCCTGAAACTCCAGCATCGATAGCAAAGAGCTTTTTAGGGTCACTAACTTTACTGACATCTAAGCCATATAGACCTACGCCGCCTTTACTCAGTCCCCCATAGATTCTCATGCTACTGGCAGTCACTTTGCCACTGCCATCAGCGTTAAACTTATAATCATACTTACCCGTGGTCATCCAAGGAGCATCGACACCGAATACAGGAGGGTTGTCCTTTGCTACATCAGTACTGACTGCTCCTAGTTTGAGTGCCTTTAACTGCTCTTTAATGAGTTGTTTGGGTATAAAAGCTAAGCTTTCCTCACCCGTTTCTGACTTGGCTATATGTAGTGCACCCTCCATAGAACCAAACATGACATAGTCCTCACGATCGCTATCATCAGTCGAGATTTGTCCTGCATCGGCGTCTATCGTCGTAGGATCCGAGTCGGTATTTTTTTCGGGTGAATTAATTTTACCCCCATAGCTGACAAGCGTAGGCTCTGAATGCAATACTCCGCCCAATACTTTGACTTCGCCACTAGGAGTAGTTATCAGTTTTTCAAGCTCAGTCTCTTGACTACTAGCTTCTTTGATTTTTTTGATGAGTGCTGCATCGATTGCAATGTCATAGCCTAAAAAGCTTAGCAAGTATAGCTTTTGTTCAGCTCCATAACTATTGTCTAAATCTGCAAACCCTACCAGCTTACCATTAAGTACTGATACCTTTTTGAGTCCCGATCCACTCTCTACATAGACCGACCGAGAGGAATTATTAGCGGTAGTGGGGGATTTTAGACGAGCATAAAAGCCGCCAGCAGTTATTCGATCATTGACATTGACCGTCTTGCCGTTCGCATCGACTGCTTTATAGTTTTTGGTACTCCATAAGTCGCGAGCATTGGGATTTAGCTCTGCAGGGAACTTTTTGCCAGTAGTGTCTATCTTGCCATCTTTGTCCATACTGACATAAAGCCGAGTATCCGCATCATTTCCAATGGCGGATTTACCATAAAGCGTGCCTTGATTGACCTGATACTTTTTAAGATTACCTGGCCATACTAGTAAATTACTACCTACTTTTGGCTCAAGCATGGGTAGATAAGCATAAGGTTGAATATTCTGAGCGCTTAGTGGATCTTGAGGAATAGTAATCGTACCAGAGGGAATACTGGCTAAATCATTATCAAGTTTAGTAACAAAAGATAAAACACTATTTACAATATCTTTTGAATCTTTGGCGTAATAAAAACCGCCTTTACCAAAACCGCCTACACCTGTAAAGCCACTAAATCCTGTATCAAGGTCCTCTGACTCCATACCTAAGTTGCAAGAATTACGCGCATCTGTGTCATTCAGAAGATCACAGCGGTAGTACTTTTTTTCATAAGGCGTACCATCAGACAGCAGTGCCTGTACAGACTTGTAGTTTTTGGAATCATTGAATACATTGAAACTACTACCAAAACCGACCATAGCGGTTTTGACCCCTTTACTCTCTTCTAATGTTCGAGCATAAGCACCAATACAGTCCCATCTCGCTTCGTTCCCTCCGCTAGCTCCTGAGTTGCTCATAAGGTTGTTACATTGAAAGCTACTATCATTCAAAGAGGGACGCATCATTGTCTGAGTGTAACTAGCGCCGTTATTCGGCTCACCATCTGTCAGTAGATATATACCAGTGCCCGCACACTGTGAACTTTCAGGTTTGATATAGTTACTACTATTGCGTATAACGCCATCTATATCAGTATTCAAGAATCCGCTATACGTATCAGTACCAGCAGAAGTATTATTACCCAGTACATATGCGCCTGCTTCTGCAAAGGCTCTAGCCGTTGGTGTACCACCATAAGGGTCTAAATCTGCTACATATTCTCTGATGTCATCTTTATGGTCATCGTCTAAAGGCTTTGCGGCAACACCTACTTTACCGTACCTACCACCATTGTAGCCGTAAGAGCCTACTCCTACATTGATATCTTCATTCATTTTTGGATTACGTAGTAGCTTAAATACAGCAACTTTTAGTGCACTCATCCTATCTAAGCGCCAGTTGGTTGGCACATCACCTGTTGCAATCTCAGCTACTGTACGCGTATCTTGAGCACTGGTATCGATGCAATAAGTAATATCATAATCTTCCCCATCATCATCGCGCTCTTGACTAATAAAGTTATCCTTAAACCCTGTAGGATAACCATTACCAATTCCACTAGATGGGTTGATATAGCTGTTAACAGTCGCTAGGTCATAGTTACTAAAATAGCAAGGCTTACCGTCTTTACCTGTTAAATTAGGAGTGTGATAGTCATATGTTGTTTTTACAGTATCAGTAACGATGGTTTCCTTCCAATAACCTTCTCTACAGCCAAACCACCCATACCTAGTACAAATGTATTCTCTTTCTACTCTGTCTATGTATTCTGTTATGATATAAGGGGCTTTTTGATAATCTAAGCTACCATAGTCAATCCATAGACTGTCTATTCTTCCATAACCAGATCTATAAAAATTACCCATACTGCCCGATTTATCAAGCATTAGCATAACTGTTGGCTGAGACTCGCCAATAGGAGGCTGATAAATGGAGAGATCACCCAAAGTACTATAGCTCGCCACTCCTTTTAAATCATAGCTAACTGCTGCATGACTGTGAGTAGTAGCAAGACTAATAGCAGACAAAGCTACTACCAATGCTGAGACTCTAAAGTTGGTCTGAGCAGTAGCCGGTAATACTGACAATAAGTTAGAAGCTTTCATAGGGTACTCCTTGGAGTATAATTTTTAAGCAAGAACGAATAAACTTGTTGTAGTTAATCGTCTCATTTTGGAGCGCCAGAAGCAGAGATATTTAGTAGCTTCTGACACTCTGTACTAATCTTATTACCGGCTCCACCTTTACCATAATCTAAGCACTTTTGCGGAGTAAGCAAATTCTCCAATTTAACATCTTCAACTAAGGTTTTTGCTGGTATGCCTTTGCTAGCCAAGCACTGCGTCAAGGTCTGGTCATAGTATTTTACGACGTCGTTATTGTCTTTGTCTTTTTCAGTATAGCCGTAATCAGCGGCATTTTGATTGGGTTTTTTTAGACATTCTAATATCTCTTTTTCGCTTGCTTGGGTCATTCCTGGTAAGAATGAGGTACTAAATAAGCGAAAGTTTGGTGAGCTACTGGTGACATTAGCGGTAGTAATTGAGCGTTGTGTCGGTACATATTCAAAAGGCTCTGAGGCGAGCATATCACTACTAGGTCTGGTCACTGCGACTTGCGTCATGACATTATTACGGGCACTACTAAAATCTTCAGCATTACTCACTCGGCAAAACCCACCTGAGCTGGTAGTCCCTGTGACAAGCTTACTGCCGCCACTAGGGTCTATCACTGTGGCCTCATTAAGCCGAAAAAAGTAGTCACCGCGAGGTCGATAACAAAATACAATTTGATCGTTTCTATTTTGTTCTGCTCCTAAGTTCATAAAATAACCAAACATTCCCGCTGAGCTAAGTGCAATACTTTTTTGTACCACAGCCTTTTTATCATCATTATCTATATTTACCACTTGTTCTATACTTTTATTAGTATTGTCAGCCGTATTCAACATTAAGGTATCGGCTTGCTCACTAGTAGTTAGTCTTAAGTCAGTCGTACTGTTTCTTACTGCTATAGCCCCTGCTAAAGTAATCAATATTAAAAACAATAAAACCACGATCAAGGCAACACCTTGCTGACTACTATTGGGCATAGATGATATCTTTTTCATGGACTTATACCTTCTAATTAGAGATTTAGCCTAGCGTTACGTAAAGCAATTTCATTTTGAACCGCAAAACGCAAATACTTCTTTTCTACGTCTGTAGCATCAGTTTTGAGTTTTATAGTTTTACCAAAAACTGAAAATTCATTATTCAGCTCAGAGGTTTGAACCACACTATTAGAACGTATAATACCGCCAACTTTTAAAGAGATAATTTCAGGTTTATTGACCGCAGCTTTATACTCTTTAACCGTATAGTAACGAATATCAGGACCCTCTTTAGTTCCTAGCAAAATGTCAAAATAATCCATGTGCTGAATAATTACCTCACCTTTATCTCCAAAGTCTTTTATTACATTCTTAGCTGTAAACACAGTAGTAGCCTTTCCTGCTCTTCCTTGTTCTGCATAGTTATCCATATCTTCCACGATATACTTACCAGCATCACAGTACAAAGATAGCTGATTGGGTTTAGTAGCATCTTGAGCTTGTAAGTAGTAGCGCTCTATAACTATTTGCCCATCGATAATCTTTTTAACTTTATTGAGATTAACTTCTCTAGGTCCTAGCGCCAGATTACCTTCACAATCATACATATCCTGAGGTGCTCTGAACTGAATAGTTAGTTGTCCACTCGGAGTATTAGTCGCGGTTTTTGCTGACCATTGATTACCTGTGCCTACAGTTGTCATATCGCCAGTATTAGTCAATAAAGTAAGAGGAACGTCTTTATTGCCAGACAGCTTTATGCCCTTTAGGTTGCCTGTTTGAGTCAAAACTATACCTGACCCTTCACTAGTATCATCAACCTTTCCCGCTAGTCCTAGGTTTGCCAAACGAATATGATCTTCTATAACTGGTAAGCCAAAAACATTGGAATCAATGATACTTGATCCTGCATCTTGCAAAGTTGCTGATCTAACATTAGCTAGATAAACTTGCATAACTGCTGCCGATATCAATAGTCCTAACACTAAGGAGATCATTAGCTCTACTAAAGTAAACCCTTGCTGAATATTAGCTCTATTAGCAGTCAGTTTTTTGGATATGTTTGATAAAAAAATTGGCATCAATAAGCCTCCATAATAAAGCAGGAAGAGGCAGGCTTGTAGCTTCCACTCGCATTAGTACATGAAAAATCACTGTCAATCATAGTGGGTTTAGTCTGATTCCATCCAGCAACAATACATTGTCGTTGATTAACGCCACTGGTGTTTGGGCAAGTTTCTATATTTAATACAATATCTTTGGTACATGTCGACTTTATGATAGCACCAACATTATATTTAACCATTTCTTCCGCGGTACAATTGTCAGTATTACAGTTTTTAGCTGAAGCAGCATATGAGTTTGCCTTTGTACAGTAGGTACTGACAAAATTATCACTAGAGCTACTGCTTTTATATATATCATTAACCTGCTTTTTATAAAGCAGACTACTATCAGGTAATATACGCATACTTTCTGATAAAGACTTTATTGCAGAGATTGATTGAGTACGCATTAGACTCTCATCAGTAGCTTTTACAGCACTTAATTGCATAGCACTGAAACCTAGAACAGCAACAGCTAGTAGCAATAAGGCTACCATCACCTCGACTAAACCTATACCTCTTTGAAGTGTAAAACCACTCATCAGCAGGTTCCCCCTACCTTGATAACTATATTGCCTGTGCTGCTAACTTCAATCTGGCGAGAGGCTCCTATAGATTTACTATCACAGATAGTATAAGTCATTACATCAGCCGTATTGTTAGGTCTAAACTGAATACTAGTAGTAGCTGATTTTATGGTGCTTTCTACGTCGTATTTGTAGCTAGCAATAGTAGCAACTACTTTGTTTGAAACTATGTTCTGAATATTTAACACTTTACTACTATTGTCATATTCTAAAGTTAGCGGTTGCCGAAGAATACGACTCTCTACTTTCGCCTCTTTCAAAGCATTAGCAAGTGTAGCCGTCGTCGACTTCACCCGCTGATTGGCAAGTTGCGTACTCATATTAGGCGCGGCAATACTAACGATAATGGCCAATACCGCAATCGTCACCATCAGCTCAATCAGGGTAAACCCTGCCGAATTTTTATTGTTATAAGACGAGTTAGATATAGCGGCTTTCACATCCAAGTTCTACAATCCTTAAAGTCTTAGTTAGCTACGATTCGTTCACTTACAACTACAAGCGTTACCCACTTATAGAGGCAGTTGTATATTCTAAATGTGCAATATTTGTTCCATCTCTGTCTCTAATCAAGATAAGACAGTCGCTTGAAGTGTTATTTGCTCACTATTAATAACACGTTGACAAGCTCACACTCTTACAAGTTTAAATAATACAAAAACAATTCATCTTTATTATATACAAAAATAACACTAAAGACATAAAGACTCTAGTTATAGTAAAAATAAACGGTAGTTTTTAGAAGATGAGCGGGGCTATTTTTGGTTTTGACTGCCATGCGCGAGGGCGTAAGCTGAAATATGGTACTTAGTCGCCTTGATATCAGCAGGCTGACTGTCGCTATTCGTGATCCCAGTGACTTCTTCAGAGGTTAGATAAGGATGAGTGGGAATGACAGCACGTGCTAACGCTTGCAGGCTTGCGCCTGTGGTTGCGACATCATCGAATAAGAGCAGACGTTTGACTGGCGGGGTTTGGGTGAGTACAAAAGCCTCATTTAGATTAGTCAGGCGCTCGCTACGGCTCAGACCTTGCTGACTGACGGTATCATCCTGACGTTCTACCCCATACCATAAGGGGATTTGCCAGTGTTTGGCGAGATAGACCGAGAGGATAGTGACCGGGTCAAAGCCGCGTTTGAGTAAGCGGCTATCAGTAGTAGGCATAGGTAAGATGACGCTATTACCCGCATGACAGCCTTTCGGCCGGGGTAGTTGACGCAGCATATGTACAAGTAGAGGTAGGCGGGTCATATCCTCACTATGCTTAAAAGCACGAATGGCTTGGCGCAGCGGATAATCGTAGTAGCTGGCCGCTTGAATCGGCAAAGTAACTGACGCGGCAATATCGACATAAAATGGCGCCGGTAGCCAAGCGATACTCCGCTGACAGCGGCTACAAAGCAGGCTTTTATTAGCAGTTGCAGACTGACTAGAGGAGCGTTTGGCTGATGGGTCTGCATGGTTAGAATTTGTAGGGTCATTATAGGGCGCTTTACGGTAGCAGCCGCATAACTGGCAGCGTATATTGACATACTCTGCCAGCCACAACCCCAACTGATAAGGCGCTAAGCGGCGCACAACCATTAGTCTGACCTATAGTCTAAAATCCTTTCCAATCATTTAATACAATACCGAAGCCGATAGAGGTATTTTCGTGATTGTAATCAATGATGGATTCGCCGTACCCTTGGAAAAGTTGCACATAGCCATTGACGTTTTTGGATAAAGGATAAATATAGTCGATTTGGGCTGCGCCTTTATTAGTGCTTGGGTTGTAGCGCAGCGTACCACTGAGGCTCTGTTGATCGGGTAGATCATACAAGAACTTGATATCACCATAGCCCATGTAATCCTCGATATCCGAATTATCCTCGCTACTTTCATCTTCATTATTCACCCGAACCCAAAGTCGCGGTACCACAGAGAACTTGCCCCATTCGGCCCCGGCCATCAGATAAGCGCGATTCCATGAGCGGGAAATAGGATCTGATTGGCCATTGGAGTGGTGAATGGCGCCCGCGCCTAGCATACGTAGACGTCCACCAAAAGGCAGGTCAGCGGTAACCGGCTGGGTCAAAAATATCTCTGGCTGATAGTCCGTCGCTCGAAACGGTCTAGAGTTGTCTTCGTTATAGACCTGCCAATGCGATTCTTGCGTGTAGCCAAACCATAAGTCAGCGCTGGTATCAAATAAATCTTCGCCGACTTTGGTTTTTAGCGATAATTGAAATTTGAGCTCAGTATTACGAATATCATTAGAGTCGTAGTCTCGACCTGGCTCATCTGGATTGCTAGAGGTTGGGTTGAGATTGGGATCAAAAGTATAAAACAGCGGCAACACATAAGTCGGTCGATACGGTCTCACCGTCCATGTACCGCGCTCGCTGTTTTGGTCTAGATCATAAGCTAAGCTCAGCGGAGAGTATTTCTCTATTTGCTCTTGGGTGACTCCCACTTCTTCTAACACTTTTGCTTCTCTTTGTGTCAGTCCTACGGTATCTAAGCTTCGAGTAGTCTGCGCTTGTTCCGCGTCTAGAGTGTCGTCAGTATCGTCTAAGTCGTCTTGCGCAAGGATCACTTGCGGCTTACCCGAGATAGTGGTTCTAAAGGTTTTGGCTAGATCTACCGGCTGCTTACTCATGGTATAACTAGGTGTTTTGCCTTGCTCTGCTACTTTATCGAAACAGGCCAAACGCGCCGCGCTAGTCTGTACTTCCGTACATTCAAGAAACAGTTGAGCTTGCTGAGCGATAAAAGCATCGCTCGGCATTTTGCTACGATCAATAGAGCCGTCAGGATTTGTCATCGGCTCATTCATACCTTGCGACGAGTCCTCGCTTACGTACTCTACATTGGCACCGGCTACTGGTATCTCGTTGTAGATAGGCGCTTCTGTGGCGGCTTGTGCTTGCAGAGCGGTGCAACTTAAGGCGACGCCTATAGCCACGTTTAGAGGCGTCTTTAGTGCAACGTTCAACGTCGGGTGACGCTGAGCTTGATATCGGGTGATAACCTGAGCAAACATAGTAGTCCTTGGTCATAATGGGCAGAGATGCCGGCATATTATCTGCTATCAATAGCACAAATAATTCGAGACTATACTCAGTTCAAAATAAAAAGGGTCGAGAGTTTTGGCGTGCTGCTGGTATAAATCCTTCTAGCGTGCGGTTCATTTTCGGCGCTGTGCAAGATTTATCTCTGTAACACCTCATGCTTTTTAAATTGAATCGACTATAGCGGTGATAGTCAGCTATATAAGAGACAAATCATTGAATACTTTTAAAAGCTGCTACTGCCTTAGCTAGGTAAAGTAACGCGGCAGCATCGGCTATCAAATATTGTTGCGTTATTGTAATAAAATTATGCGCATTATACTAGCATTATCCCTACTTAATATTGACAAGGTTAAATGAAAAAAGACTTAACAACGCTAATCATTTTCAGCCATAAAAAAGCGCGATATCCACCCTATAAAGCTGAATATCGCGCTAATAAATAACTTATTAAAATTAATGTCACTTATTCAAAGCCGTTAAAGTCTGCTCAAACTCTTGGCGACCGATTTCACCGACCTGCTTATTGACCAGCTCTCCGTCGATATAATATAGCAGCGAAGGCGGTCCAAACAGCTGATAGTGCGCTAAGATAGCTTTTGAGTCTGCCGTAGTCTCAGTGATATCGAGTCTAACCAATTGCCAGTCCTGCATCTGCGCAGGACGGTTGGTAAATAAGTTTTTGTCCATGATGCGGCATTCAATACACCAATCGGCCGTGAGATCGACGATGACTTTCGGGTTTTTCGCCGTAATCGCATCAAGCTCTGCCAGCGTAGTGATATGCTCATCTGTTGCTTTATTGGCTCCTGCGGCTTGATCACTAGTCTGACCTGCTGATGGCACCATCATCGGTGCTGCTGTTAATGATGCTAGCGGTTGTAAGCTGTCATCATTGCCTAAAGCCGCGCCAATGATGAGCATCGTCGCCCAAATCCCAACGACTAGACCTAGCGCCTGCGTCAGCATACGCGCCCTACCGACCCAGCTCCACGCCCAAGTCGCTACCACCATAAACCATAGCGCCCACACCAGTAACATCACTGGTGAGATAAACACTCGCTCGATCAGTAACAGTGCCACGGCGAATAATAACAGCGCAAAGCCCTGCTTGACCCAGTTCATCCACGCGCCCGCTTTTGGCATAATCTTGCCCTGGGTCGCACCAATCAAGATCAGCGGCGCAGACAAACCAAACCCGAGCATAAATAACGCGGCAAAACCCAATAGCGGACTGCCAATAGTCGAGACCGCCAATAGCGCACCAAACAATGGCGCAGACACACAAGGCGAGACCACTAACGCCGATAAAAACCCAGCCACTAAACTACCGCCAGTACTGCCAAGCTTACTGTCGCCAACTTGGCTTAAGCCCTGCATCTTGTTGCTAATGGCGCGCGGCAGACGAATGCTAAAGACACCAAGCATGTACAGCGCCAGTAGTACAAAAATAATAGCAAAGCTAATTAGAATAATAGGGTTTTGTAGCCAGCCGATGATACCGAGCGACTCACCAAATACCGCAATCACCGCCCCTAAGATACCGTAAGCGATAGCCACCCCTAGCGCATAGCTGGTGGTTAAGATAACGCCCTTTTTGACCGTTGGGTTCTCTTGACGCGCAACAATATTGGCGACTATCGGCAGCATCGGTAAGACACAAGGCGTGAGTGCTAGTCCTAATCCTGCTATAAATAATAGTAGTAAAGCCAGCCAAGGATGCGTTGCAAGCCCAAACGGATCACTATTATCTAGACCGTTGACCACGCCACTACTATTATTCTCGGTACTCGATGTCGTGCTTTCATCGTCAAGGCTGGCACTATCTTCGCCGTTGACACTGCTATCGCCACCAGAGACTGAGCTCGTCGCTGTCATGTCGCTCTCTAAAGTATCATAATCGATAGCATCGCTGTCTAAGTCATCATAGTCGACAGCCTCGTCAGCCGCTGCCGCAGACGTTGAGGCTGATTGGGCAGCTACTGAGTTATCGCTACTAGCAGTATTGCCAGCGGCGGCTATTGTAGACGTATCCGCCTTACTACTATCACTATTCTCGCTATCATTACCACTTTTAATAGACACTGTGGTTTTGATCTTCTCAGGGGGATAGCACAGACCGGCTTTGGCGCAGCCTTGCCAGCCAATCGTCACCTCGCCAGCGCTCACGCTTTTACCGTTGGTGCTTGTCAGTGTGGTGCTAGCGATCATATTGGCCTGATCAAACACCGGCACTTGCCCATAAGTTGGATCGTCGATGGAGACCGGCTTTTGATTAAAACTGAAAGGGCTGGCGGTTACTCCAGCAGGCAGCTTAAGTTTGAGCTGATCTTTATAGACATAATGCTCAGGGGTAATCTCAAAATTAATCGCTAGCCGCGTGCCGTTAGCCAAGGCTTTTGTGCTGCTAGTGACCTGAAAAGCCTCGTCCACGGGCAAGAACTTAGGAGGAGCTTCAGAGCTATTGCCAAATAAATCGCTAAGGGCAGACGCTTGAGCAGTGCTAGAGACAGCCATCAGTCCTGTCGCTGCCGCACCCGTTAGTAACGAGCCGCCAGATAGTCCTAACGCCAACAGATAAGCGGCTCTTGAGCGGGCTTTTTTCGTCGGCGCTGGATGGTTTATTGACGTCGTTTTAGACATAAAGGACTACCTTTTTATTACTAGTGCTGGACTAACAGGGTACTGATAAGGGCTATTAAAGAGTCGCCGGAATATTGATTTTGGTTTTTACTTTTTCTGGTGGGTAGCATAGTCCTGCGGTAGCGCAGCCTTGCCAATCGATAAGGATCGGGGCGTTTTTGGCGCCTTTACCGTTTTTGGTTGCTAAAGTGGTGGTAGCAACGACGGTTCTTTGTTTAAACACCGGCACTTTACCAAAAGTAGGATCATCGATAGTCACCGGCTTTTGACTGTAGGTAAAAGGCGTCGCGCTGATGCCTTTAGGAAAGCGCACTTTTAGCTGGTCTTTATAAACATAGTGACCTGGCGTGATGTCAAAGGTAATCGATAGGCGCGTGCCTTGACTCGTGGATTTGGTGCTAGTCAAGACATCAAAAGCCTCATCCACTGGCAAAAACTTCGCTTTGCTCCCGCTGTTATTACCAAACAGCTCATTTAAGCCCGCCGCTTGCGTACTCATAGCAGCCATTGATAGTACGAACGCCATAGCTATCGTACTTAGGCGATTGGTTGTTTTAGAAGTTCGCATAATTGACATAAAAAACTACCTTTTGTTGCAACGACTTATATTTAATAAAAAATATCAACCAATAACGACTTATTGATTGATATTGAGTGCTTATATAATAAAAAGCTAGATGGCAAAAGACGATGTGAAAGAAGGCTAAGCAGCGCTATAACATTTTTAAAGTAATTCGACTATATTTGCGCGTAGATATCCGCGTCTAGCCCTTCACCACCCGGCTGATTATCTGCTCCCAAGGAGAACAAGTCATACTGACGCCCTTCGCTACCAGGTGAGGCATACTGGAGCTCATTATCCCAGCCATCTGTTGGATAACCGCCCTTGATATAGCCGCCTTCTGGATAGTTTTTGGCATTGCTTGGCGGCGTCGTCAGCGCATCTAGTCCTTGGCCTGAAGTGGGATAGCGCGAGTTGTCCACTTTATACATATCTAGCGCGTTTGATACGGTAGCAAGCGCCGTCTCTGTGGTTTTGACTCTTGCTTTGTCACTTTGCCCCACCACTCTGGGTACGACTAAACCGGCCAAAATCGCCAAAATAACAATGACCACCATAATCTCAATCAAAGTAAAGCCTGCTTGTGAGCTTGTTTTTGTCAGGTGGCGCTGGTGCTGTACTTTCATGCTGATCGTTTGCGCTTGGTCCATCATAGTCATCGCTTGCATCCGTACCGGGTTAATAATAAAAGTGAGTAATAAAAGGCTGTAAAATTTAATAATAATCACTATAGACTATGAGTTGCTATTTTTCCACTATCGTCAGCGAACTGACGATGCTCGGTGCTTTATATTTTTAGTACTTCTTATTTAAAGCTCAATATTGCGCTTTTTTAGGCGCATCCTATCAACGGCATCAGGAACAACCGCTACTATAGCCTAATGTGCTATCTGGCATAAGCGTAAACAGGCGTCAGTCAACAATCTACAACAGTGCGCAAAACTTAAGAAAGCTAGCACGGGCTTATCCTGCCAAGTCATTCATATTGACGATAGGTAGCATCACCGCCATGACGATAATCATCACGATAACACCCATAAACACTAGCATCAGCGGCTCAAGTAGCGATAGTAAAGTACTAATAAAGTTAGTGGCTTCCGCCTCTTGCATGTTTGCCGCACGGCTCAGCATGTTTTCAAGCTCGCCTGAGTTCTCGCCGCTCTTGATCATCTGTACCATCATCGGCGGAAAGTACGAGGAGCGCTCGAGCTGACTGGAGAGACTCGCGCCTTCGGTGACTCGATCGGCTGCAGTGATAATGGTCTGCTGAATATGCAGGTTAGTCGCCACTGCCGCGCCTATGTGCAAAGCCTCGATCAGGGGCACGCCGGAGCGCACCAATATCGCAAGCGTACTAGCGAAGCGAGCGGCATTTAGGCCTTTGGATAGTCTCGCTAATATCGGTAGTTTTAGTACCAGGCTATCGATAGCCAGCTTACCTGCCTGCGTTTGCGCGAAGCGGTACAAGACAAACCCGGCCGCCGCTAACATAAGCAGCATCAGCCACCACCAATCAGTAATAACATTCGATAGCGTCAGCACTACTTGCGTAATCCAAGGCAGCGCTTGCTCGGACTGTTCAAAGACTTTGACAATTTTGGGTACTACAAAGCTCATTAGCCCCATGATAACCGCTGCCGCCATAACCATCAGTATAATGGGATAAACCATAGCGCCTTGAATCTTCTTTTGTAGAGCAAAGCGGTTTTCGGTGTAGTCGGCAAGCTGATTGAGGATGAGATCTAAGTGACCGGATTTCTCGCCGGCGGCAATGGTGGCGATATAAAGGGGCGGAAAGCTGGCCGCTTGCTGCAAAGCTCGCGCCAAGCTTAAGCCTTCTAATACATGCGAGCGTACCGCTAGCATTAAGGATTTTATATGGGTTTTAGGCGATTGTTTGGCGACGGCCGCTAGCGTTTCTTCTAGTGGAATACCGGCCGCTAGTAGCACCGATAGCTGACGCGTTAATAGCGCTAGCTCATAAGCAGAAGGTTTTTTATAGCGGTTTTTATGTTTATTTTGTCTGTCATTGACGGCGCTGACTTCTACAGGTGTCCAGTGCTTATCACGTAGCTGCTGGCGTATCTGCCGCGCAGAATCGCCTTCTAATAGGCCTTTTTGCATCGCTCCTTGGTCATCAAAAGCTTTGTAATGATAAGCGGTCATAACAGCAAGGATCCTAAATGAGCGAATAAGGGGGAAATTAGCGTGACAATACCGCAAACAAGACAACTTTAGAGTCGCCGGTTATAAAACTTTTTTAACGTTCAAACCTAATTGAAGCATTAGAACAAGAATTAGAACAAAGGAGTCGAATCTTGACTCTCAGGCATCATTCCTTGTAGCAATAATACCTCTAAGTGCTGCTGTTGTAGTTTTTTATCAAAGTCATTGACCTCGGCAATCAGCATTTTTTCGATACGCTTGTCGCTGGCATAGACGCTCAAACGCGCACAAATCACCGCCAACTGATAAACACGCTTTTTGCAGTAGCCATCTAGGCCTTGTAGCAGACGTACCATATAAGGCGTCTCAAGACTGGCGTAATCATAGCCCTCAACCACTTGTTCGCCCAATGCCGACACGCCGTAACTGATAGAGAGATGCGCGCAGAAATAACAGCTAAATAAATAACCAATGACATGGCCAATATAATAGCCACGATCATAAGTGAAGCTACTGACACCGAAGTGACCTAAGACATAGCTATTGAGACTACCTTGATCGGTAATAGGCTTGCCATGCTTGAGCTTGCCGATAGTAGGCAGGCGCAGCGGATTATGACCCTCTTGCGCGGTGAGCTGCCAACCTGCCGGCTGCTGCGCAGGCATGGTGCTAACGATATCAGCGATAATATCATCGACCACATGTAGCTGCTGCCAAAGGCGCTCTATAGATTCCACTTCGAGCAAACCACGTTTATCAAGCTGCTGGGCGAGCGTAAACTGCTGATATTCAGCGAACTGCGTCTTCAAGGTTTGCACTAAATAAGTGGGACGCATATTTGCGGGAGCTAGATAAAGTAGGCGCGTGCGCTCATGCTGAGCACGATAGAGCGCGATTCGCTGCTCCGCCACATTGCTCTGGGTGTCGAGCGCTGCTGCGCCTTGATCGATGACATCCGCTACGGGCACTAAAAACCGCTCTAATAGCTCAGCCTTATTGGACGCTGTCGTAGAGGATAATGGCTCGTGATACAGCCTCTCTTTGTTTGTATGGTTTTCACTGCTATCTTGAGCTGCAGGCTCTAGCGCAGTAAAGTGTTGCTCAGAATTTGGTTGGGTCATAGCATATCTTCGCTAACAAAAATAAATATCGTTTAGACAGTATCGTTTTGGTATTGATACTCTAAAACGAGTCACTGTCTATAGTACCTTAACCCACTGCAGTTGTCAGCTGCCCTGAAAGGGGATAACGCACTGTTTTATATATTGCAAGACAAGAGTGGCGCTCGTAGCGAAAGACAACACGCTAGAAGAATTTATGCCAGTAGCGCTTAAGTTCACTAAGAGGTATCGTTTTTCTTTTGCTGCTGGTTATAATCCTAAAAATCGCCAATAAAAAAGCACCAAGATTATAGATTTAATCTTGATGCTTTTAGCATTGAAGACGACTATCGTTTATGGTATCGGCGCATCATGATATTCCGGCATTATGACTTGCTTAGACCGCTATCTTGTTTTGATACTGCTGGCGATAGGCTTTTGGCGAGACGCCATAAACGCGTTTAAAAGCTTGACTGAAGGTGGAGTCAGAGGCATAACCGACCAGCTCACTGATACGGCTAATACTGTTTTGCTGCAAACGCAAGTAGCGGGACGCTAAGCGTAGACGATAACCAATTAAGTAAGTCAAAGGCGGCATACCGACTACTTCTTTGAAGCGTTGCGCGAAACTCGAGCGCGACATACCGGCCACTTCAGCGAGTTTATGGATTGTCCAGTTCTGGCTCGGGTCACCATGCATAGCGGCTATCGCTTTAGCAAGATAAGGATCTTTTAGTGCCCTTAGCCAGTTATCAGTCGCCTCAGGTAAGCTCTCTATATAAGTACGCAAGCACTCAATCATCATAATACCTGCCCAGTGATTGATGACCGCCATCCTACCCATGCGCTCTTTTTCAGATTCTAAGGTTAATAGTTTGACCTCAATATCCACAACCCCAAACCTAGCATCAGAAGATTCGCTCAGCTCAGGCAGAATCGATGGTAGCACTGACAATAAAGGACGAATTATCTCTTTATCATATTGGCACTCAATCAATATCAAAGACGCATTGTTATCGCCAGTAACGTTTAGCTCGATAACCTTACTGCCTTCATTAACCAATCTGGTATCCAAAGATTTCGCTTCATTACCGTGATAATTAAGCGCATAACTAATATGCTGAGCAGCATTAGATATCATAATAATATCACCGGCGTTAGCTTGACGCACTTCATTACCAACATCAAGACAAAACCCACCAGATAGCACTAAATAAAACAAGATGGTATCTTTTTTATCGATTGAATAAGACCAGTTACCAGCGCCATTCAGACGATGATATTTGGTTTCGAACAAATTCACGTTTTGTAATAACACGCTTAGTGCGTCCATCGATTTTTCCTTCAACACTCTAATGGCTAATTAGTCAGCGGTAGCAAAATAAACTACCTATCTGTTAGCAAACAAGTCAAATCGTTCAATTTGGACTCTAAATAAGAATATACGTACGCTAAACACATCTTAGCCTTAAACAATACCACTAATCTAGGCTTATACAAAGCATATAAGAGCTTGGATAAAAGCTCAAATATAATCGCGATAGCTTGGCGAACATATAAAAAAGCAGAAAACTATAAAATCCAGACGCAAAAAAATGCCCAAAAAGGCAAGCGTTAATAGATTTTATACTATTTAGGGTCTAAATATTTAGGGGTTTAAGCTAAAAGGAGAGATAGAACTAAGCTTTGCAAGCTGCAGAATAGTCAGCTACAAGGTTTACTAAGATAAAAAGAAGAAATGAAAATAATGGGGCGACTGATGGGACTCGAACCCACGACAACCGAGATCACAACCCGGGGCTCTACCAACTGAGCTACAACCGCCATAACTATTGCCAAGGAAGGCAAGATTTACAGGCTAAATGGCGCGCCTGGCAGGATTCGAACCTGCGGCCACCTCCTTAGAAGGGAGATGCTCTATCCAGCTGAGCTACAGGCGCTCTTAAGGGCTTTTTATCTATTTAGGCTGAGCTATTATTTAAATATAAGCAACTAAACCATTATACATAAAAAAAAGCCTGTAAGGCTCTTAAAATAGATGGTCGGAGTGATAGGATTCGAACCTACGACCCTCTGGTCCCAAACCAGATGCGCTACCAAACTGCGCCACACTCCGAAAGTCTCTATTGTCTCGACAGTTAAAACATTTAAATAATTATTGGCTATCAGATAAACTGCGCTTTTAATTACTTCGTGTTCCTCGCTATCGAGGTGCACATATTAAGGGGAAATGACGATACTGTCAACACCTATTTTTAAATAATTTTATCTTGCGCTATTTTGTAGAGTCATTTGGGGCATATTGATTGTTTTAATCGAGGCCACCTTTTGCCATAGTTATTGCTCTATACAGGTTCTATGGAGCTTAGTATCTGTCCCGTCAAGACATTAAAAGGCATCAACCAAAGGGTTCCTTCTACCGGCTTAGCACTAGAAGCGCTTTGATTTTGAGTGCGGTTTGCGGCTCTGTTATCTACCTTAGTAACAGAGCTAAAGCGTGAGTCAAACTGACGATGCAGTGCGATCGGCCGCTGGCTGCTATCAGTCACGGGATAGACCAGCCACACTTGCTGGGCCTGATAAGCCTGCGCGTAACTACTCAGTTGATAAGCATCACTAGCGCTAATATCACTAGTCTTAGCCAACAGCTTCCACTTGATATCTATCACATGGCTACAATGGCGGCTAGCGATACCGGGAACGCAGCCCTGCTCTGTCGCCTGCCGATAGATCAATAAATCAGGGCGCATAGACAGCTGAGCTTGGCCTAAATGATCTTTGAGCCAAACGTGCTGAGCTTGATAAAGGGGCAGATAATGACCTTGCAGCTTCGCAAAGCTAGCGGCAATACTTAGGCTCGCCCACTGCTCGAAGGCTTGGTTCATATTGAGTAATAAACACAGCCGTAGTGGCGATGAATGATTAAGGTCTTGCTGTTGACGACTACTCTGATGACTGCTGATGATATTGCCCGTCGGCATCGTTGCCGCTTGAGTCTTGAGTAGCCAGTGAGCGAAGGCTAGCAGCTGCTGAGACGCCTGACGTTGCTGTCTGCCAACAGGCTGCTGGCTAAGCTGCTGCTTAGCGCTGATGTATAACGAGTCAAGCTGCCGATACTCATGGGCGCTAAGGGCAGTGATGCTGCGCCACGCCAACCCATCTTTGGGCAACAGCGGATAGTTAAGCAGTGGCTCAATGAGCTGAAGAGCGCTTTTAATCAGCCGGTTGCTGAGCATCTGAGCGCTTAAGGTGCTGACTTCGCTGACAAATTTATGCGGCTGATAGCTGTTATCTCGCAGCTGCTCTTTGATGAGCAGTTTACCTTGTAAAGTCGCTTGGTTTTCAACCTTGGTTTGATAGTGCTGACTCGGCTGATAACGACTGAGTAGCTGCAAAAACTGCTCTAGTAGCCATTGCGATATAGGAGTGTCTGCTACCGGTAGCGGCGTCAAACTTGTGCTTGCTTGCCCGAAATTTTTGAGCGTTGGCAGTTGAGCATCACTGGCATTAATCAAAGCGCTCAGCATTTGCCCAACCCACTGGCGTGTTTGTACTATATTCTCAGAGTGTGAATTATTCTGCGAGTGTGAGGTTTTAGCAGGCGCTTTACTGAGAGTATTAGCAAGCGTTTTTGGTAGTACCTCTAAAGTGATATGACTAGGCATAAGGATGACGCCTATATAATGACCGACTTTGAGCTGCCATTGACCGCGCTGACGCTTGATACTAAATACAGGCAACTCTTGCGCCATCAGCCACATGAAATCGCTGGCATAAGCAAAATCTTCTACCGTTAGGCGTTGGTGCTCATACACACTCATCACTGCTTGGGCCGCACTATCTATGTTTGTTTTAGATACCATCGTTTATTCTTTCAATAGGGTTGCATTATAGCTTCAATATAAGCGCTGATACACTGCCGCTTGGGCAAACTTGCCAGAGCAAGCTAGCAAGTCAGCATTGATAACGTAACCGCTATTGCTAATATTAGGTGAGCCAAAGATGCTGTTAGACGCCAAAACATTAGGATGAGCGGCGATATCGTTGTGGGCCTCTGCATTATGATCTGCTATATGCTGACGGCTTATCTGTGCATTATGAATGAACTGCGCCGCCAAAGGCTGCTCCTCATCACGAAATAGAAACTGTAGCGCCCTTAGCTGTCCGCCAGTAGCTTGTGCTAATTGCGGAATGATCTGCTCTACTAGCGCGGCTTGTAGCTGCGGCAAGTTGTTTACGGTTAATAAAAACGCGTGGCCCAACTGCGCCTCTTGCCCAAGCGTCTGCGTAATTCGTTGATTAAGCCCAGCCAATAACTGTCCTAAATCAACAGCCTCCTCATCGACGCGAATTGTCGCTAGCAATTCAGGCTGCGTCGGACAATCAATGAAGCGAAAACGTCGGCGCAGTGCTATATCGAGCGGGGCTAACGAATGGTCTTGGGTATTCATAGTGGCATAGATATCAACATTGGCCGGAACGCTAAAGGAGCGCCCAGAATACGCGAGCGTCACAGACATAGCATTGGGCATCCCGATACGTTTGTCCGGCTCAATTAAACTCAAAAGCTCGCCAAACACGCGAGCGACGTTGGCGCGATTGATCTCATCAATCAGCATAGCATAACGCTGCTCAGGATCATGAGCTGCTCGCTGACACAGCTGCAAGAATGCGCCGTCTTGTACTTGATAGCTGACTTGCCCCGAGCTGTGAGCGCCTAGCACCGGACGAATGCCCTCGACAAACTCCTCATAACCATAGGCCTGATGAAAGCTCACCATACTGAAGCGCTCGTTACGCATGGGTTGAGCGCTGCTAGCTTGGCTAGTTTGCTGGGCCTGGCGATACTCCGTTAGCTGCTGCTGTAAGTCCTCTAGCAGTGTCAGACTATCGGCTAACAAATACCAAGCACCGCTCTCATCTTTATCAAAATAAGCTTGGCTGGCGCGCTTATCACAGCTGACCGTTTGTGAACTGACCGGACTATGAGTCTGGAGTACCGACCAGACGGTGTTATTAAGATTTTTGATTCGCTCATTCTGCGCCGCTTTTGTGACAAAAAACTCATGCGCCACGATTTCTGGTACTTTCACCAACTCTTTTTGCTCAGCCTTTTTATCTAATAAGATCAGGCAGACCACTTCACGCCAGCTCAACTCACTGACCAACTGCGTCACCCACGTTTGTTGGTCAACGGTGGGCAAACAATCGCTGTACTGTTTAGCGATTTGTAGCAGCCGATACGTTTTGCCCGTGCCAGCGACACCGCTATAGATGACGTTGACGGGATTTTGGTTAGCGGGTAAGGTTTCGGTAGGTGTCAAAGATCTCATAACGTCACTGTATATCACTGTATTTTGATGGCGTGGTAGTTTATGCTAATAGACAAAACGATAAGTCGCTTAATGCTATCATATCTTGCTTATCTCTCACTGCAATATGACTTTTAAATGGTGTCACTCTAGGAATATTATATGTCAGGATTATTCAATAACTTACCCCGTAAATTGACCAAAAAAGTCACCGAAAAGGTTCCCAGTCAGCTGCCTGAAAAAGTAGCAGAAGCCATCAATACGGTAACGGATAAAGACGACCAGACCAATGCGCCAACCAGCACCTTAAAACCTGTGAATAATCAATTCTCTAAGCTATTATCAGTCACTAAATATCTGCCTAGTGGCGCCCGCTCTACCATTTTATCCAAAGCCTTTGGCAAAGTAGTGCCTTATGTTGGGACTACTGGCGTTTATTACGAAACCGTTGAGCCCAACCAAGTGGTCGTCAGTTTAAAAAACGACAAAGGCGTGCAGAACCATATCGGCTCCATCCATGCGGTCGCCGTGACTTTACTGGCTGAAACCGCGACAGGGTTTATCTTAGGGCTTAATTTACCTACCGATCGGATGCTGCTGATAAAATCCTACTCGGTCAATTTTTATCGTCCGCTAAAAAAAGGCCAAGTCGCTGCAATCGCTACTTTGTCTGATGAACAGCGCTTAGAGATTCTAAATACGCCAAAGGGTGAGATGGTTATCCCTTGTGTGATCAATGATCGCGAGTCTGAAAGTGCGCGCGACCCTATCACCGTTGAGATGACTTGGGCCTGGATACCCAAATCTGAGCTTGAGGCGCGTCGTCAAGGCCGCGAGCAATCCGCGCAAGAAACGAAAGCCAATAACACTGAGAATAGTGAGTCAAACTCTACGGACAAAGAGCAAACCGATACTTAACTCAAGAGCTAGGATTAGAATTTATTGATTAGTACGTTCACTAACAACGGAATTTACCATTTACAGTGCTAGTCAAATATGACTAAAACCAAACCTGCAATAATAAGGATAAAATGATGATTACATCTCATAAATCACCTGCCACAAAACTTGGCAAAATATTACCCACGGCAGCACTAGCTCTAGGCTTAGCTTTTAGTGCGCAGGCGGCAACAGCAACGGCTAACCCTACTTTGAGCCAATCGAAACCTGTATTCTTAGGGGATGGTGGCGACTATCCTTTTTCATCCGCGGTTCGGGTTGGTGATACCTTATATATGTCAGGGCAGATTGGCTTTAAAGACGGTAAGTTAGTCGAAGGCGGCATCAAAGCAGAAGCCAAACAGAGCCTAGATAATATCAATGGCGTGCTGTTGCAATACGGCTACCAAAAATCAGACCTAGTCAAATGTATGGCTATGCTCACGGATATGGGCGACTTTGACGACTTCAACGAGGTGTATAAAGCTGAGCTGAGCAAGCCTTATCCAGTACGTTCAGCCTTTGGAGTAGCAGACTTAGCCGCCAATGCTAGCGTTGAGATTGAATGTATCGCAGCTAAGTAGTAAATAGCTTAGTCTTAAAGGTTCAATACGCTCTAATATAGGGTCTGTTGAAAATAAAACTGTTATAAATTTAGACGCGCTACTGGTATAAATCTTACTTGCTTGCTGTGCGACTTCGTCACTCCAAAGGCTGCACAAAATTCATCCCAGTAATGCTATGTGATTTTGAAGTGTATTAACTATAGTACGTTATAAAAATCGTGTGAAGACCGTTATTTTTTAGCATTCTTTATATCGGTCATTATTTATATCGGTAAAGCGTCCTCTAGCAGGGCGCTTTCTTTCGTGACGCGTAACACCTCCTCAAGTGTCGTGCGACCCGCGATCACTTTATGCAAACCATCAGCGCGAATCGATGGCGTCTGCGCACGCGCGTAGGCTTCTAGCTCAAACTCGGCAGTATTGCTATGAATCATCCGCCGCAAGGTATCATCGATAGGCACGACTTCATAAATAGCGGTACGTCCCTTAAATCCGGATTGATTACACTTATCACAGCCGACAGGTTTGGGTAGCTTGATAGTACTAAGATGCTCAATGCCAATCTCGGTAAATAGCTTGGCTTGCTCAATATCAGCGACTTGCCAACTATGGCAGTGACTACACAAGGTACGTACCAAGCGCTGCGCCACAACGCCAATCAAAGACGAGGATAATAAAAACGGCTCGACACCCATATCTTGCAAGCGGGTCACCGCACCAATAGCGGTATTAGTATGCAAAGTAGATAGCACTAAGTGACCGGTTAAAGAAGCTTGAACCGCAATCTCAGCAGTCTCAAGATCACGAATTTCCCCCACCATCACCACATCTGGATCTTGACGTAGCATCGCGCGCAGGCTTTTGGCAAAGGTCATATCGACCTTATTATTGACCTGCGTCTGCCCGATACCATCGAGCTGAAACTCGATCGGATCTTCGGCGGTCAAAATATTGCGCGTCTGATCATTGAGGTCAGTCAACGCAGCATAAAGCGTCGTGGTTTTACCCGAACCCGTCGGGCCGGTAACCAATATAATACCGTGCGGCCGATGAATCAGATGCGCAAGCTGTTTGTAGTCATTATCGGCGAGCCCTAAGTAAGTCATGTTGAGCCGGCCCGCTTGCTTATCGAGCAGGCGCATCACCACCCGCTCGCCAAAGCTTGAGGGCAGCGTCGATACCCGCACATCCACTTCGCGCCCTGCCAGTCTCAAACTGATACGCCCATCCTGTGGCACGCGCTTTTCGGCGATATCAAGCTTGGCCATAACTTTGATACGCGACACTAGTAATGGGGCCAGTTGCCGCTTGGGAGTGATAATCTCTTTGAGCTCGCCATCAACGCGAAAACGCACCACCAACCGCTTCTCAAAAGTCTCGATATGAATATCTGAAGCATTTAAGCGAATAGCTTCTGATAACAGCGCATTGATCAGCCGAATAATAGGCGCATCGTCTTGACTGTCCATAAGGTCTTCGGTCTCAGGAACACTATCCGCTAAACTATCGAGATCGGGATGATCTTCAAGGCCTGCAGCAATATGCTGTGACTCGCCAGTATTGCCTGCATAAGCGGCATTCATGCGTTTTTCAAACTCATCAGGACTGACGCTACTATACTCAGGAGCTGTGCGTAGCCCTTGCTGCTGCAAAAACCGCATCGCTTCATTGACAGCCGATAAAGGCGTGGCTTTAGTCAGCACTAGTGTCGGCGGCATATCAGGGTCGATGGCAGGTATTGCCAATAACTGATGGCGCTTAGCAAAGCTGTACGGCAGTGGCGTCATAATGGTGACCTAATAACTAATGGATCTAAAAACTGGATCATAAAATAGCTTGCGTATAAACAGTTACTTTATAGCGTTGAAAGTTTTTTAGTAAGCTTCTATGATTTTGTTATAATAACACTTTTGCTACTTTTGAGCGCGTGAGTAATAGCTAAACTATACTATTTATTCACTATGCGATGTTGATGACATTTATCTTATTTGGCTCAACACAACCCTTAAACAATCCCTTTTTTTAACTTTTATTTCAGTAACTCCATACTTCAAACTGCTTTTATGAATAAGCTATCAGGACTCATGATATGTCACAAGCGATAACGACAGCTAACGACCACAGCGCTGCCACTGTAGATGATTTAGATACTTTCACTGTAGGTAGCCGGACATTTTCATCGAGACTGCTAGTCGGTACTGGTAAATATAAAGACTTAACCCAGACGGGTAAAGCTATTACCGCCTCAGAGGCTGAGATCGTCACTGTCGCTATTCGCCGCACCAATATCGGTCAAAACAGCGATGAACCTAATCTGCTAGAGGTCATCTCGCCAGATAAATATACCATACTGCCCAACACCGCTGGTTGTTTCGATGCCGATAGCGCGGTACGCACTTGTAAATTGGCTCGTGAGCTACTAGGGGGTCACAACCTAGTCAAGCTTGAAGTATTAGGCGATGAAAAAAGCCTATACCCTAATGTCACTGAGACCTTAAAGGCCGCTAAACTATTAATTGATGATGGTTTTGAGGTGATGGTCTACACCTCAGATGATCCTATCGTCGCCCAAGAGTTAGAGAGCATGGGCTGCGTCGCCATTATGCCCTTAGGAAGCTTGATTGGCTCAGGTCTTGGTCTGCTAAATCGCCATACTTTGAGCTTAATTATTGATAACGCTAAGGTGCCAGTCTTAGTTGATGCCGGCGTAGGCACCGCCTCCGATGCTGCTATCGCAATGGAGCTGGGCTGTGATGGCGTCCTGATGAACTCAGCGATTGCTCACGCGCAAAACCCAGTCTTGATGGCCCAGGCCATGAAACAAGCGGTTCGCGCTGGACGCGCTGCCTTCTTAGCAGGCCGTATGCCGATGCGCAGAATGGCTACTGCCAGCTCGCCTCAAACCGGTTATTTCTTTCAATAGCCAGTTTGAGCCTGCTGAGTTTTATATTATTTTTAGTGAATATTGATTTAGTTAGTTATAATACTTATGTATTGCCCTATCGCCATAAAAGGATTTAGCATGCGACTAATGACAGCAGTTGATCAACTCTTTTTACTTCTTGAGTCTCGTAAGCAGCCCATGCATGTGGGCGGCTTGTTTTTGTTTGAGTTACCGGAAGAGGAACAAGGAGAAGATAGCGACTTTGTTTATCAGCTTGTCCAACAACTGCAAAACTCTGAAGTGCCGCCAAGTTTTCCATTCAACCAAGTATTAGAAAACTTGCTATTTTGGAAGACAGATGATCAGTTCGATGTCGAGCACCATTTTCGCCATGTGGCGCTGCCTAATCCTGGCCGCGTGCGTGAGCTACTAATGTACATCTCCAAAGAGCATAGCCGTCTATTAGATCGCGCGATGCCACTGTGGGAGTGTCATGTCATCGAAGGTATTTTGCCAGAAGCCGAAGGTAGGCCTCAGCGTTTCGCTTTATACTTCAAAATCCACCACTCATTAGTCGATGGCATTGCCGCGATGCGCTTGGTACAAAAGGCTTTGTCACAATCACCTAATGAGCCGGTGACGCTACCTATCTGGTCACTCATCACCCGTCATGGCAAAAAAGCTGAAAACTTGCTTCCCGTTGCCCGCTCCGCTTCGCGTATAGTCAAAGAGCAATTATCGACTATCAAACCGGTATTTACGGAACTTATCGATAACTTCAAACACAACGGCAAGCCGGATTATGTCGGTACTTTTGATGCGCCTATGAGTGTGCTTAATCAGCGAATCTCCGCCTCACGTCGTATTGCGGCTCAGTCCTATGATTTACAGCGTTTTCATACTATCGCTACCGCCTTTAGTGTCAATCAAAACGATGTGGTACTCGCAGTTTGTGCCGGTGCCATCCGTCGCTATCTACTGACTATGGATGCGCTACCGAGCAAGCCTTTAATTGCTTTCGTTCCTATGTCTCTACGCAGAGATGAAAGCGCTTCGGGGAATCAAATCTCCTTTTTGATGGCCAATTTAGGAACGCATCTAGAGGATCCCGTCAAGCGTATGCAACTGATTCACGACAGTATGAATAGTGGTAAGCGCCGCTTTCGCCGGATGAATAAAGCCCAAGTCATCAACTATAGCGCCATCGCTTACGCTTGGGAGGGGCTCAACGTTCTGACCGGGATATTCCCCAAGAAACAAGCTTTTAACCTGATTATCTCTAACGTACCAGGCTCAAAAGAGCCGCTATACTGGAACGGTGCGCCGCTAAGAGCACTATATCCAGCCTCCATTTTGGTCGATGGACAAGCGATGAATATTACCTTGGCAACTTACTTAGATAAGATTGAGTTTTGTATCACCGCGTGTAGTAAGCTGCTACCCCGTGTACAGGATATTTTATTATTAATGGAAGAAGAGCTCAGCTTGCTTGAGGATATCTGTGAAGAGAAGCGCTTAGGCGTTCGCTACTGATTTGACGGCATCAATTCGCTAATTATTGAGGCTAAGTATTTGCTCAATGTCAAATAAATAAAAAAGCTGACCTCATAATGAAGTCAGCTTTTTTGCTATTAATTCTTACTACTTTTTCTTAGCTATTTTTAAGTACGGCGCTATTTAACTAATGCTGTTTAATTACTATAGCGCGCCACTCCAGCAAGGAACGACCGTTTGCATAAGTGGTTTTAACAGCTTGACGTTACAGGCAAAGATAGAGCCTGAGGTCATAGAGTTATGAGCACCGGTATGGTCGACCACAGTACCACGTGCTTCGGTCACAATCAACTCTCCTGCGGCGATATCCCAAGGCTTAATAGACATCTCAAAATAGCCATCGAAACGGCCCGCGGCTACGTAACATAAATCTAGCGCCGCTGAGCCTAAACGGCGTACTTGGCCGCCCGCTTCGCTTACCTTTTGCAAACTCTCAAAGTGCTGCTTGGCATAAGAAACCACTTCGCCGTCACGATGGCGCTCTAGGGGGTGACCGGTAGTAAATAGGCCGCCCTCTAAAGTTTTGCGATCGGTGACCTGCATACGGCGGTTGTTCAAACGCGCGCCTTTACCGCGGCTGGCTGAAAACATCTCGTCACGAACTGGATCATAGACGACGCCATGCTCAGTCACCCCTTTATACTGCACAGCGATAGACACACAAAACTGCGGCACACCGTGGACAAAGTTTTTAGTGCCATCAAGCGGATCGATAATCCAACACCAATCAGCATCTTCACCGCGCCCGTCTTGCCTGCCAAACTCTTCGCCTAAGAAAGAATGGTCAGGGTAGCTGGCTTTGAGCGTAGCAATCGTTAACTCTTCGCTATAGCGGTCAATACGAGTCACTAAACCATCGAGTCCCTTTGACTCAGTATCTAGCTCGACTTTGTGACGGTTTTGATGCGCGTATAGTATCTCTTTACCGACTTTTTCGGCAGCACGCGCTGCGATAACGACCATGGGTTCCATAAATAACCTATTTACTTGAGTGATAAAATAATATGTAAAACATTGAAGAAAATAATATTGAGAGAACAAGCCGCCTTACGATAAAAGCTGCTGAAGCTGCTTGACGACTCCTACGACATCCAGACCACTATCAGCCCACTGCTCAGCTTGCGAGCCATGAGCGATAAATCGATCGGCAATACCTATATTGCGTAGTAGAGGGCGCTGATGTTTAAAAGCTGTAGAGTCGTTGAGTAGATATTCATTGACTGCACTACCCGCGCCGCCCATAAGCATATGCTCCTCTATTGTGGCAATATGAGTCACGCCTTGCGCTAGTATTGACTCAATCAGCTCGCTATCTAGCGGTTTGACCCAGCGCATATTGACCACTTGTACTTGTAGCGTATCGTTACTGTCGCTGTTGCGGCTTTGTTCTATGATACTAACCGCGGCATCTTGTGCTGTCGCAACCGTCGTACCAAAAGCTAAAATCGTAAGCTTAGTCGTCGCATTATCGGCTCCCAGCACAGTCTCTATAACTGCCTCTCCGACTTTGTATTGCTGCAGCGGGCGCTGAATGACCGCGCCGATACCCTGCCCCCGTGGATAGCGAACCGCGGCTGCGCCTTTATACTCATAACAAGTATTCAAGAGCTGATAACACTCGTTTTCGTCTTTTGGTGCGGCGATTATCATATTGGGCACGCAGCGCAAAAACGCAAAATCAAAGACCCCAGCGTGGGTAGCGCCATCTTCACCGACGAGTCCGGCTCTATCGATAGCGAAGGTGACATCGAGATCTTGTAACGCCACATCATGGATAAGCTGATCATAACCGCGCTGCAAGAAGGTCGAATAAATAGCGACGATCGGCTTGACGCCTTGCGTTGCCATACCAGCCGCTAAAGTGACCGCATGCTGCTCAGCAATAGCCACATCGAAGAAGCGCTCTGGAAACTGACGCGCAAATTCAGTCATGCCTGAGCCTTCTTCCATCGCAGGCGTGATAGCAAGTAAACGCTCGTCGGCAGCGGCTTTATCGCACAAAAACTGCCCAAAAACTTGCGAATACTTTAAGGCAGAAGTAGCAATAGGCGCTTGCTCGGCACTTTTCTTTTCGCTATCGGTCTCATTATTTTTAGTATCATTTTTTTGAGTCGCATTCGCCTCAGGACTTGTCTCAACAGGAAGTTTGCTAATGGCATGATAGCCCACAGGATCCGCTTCTGCTGGCGCAAAGCCTTTACCTTTGGTGGTATAAATATGTACCAGTACTGGACCTGATACTTGCTTAGCTAGCGATAACACTCGCACTAGCTCAGGGATATTATGACCATCAAAAGGGCCAAAGTAAGTAAAACCTATCGCTTTGAATAAATTATCTTCTATTACCGGCACATCACGATGTTCTTTGTGACGTTTACGGCGATCAAAGCCCTGCATATGAGGGCGATGGCATAAAATAGGCTCGCCAGTATCTGAGATATCGACTTGATAGCCTGACTCCCATAGCATCGCTAAATGACGCGAAAACCCGCCAATAGAGCAAGATATCGACATATCATTATCATTCAAAATTACCAGCAAGTCAGCATCTTGTTGTACGGCATCATTCATCGCTTCAAAAGCCATACCGCCGGTCATCGCCCCATCACCAATCACACAAGCGACCGTCTGCTCAAGGCCTTGATAACGCAGCGCCAAGCTCATACCTAAACCGGCTGAGATAGACGTCGAAGAATGCCCTACGCCAAAGGTGTCATAAACGGACTCTACACGCTCAGGAAACGCTGTTAGCCCATCTTTCGCGCGAATACTGTGTAGCTGCTCACGGCGGCCAGTTAGGACTTTATGAGCATAAGCCTGATGCCCAACATCCCACACGATCTGATCGCTTGGCGTATCTAATAAATAGTGCAGCACGATAGTCAGCTCAATAACGCCTAGATTAGCACCGAAATGACCGCCGCTTTGTCCGGCTGAATACAACAAAAACAGTCGTAGCTCATCGGCTAAGGTTATCAGCTCTGCTGCATTTAATGATTTGATGTCTTTTGGCGAGTCAATAGCATCGAGCAGTGGCGTGTTCGGACGCACACGCGGAATCTGCGCATAAGTCTGTTGCAATGCTGACAGTGGCGTAGCAGAATGGGGAGCTGGTAACGTAGACGAATCAGCTGATAAATAAGACTGTGAGGAATGAGGGGATTGCTGCATAAACCGTACTATACCTACCAATCTGCTGACAAGGCATCGCCTTACCATACCGTTATATTATATAGATGTTACAAGTGACTCTACGAGCTGTATAAAATACAATCAAGCGATGGCGACGCTATGTCTCGGCCCTCGATATCGACTTAATAGACTCATTACTGTCTCACCACGCGCTGATAGCATACCTCATTACTTTGGATTTATAGCAAGCAATGTTGACGAGGCAGTAGAATGAGGACAGAGACTTGTCACTGTATCTGTTAAAATAGTATGGCATAATAGCATTTTTTTTAATCTGTCGCTTTAATCATCGTGCGTTGTCTGTGAACTTTATGTGTTTTTCTGCTCAATCGGCATCTGCCCTAGTATTTTGGATAAAAGCAACTATATAGTCCTATAGACGCAGCTATTTTTATACTCTACATATTTTTATAGTCAGTGCTTATCTTATAGCAAGGATATAGTCAGTATTTATGGTTGCTGCCATGTCTCTACTTATAATTTGTGTACGAAGTCGTAAACAGATAAACAAACCTTAATTATAAACCCTCATTGATAATAAAGCCGCTTTTAGATTTAACGGTTTTTGATTACCCGATGATTGGCCTTTGCAGGACCTAAATGTCATACCAATTTATTACTAGCGCAGCCCTACCTACTCATCATGGCGATTTTGATATTCACGTCTTTGAGAATGAAGACGGTCAAGAGCATGTGATGCTGACTATAGGCCTGCCCATAGATAAGCACAATGAAGATAAGCAAAATAGTGCAGCCAATCGGCCGGTACCACTGGTTCGTATCCATTCTGAGTGCTTAACTGGTGATGCTTTTGGCTCTTTGAAATGCGATTGTGGTCCGCAGCTCAATACCGCGATGCAAGCCATTCAAGAAAATGGCTGCGGCGCTATCTTATATCTACGCCAAGAAGGACGTGGTATCGGTTTGACCAACAAGATTCGTGCTTACGCGCTGCAAGATCAGGGCCATGATACCTTAGATGCCAACTTAATGTTAGGCTTGCCAGCAGATGCTCGCATTTATGATATGTGTCAGCCGATGCTTGCGCACGTCGGTGTCGATGAGGTTCATCTCATCACTAACAACCCTGATAAAGTCGCTTATCTAAGCGAAAACGGTATCAAAGTTGCGAAGCGCATTCCCCTAGTCGTTGGTATCAATGACGCCAATGCTGACTATTTGGCTACCAAACGCGATCGTATGGGGCATCTATTTGACAAAGAATTCAATACCGCAATCCATCTCAATAAATAAGGTCTGTGCTAGCGTAAACAGACCTTAAACGGCACACTTAAACACACCAGATATTATAGATATTTTTATGAGTTATTCTGATAGCACTAATCCCAATAGCCATTCTCATACTGAGCCTGTTACCCCTACTCACGATGATATTGCGCGAGTACGTGCCTTCTTAGTTGAGCTACAAGCGCGTATCTGTCAAGCGTTAGAAGCACAAGAGCGCAAGGGCGGCGGCAGTGCCACTTTTGTTCCTGATGATTGGGAACGTCCCGAAGGTGGCGGTGGTCGCTCTTGTATTTTGGCAGATGGTGAGGTTATCGAAAAAGCAGGCGTGATGTTCAGCCACATCCACGTACATAACTTGCCAGCTTCAGCGACAGCGCGCCACCCTAATATTGCCGGTCGCAGGGCGCAAGCAATGGGCGTCTCTTTAGTGGTCCATCCCAAAAATCCTAACGTTCCCACTAGCCATGCTAATGTGCGTCTGTTTGTCGCCGAGGCTGAAGGCGAAGATCCGATTTGGTGGTTTGGTGGCGGCTTCGATCTGACGCCATTTTATCCGGTACTGGCGGATTGTGTGCATTGGCACCGGGTCTGTCATGATCTGTGCGCGCCCTTTGGCGATACGGTCTACCCTGATTTCAAACAGTGGTGTGATGAGTACTTTCATCTGCGTCATCGTGATGAGCAGCGCGGTATCGGCGGTCTGTTTTATGACGATGTCAACTTTGAGAGTCGCGGTTGGGATTTTGAGACCTGCTTTGACTTTATGAAAGCCGTAGGTAACGGCTATCTTGATGGTATCTTGCCTATTTTTGAGCAGCGTCAAGACACCCCTTTTACCGATGAGCAGCGCCAGTTTCAGCTTTATCGCCGTGGTCGCTATGTAGAGTATAACTTAGTCTACGATCGTGGTACGCTATTTGGCCTACAGAGCAACGGCCGTATTGAGTCTATCTTAGTCAGTATGCCGCCGCTTGCCAGCTGGCATTATCGCTTTGAACCTGCTGAAGGTACGCCTGAATTTGAGCTGACGGATTATTATTTAAAGCCGCGTGATTGGTTGACTTTGTAGCTTTTACCGCTACAATGAACGCTACTTTTACAAACAAGTGTTTTATCCATCGCTCATGGTATGGTGTTATTGAGAGTTGATATGGTAGTTAGCTAATTACAGTCAGCTATTAGTGAAAACTTACTTTTAGGTCAGCTTTTATAGCTGGCCTTTATCGTTATAGAAGCTTTATAGTGGTTTATTACACAAATACTCTACACAACTCATCGCTGCACCCTTTATATTTAAAGCAATAAGTATAAAAAAAGTTCATTGTACTTTTAGCATACTTTTTAACTTGTAACACTTTTTAACTGAGAGCACCTCTTTAACGACAGCCGATTTTTAGGCAAAGCATTAGATAGTGCGCCTAATTCAATAGCCATTAAATAAGGAAGTTTGCATATGCTATCCCTTCATCGCAAGACCTCACTAAAATCTATCTTTGGCATCGCTTTGATGTCTGCCGCCTTAGGCATAACCGCTTGCAGCGACCCTGTAGACCCTGACGTAAAAGCTCGTCAAGATATTATGAAAGATTATGGTGATGCAATGGGTATCATGGGCGATATGTTGGAAGCGCCTGACACCTTTGATGCGGAACTTCTGAAAAACCAAACGTCATTTTTGGCAGAAGCGTCACAAAATCCTTGGATCCATTTCGAAAACCAAGAAGCGATTGGTAATGCTACCGAAGCAGTTTGGAGCGATAACCCAAGCTTTGTCGCTGAGTCAGAGAACTTTCAACAAGTAACTGCTGAATTGAATAATGCAGCTCAGACTGCAACTAGCGTTAATGATTTTGCACCTGCCTTCAAAGAAGTAGGCGCTAGCTGTAAATCTTGTCATACTGACTTTAAAGTAAAAACTGATTAATACTACAACCATAAATTAATCTTGATAGGGTAAAAAATAAAACCGCTATATCAGCTGATATAGCGGTTTTTTGGTACTGAACTAAGCCACTCATTAAGTCTCGTCAGCGGCAAACAGCACATTGCGTACCACTGAGCGCGAATCCGCCGAGCCACCAAGTGAGCCCGATAGCACGCCTACAGAAGCTAAAAAGATCACCAGACGCATGTGAGCGCCTAAGGTCGCGCCGTCCTTATCCGATGTCCAAGTACTCATCAAGGGGTCTGGGAAGACAAAGATCACCACGCCGTACATCAGCACGCCGAACATAAAAAACAGACAGATCAGCGTCAGCATCAGCGCCAAATAAGTGGCGGCAGCAGTCACCACTGAACTCTCTGAGGTCTGCCCTCGCCGTGTGGAGATCAACCGAAAAGAAAAAGCTCGATAAAGGACAAAGCTGGCAGCCAAAAAACTGGCCAGCACAAAAACAGCCAACTGTGCATAAGACACCGAGGCGGCGAAGTCCCAGGTCTCGCCGCCAAAGATAAGCACAATAATCACCGATAGCGCGGCGGCGATCATAGTGGGTAGCTTGGTAGTGATGCGTAACGGGTTGGCGCGGATCGCGCCGCGTAGGATACGCGGCAGATTACCTAAGATATGGCGGACAATAAAAGCAAGTTTGCTACCCTTTTCGCTGCTTTGGGAGTAGCGGTCATTGGCCTCGCGCGGCAGGTTCTGAACCATTTGCTGATGCTGAGCCTCTGTAAAGTGCTGCATAGCATCTAAATCCTCCGCTGCTTGTACGCGAGCCAAATAATTGCTTGTATCTGCGGCGTAGTCTAGATTGAGCAGACGTCCAAAGCAGTGCAACATCAAGGTCGTCAACCGTTCGGTACGTAGTGCTTCTTGAGAACGCTTGTCCTCGCTACTATCGATTAGCCGGCGCGTAGAGATCACTGCCACATTGGTGAGCTGGGAGGGCAGCGCTAGCAGGTAGGACATTGATGCGGCAGCAATCTCTACATCGGTGATAATCAGCAAAAACGCCAGCTTGCGCTCGGTCTTCTCATTGATGCCAATCTGTACAAAATCAAGCGCGCGGTAGCCATTCTCATCAGGAGTGAGGCCTGGCCCTGCAAAAGAAAACGACGCGACTTCTATGTTTAACCTTTCTTGTATGACTTGATTGAACTTGACCATTGCCGCCTCGGTCAAGCTATCTAACGTGTTTGTTGATGTGTTTAGGCCAACCAAATCATTTGCCTTAGCATCGTCTGTCCTCTTAGCAATGCTAAGTTTCATGACACCAAGGGCGATGGTTCTATTGGTCATAAAAGGAGGCTTCTGTTAGGCGACAATAGCAACTGACCCGGCGATCTTACAGTCATCCTGTTATTCTATTGATGTTTTATTGGCATCACTCGTTTGTGTTTGATCCAATTTATTTGAGTCATTTAAGTCATTGACGACAGTTTTTACTGACGGATCACTCAAATCTATCGTGCGTATAGGGAAAGGAATATTGATATCCGCTGCATCGAGCGCTTTTTTGATCTCAACGATCACTTGATGGATAGAGGCTACTTTATTAGCTTGCGTACCATCTTCAATAAACCAGCGTACCGTTAGATCCATAGATGAGCCACCAAACCCTGTGGCAATGATACTTGGATCTGCTTTAACTGACACTGTATCTGCTTTTTTTAGGGCTTGGATAATCTCTGCCTTGGCTTCTTCGATATCATCCTCATAACCGATACCCACTTCTACCTGCAAGCGGCGCTGCTTGTAAGCGGTATTGACTGTCAACGCTGAAGTATACAAATCAGAGTTGGGGATGACCACCTGCCGACCGTCATAGGTCTTAATTGTAGTCGCGCGGATCTTAATATCCTCGACCGTTCCTTCATAATCGCCTGAGACAATCTGATCGCCAATACGAAACGGCTCGGAGATCAACAGTAAAATACCAGATAGCAAGTTTTGGAAGATGTCTTTGAAGGCAAAACCAATCGCCACGGAACCAATACCGAGCGCTCCTATCAGTTTGGCGGGGGTAAAGCCTGGGATAGCAACCACCATCGCAATCATAAAACCAATAAAAAATATCAGCGCGCCGCCTATGCGTTGGAACACTTTGACTAAGTTTTGATGCCGACTCCGACTTCCTAATATCTTGCGCACCACTTTTTTGAACAACAGCGATAATAACCAAAAAATAACTATAACGATTATCGCGGCGACAAAATAAGGAATGCGCTCGACAAAGCTCATCACTAGCTCGTTGGCGGTATCAACGATAGTGTGATAAGTCATAGCATCAGTAGGCACAACATCCGTTGCGGTATCCGCAGTGGGTTCAGCAGTAGCGACAGGGCTCGACATAAAACAGGTTATCCTTTAGTTAGTATTGGCTATGATCAGTACACTATAAACGCTACGCTAGCCCATTAAGTCCGCTTGAACGATCTCAATCCAATAGCCATCGACATCTTTAATAAAAGCAATGTTTTTCATGCCGCCTTCTTCGGGACGCTTTTTGAAGGTGACATGGTTTTGATCAAACCAAGCGACCGCCGCTTCTAAGTCAGGCACGGTAAAGCAAATATGACCAAAGCCTTGTGGCTCTTCGTTGCCATCGTGATAGCTAAAATCGGCTTTATCTTCTGTGCCATAGTTATGGGTCAGCTCTAAAATTCCGCGCTGACGAAAGGTATAGATGGCTAAATCATCACCCGTGGGGAGGTTGTCACGCTCTTCATCAGTCAGCTTAGCCAAAAAATATAAATCAAACTTCATTTCAGGGAACTTTTTTACCGCTAATAAAGTCATGCCCAGTATGCCAGTATAAAAGTGCAAAGCTTTGACCGGATCCTTCACTCTGAGCATAGTGTGATTGAAGGTAAAGCCGTCAGTTTGCGTAGCAATGGCCTGGACGCCCGCTGATTTTACACTGTTATCGGGTTGCTGATGAGTTGACATATCGTTTGACATAATAGCCTCTATTATTGATGTTGTTAATTACCCTATCACGTTAAAAAATATAATGATAATTGTACTTATATTAGGATCTGTCGATGCCATGGTCAACTGTTCAACAGTCCTTAGGCCGTTCAACAGACTTTAATAACCAACCATTATTCCTCTAAAAAACTTACCTTGCCAGTCTGCAAGTCATATTCTGCGCCAACGATTAGTAGTTGGCCGCTGCCTACTAAATCCTCTAAAATACGTGAGCCGTACTTGAGCTGACTCACTGAAGTACGTACATTGGCGCGTATTGAGCGCTCAATTAACTCATCAGCATCGACGTCTTGACCATCAGCGGTGGCAAGCTCATGCAGATTATAAACACTAGGACGAATACGATCGACGATAGATTGTAGGTTTGGAGAGTAGTTTTGTTCAGGATTGATTAAAGCATCAACGCAAGCGGTAACAGCGCCGCAGTGCGAATGTCCTAACACCACGACCAGCTTAGTGTCGAACTTGTCAGCCGCAAACTCGACTGAACCTATCTGCGATGGTGCCACGACATTACCTGCGACCCGAATGACAAAGAGTTCGCCTAAACCTTGATCGAAGACAATCTCTACCGGTACGCGCGCATCTGAGCAGCCCAAAATAATAGCTAAAGGATTCTGGATACTGACTAGCTCCGGTCGCTTTTGTGTGCAGGGTTCGGCGGTTAAGTTTTCTACATAGCGAATATTGCCTTGTTTCAACATCTCTAATGCTTCAGCGCCTGTTGCTGGGCGGTTCTCGGCTGTCATAAGATATCCTTCAGTAACCTTCGGGTAGATAATTAGATTTGAATAGCTAGCTTTAGAACATTGGCTCTAAAACCAGCTCATTTCAATTATAAAGTGTTAACTGGTAAGGTATCTGCTTTAAACCAGTAACCGTAATAATTGTATAGTAATAAAAAAGCGATTAATAATAAAATTTGCTTTTTATGGTTAACAGCGGTTTGCTCTTTTAGGCGGACGTGACCAGTTTGACGCTCTCTTGCAATCTATAGGGGTCTGTTGACCATTCGGCCGTGCTCATTTGCGAATGTTCAACAGACCCTAACGAACTTGCACTTATTTGCTCAGCGGGTTTGTTATAATAACCCACACTTGTCTCTCGCTAAATATGAGATTGATTTGGATAATCAGGACTTTCGTTCATGACTGACTCGCCCGCGACCGCCGCTTCTACTTTTACCCAGTCTGCTAAGATGGATAGCGCGCAAATTGATAGCACCGACCCTGTTGGCAAGACGCTACTGCAACTGACAGGGATCAAAAAGTCTTACGATCAGACCGAAGTATTGCGCGATATTACGCTCGACATCAAGCATGGTGAGTTTTTGACTCTGCTTGGGCCTTCTGGTTGTGGCAAAACCACCCTGCTGCGTCTGATTGCTGGTTTTGAACAACCAAGCGTTGGCAAAATTCAACTAGATGGCATACAAATGGCAGGCTTGCCTGCTGATAAACGTCCGGTCAATACCGTGTTTCAGCAATACGCCTTGTTTCCGCATATGAGCGTAGCGCAAAACGTCGCTTATGGTCTAAAGATCAAAAAAGTGCCCAAGGCGGAGATACAAGCCCGGGTGCGTGAGATGTTAGCTATGGTGCAGATGGAGCATCTAGCCAATCGCCGCCCACAAGACTTGTCGGGTGGTCAGCAGCAACGCGTCGCTATTGCGCGCGCCGTCATCAATCGCCCTAAACTACTTTTGCTCGATGAACCACTCTCCGCCCTCGATCATAAACTGCGCTTGCAAATGCAATCAGAGCTCAAGCGCTTGCAGCGTGAGCTGGGTATTACCTTTGTGTTCGTGACCCATGATCAAGAAGAAGCGCTATCGATGTCGGATCGAATTGCGGTAATGAAAGACGGCCGCTTTCAGCAAGTCGGTACACCAATAGAGATTTATGAAACCCCGGCTAATTTGTTTACCGCTAAGTTCATCGGTGAGGCCAATCTCTTTCAAGCAGAAGTACATGGGGTCTATCCTGAGCAAGCGGATCGCAATGGCCAGCTTACCAATGGCCGTATTGAAGTCGAAGTCTGTGAAGCGCAGGCGCAAGACGGAGCCACTAATTTGCGTAATTTGCGCCGTCCTGACTTTGCCAATGCCGTGCAAGTCGGCGATAGGGTCAATCTACTGCTACGTCCTGAGGATTTGCGTATCTATGATCCCGCCGACAGCAATCATGCTGGCTTACTCGGACGAGTGATCGAAAGTAATTATAAAGGCAGCACCTTAGATTCGATTATTGAGCTACAAAACGGCCATATCATCAAAGCCTCAGAATTCTTTGATGAAGATGATCCGAGCTTTGATTATAAAATCAATGAGGCGGTAAAAGTATCTTGGGTTGATGGTTGGGAGTGGGTACTACCGAATGACACCGCTACTGCCGACGACAAGACAGATGACGTTACGTTCAATCATGCAGCCGCTGAAGCAGTGACAGTCGATACTATGAACGGTCTTAACGCTACGCAGAAGGATATGGACTGATGGCGCGTAGTAGCTTAACGAATAAAGGCGCTTTTCGCACGGTTACCCTATGGCTGATATGGGGCTGGCTGTTGATCTTTGCGCTCTTGCCTAATATCTTAGTCATTGCCGTCAGTTTTTTGACGCGCGATACTAGCGACTTTATTAGCTTGCCGGTCACTATTGAGAGCTATCTGCGCTTATTAGACCCGCTGTATTTTGAGGTGTTCGTCCACTCCTTATGGATGGCGGGTATTACCACCGTACTATGTTTGTTACTTGGCTACCCTTTTGCTTGGCTGGTCTCACGAGCTCAGCTGCGCTGGCAGCCGCTACTGATGTTACTACTTATATTACCGTTTTGGACCAACTCCTTAGTGCGGGTCTACGCGCTAAAGCTGCTGCTAGCAACTAACGGTCTAATCAATAAAGCGCTGCTCGCTATCGGTATCATTGAGACGCCTATTAACATGCTCTACACCCAAGGCGCAGTGATCGTTGGCTTAACTTATCTGTTGTTCCCGTTTATGGTGCTGCCGTTGTATGCGGTATTCACGGACCTGCGTAATGATATGCTTTTGGCCTCACAAGATTTGGGCGCAAGTAGGCGGCAGACCTTTTGGCATATCGTGCTACCCTTGACGACGCCGGGTATCATCTCCGGCGTCTTACTCGTCTTGCTGCCAGCTATGGGCATGTTCTATGTGGCGGATATTTTGGGCGGTTCGCGCAACTTACTGGTAGGTAATATCATCAAAAATCAATTTTTGGATGCGCGAGACTGGCCCTTTGGCGCGGCGGCTAGTGTACTGCTGACGCTGGCAATGGCGGTATTATTATTGGCTTATCGCGCCAGTAGCAAACGCATTGGCAAAACTGACTTCAATGAGGTGGCCTGATGTCTGCTAATTCTATTAACTCAGTGAATAAAAGCCAATCCTCTACAAAAGCGAATAAGCCAAAAAAGGCACTAAAACTAGGAAGCCTATTTGCTAAAGGCTATCTAAGCCTCATTTATATCCTGCTTTATCTACCGATTATCATCTTAGTAGTGATGTCGTTTAATGAGTCAAAGACGGGCTATAACTGGGGCGGTTTTAGCCTAAAGTGGTACGAATCGCTATTTAATAACCAAGCGATGCTCGATGCTTTTTGGCATTCTATTGTTCTGGGATTGGTCGCCGCAACGGTTTCTACCTTGATCGGTACTTTGACCGCTATGGCGCTACATCGCTATCACTTTCGCGGTAAAGGTTTATTGAATGGGCTGCTGTTTGTGCTGATGATGTCGCCTGAGATTGTGCTAGCGATTTCATTATTGGCGCTGTTTTTATTGATAGGATTGCAGCTAGGTTTTGTGTCTTTACTGATAGCGCATATCACTTTTTGCTTGCCGTTTGTGGTTATTACCGTTTTTGCGCGTCTAAGCAGCTTAGATGAGAGGCTGATGGAAGCGGCGCGTGACTTAGGCGCTTCTGAGTCGACGATGGTGCGCACTGTACTTATTCCAGTGATTATGCCGGCAGTCATGGCCGGTTGGCTATTGGCCTTTACCTTATCACTCGATGATGTGGTGGTCTCGACTTTCGTCACTGGCCCAAGCTATGAGATCTTGCCATTACGGATTTATTCTATGGTACGCGTCGGACTGAAGCCTGAGGTCAATGCCGTAGGTACGTTGTTGTTAGCCGCTTCATTAGTATTAGTAATTATTTCACAGCTGTTATTACGTCGCCGCTAACCCTATTGATACTTATGAGTGAATTTCAGCACCTTATCGTTTATAATGAATCCACTTCATCCTCACTATTAAGTTATTTATGCTCGAGCTTCGTCATCTCAATACCTTAACCGCACTACGTGCGCATGGCTCACTAGCAGCAGCAGCTGACGAGCTTCATGTCACCGCTTCTGCAGTCTCGCATCAACTCAAAGAGCTGGAGAATTACTACGATATCAGCCTCGTCAATCGCCGCACACGCCCGCTCACCTTCACCCCTGCGGGTAAAGCGGTACTGGCCTTAGCCGATAGCATCCTACCGCAAGTGACGCGTACCAAAAACGACTTAAAGCGCTTAGCCCATGGTCAAGCCGGTCGCCTGCGTCTGGCCTCTGAATGTCATAGCTGCTTTGATTGGCTGATGCCGATACTCAATCACTATCGCCGCGAGTGGTCGGATGTCGAGCTGGACTTTGCGACTGGTTTTGAGCCTGAGCCGCACCACTTATTGATGGAAGGTGATATTGACCTGCTGATTACGACTAGCAATTTGCCCCTTGAGGGTATTAGCTATCAGCCGTTATTTGAGTATGAGAGTCGCTTGGTACTCTCACCTACTCACGATTTGGCTGAACGAGACTTTGTAACGCCTACAGATTTGGTCGATGAAACTTTGATCGCTTATCCGGTAGAAGCCAAGCGCCTCGATATTATTGCTAATTTTATGACGCCATCTGAGGTCAGCTTTAAAGATATTCGCACCACTGAGCTCACCGCGATGCTGATTCAGTTAGTGGCTAGTGAACGCGGCGTGGCAGCCCTGCCCGATTGGGTGGTAAGCGAATATGAGAAAAAAGGCTGGGTAGTTTCAAGACCATTAGGAGAAGGCGTGCATTGTCAGCTATATGCGGCTACGCGTACTTCTAGTCAAGATACGGCTTATATGCAAGGGTTTGCCAGTTTGCTTGATGGGATTATTAAGCCGGTTTAATATTTCACTATCTATTACTTTTTTTGGTCATGAGATATCCTCCGCTTTGTTACTTTATGATGAGCGTTGTGGTAAATGATGGTTCCCTAGTGAGGACTTGAACCTTTGACTGTGGGCTAATGGTATCAGTGGTTTGAGCTGTTTAGATATTGGTAGTGTAATTTATAATTTACTTATGAAGTTTCTTTCGTTAAAAGGTGTCAACTTTATTGTACAACTGCTTAATTTAGTCAATAACAATCTATTAAAGGAGAGCTATTTTTATATTTATAAAACGCTTTTTTGACTTTGTACTATAAGAAATCTAACTCACTAATACATTGGTAAGGAAGACTCAATGTCTAACCTCAGATTGGTAGTAATAGGGTTTGCGACACTTATGCTTTTAAATGTCGGTTGCAGTAAAAAAGAGTCTAACAGCATCAATGAAGTAAAAGAGAACCCATTAGAAACTATAGCAAAGCAAATTCCAGAAGAAGTAAAGATACATGGAAGTTTTAAAAGAAGCTTTGAAGTACATGAGCTAGAGGCGAATGGCAAAATTTACTATGTAGCAGATCCAAAACAGCTTTTGATGAAAAAGTCTACTGAAATTGGTCAAGATGGGTATTACAAGTTGTTTGAAACTTGCGTGGTTGGAGTGATTGGCTCTGAAGGTGGTTACGGGCCTACCGGTAAGTACGAAAATGAAATTACAGTCAGTAAAATGTGTGTGTGAAAAAGCATATATTCCAACAGAACTATTTAAATCAGACCACTCATTAAGCAAGTGATATATATAAAAGCTCAAAGCACCAACTTAAATAAATAAAACCCAACTGCTGTAGCCAATAAAGTCAGTCCAACATGTAAGCCAATTAATCCCAGTCCTGCTATTATTTTGCCCGCACTAATAAAAGTAAATACCTCAGCACTAAAAGTGCTAAAAGTCGTCAGTCCACCCAAAAACCCAGTAATCACAAATAGCCTGATATTGGGAGATAAGTCGCTACCCACACGCTCAAACCAAACGAGCGCTAGTCCGATTAGTAAACCGCCCAACACATTTGCGCTAAGCGTACCAAGCGGTATCCAATGATGCAGTGGGTTAAAGCGCGCTAAATAGCCACGCAAACACGCACCAAGTGCTGCTCCCAAACCAATGGCAAGCCACTGCATAGATTATCCTTAATTTATATGGCTTTTAAACTTTATACCGCAGGCAACTCGGTCATCGGCCAACGCGGCACGCAGCTCACTGCCAAATCATCGCTCTGACCCGCATTCAAGCGCTCAAAGCCTGCATAAGCAATCATCGCGCCATTATCTGTACACAAAGCGGGCGGTGCGTAATGTACGGTGGCATTGATTTTGGCCAATTCCGTCTCTAAGGTCTCACGCAAATGAGTATTAGCACTCACCCCGCCTGCAATAACCAGCCGATTCATATCCGCTTGTTTAAGCGCTTTTACGCATTTTTTTACTAAAGTATCAACCATTGCGTGTTGGAAGCTCGCGGCAATATCGGCGCGTACTTGTGCATCGCTATCTGAACCTGCCGTATCCTTTATGAGATTATGCACCGCCGTTTTCATCCCACTAAAAGAGAAATCAAGACCGCGATGTAGCATAGGACGTGGTAAATCGTAAGCTTGCGGATTGCCCGATTCTGCTAATTTGGCAATATTAGGGCCACCCGGATACGGCAAACCGAGCATTTTAGCCGCTTTATCGAAGCACTCTCCAGCGGCATCATCGATGGACTCGCCCAATATCTCATACTCGCCGATGCCGCGAGCAGCAATAAGCTGAGTATGACCACCAGAGACCAGCAAGGAGACAAAAGGAAACGGCGGCGGATTAGCGCCCATCAGCGGTGCAAGCAAATGGCCTTCCATATGATGCACGCCAATAGCTGGAATACCTAAACCAAAAGCTAAACTGCGACCAAATAATGCGCCTGTCATCAGTGCCCCAATCAGCCCTGGACCCTTAGTATAAGCGATAGCATCAATATCGTTCTTGCTAAGGTTACATTGCGCTAATAGCTCATCGAGCAGCGGCACTAGTTTGCGAATATGATCGCGGCTAGCCAGCTCAGGCACCACGCCACCATAGACCGCATGCAGCTCAATTTGCGAATACAGCACTTGCCCGATCAGGCCTTTATTGGCACTATCGATCTGCTTGCTATCAAAAATAGCCAGACCGGTCTCGTCACAGGAAGTCTCTAAGCCTAATACTTTCATGCCATCGCCTTTATTTCTGAAGTAACCGCGGTGTACTTACGTTTCTCAGTGTTTTAACACTCATGATCTTAATGACAAAAAACCGCCATTGTTAGTACACAATGACGGCTCATTTAACAAATTTCAAGAGCGAATGATGGCTATTAGCTAGCAGCAGCAATCATATATTCTACAGCAGCTTTGATCTGATCTTCGGTCACGCCATTATAAGCCTGCGCTGGCATCTGATTGAAACCATTAGCTGAATGATCTGTTAACGTGGCTACGCCTTTTTCGATACGCGGGGCCCAAGCCGCAGCGTCGCCATATTTTGGCGCGTTTAATAAACCTGTAGCATGGCAAGCCATACACTGCTTATCATAAAGCTCAGCCCCAACGTTTACCGCTAGATCCTCAGAATCACCAGCGCTCTCTTCTGCAACTGCTGACGCTGCCATATCTACATCTTCATCTTCATCTTCAGTGCCGGCGGTGTCTGCAGTCGCGACGACCATAGGCTCTGTTTCTGCAAACTCCATATCTTCTGCTTCAGGAGCATTGGCACGAGCAATCTCAGCAGCCTCCTCGACTCGCTCTGGCGCTTTTACCTCTTCATGACCACCACTACAAGCGCTAAGACTAACGCCTAAGCTGACCACTAGAGTCGTCCACAATGCTGTGTTTAGTGCCGTTTTTCTCATTCCAACATCCTCACCAAAATTGATATAAAAACCTATAAAGCTTACTGGATTATTGCAATTATCATAGCATAAATTCGGTTAAAGCCGTTATCGTCATAAGGTGTTTTATCGGCATTTTTGTGACTTGCCGAGTATTATTTTATGAAGTAAATAAGTAAAACAGACGGTATTGAGAGTTAAGTCTGATAAAATAATATAGCTCTAAACAATCTAATAATGAAGAATTTGCCTTTTGATAGGCTAGCGCTGAGTGACGATAAACGCTCCAAAATCCTTGACTTTATTGATGATTTTAGGTAAAATTACCGCCCTTGTACTTCTGTGCAAGCTTATCCTAGTTTGAGCTGATGCGTTAATCTTGAGATATTACCGCTAAATACTAATACACAGCCAAACTAATGCCTTTGTATCTCATCCCTATAAGGAGTCTTCATGCCTGCAGTTAAGGTTAAAGAAAACGAACCCGTTGATATCGCTATCCGTCGTTTTAAGCGTGCTTGTGAAAAAGCTGGCGTATTGTCAGATGTACGTAAGCGTGAGTTTTATGAAAAGCCAACGCAAGAGCGCAAGCGCAAAAAAGCGGCTGCCGTAAAGCGTTATAAGAAAAAACTGCAACGCGATACTATTCGTACCACGCGTATGTACTAATAATAAGTCAGTGAATGACTGACTATTAGTACTAATATTGATAGTACTAATAATAGTACAGCGACTAGCGCCACTGTTATCGATTGATATCAGTGGCGTTTTTTATGCTACAATTTTTATTATTGCCAATTAGTAATGACTTTGGGTCAATACTGATTAACTAAAACCTCTATAAAAACATGAACAAGGATTAGCCACCATCATGAGTGCACTAAAACAACAATTAGCAGATACTATCGTCACTTCTATGAAAGCCCGCGAGCTTGAGCGCGTCAAAGTGATGCGTAATGTGCAATCTGTCGTCAAGCAGATCGAGATCGATCGCAAAATTGAGCTAGATGATGCAGGGGTGTTAGAGATACTGCAAAAGCAGCTCAAACAGCGTCAAGAGTCTTTGGCTATCTTTACCGAAAATGGCCGCGATGATTTGGCAAGTAAAGAGCAGTTCGAGATTGATATTATCAATGAGTTTATGCCAAAACAGATGGATGACGACGAGCTTGCCGCGTTAGTTAATAAAGAGATTAGCGAACAAGGCGCCACCTCTATGCGCGATATGGGTAGTGTCATGGGCGCCCTAAAAACCAAAACCGCAGGCCGCGCGGATCCTGCTGTTATCTCAAGACTTGTCAAAGAAGCACTGCAAGGCTAAATTTATACCAATCAAACGGTATGGGTTTTATAGCGAATTAGAGAGCGCGCATCATAACCGCCTAAGGCTTAAAGTCTTGGGCGGTTTTTACCTCTGTGATTTCTTTTTTGATACTGGCTAATAAAGGGCTGCGGCTAGAGGGGTTTGGCATTTGTTTAGCCAGTTGCTCAGCTTGCGTCAAAGACGTCAACGCGGAGTCATAGCGCCCATTCCAGAGCTGATCATGACTGCGATAACGTAAGGCATTAATAGTAGCAATCGCTTTTATAGAAGCTGAATTTGACATTTTAGCGAGTTTTTCGTTAGCCAGTTGCAAGCTTTGCCAAGCATAACGGTCACTAGCTTGCTCTTGCGTTAATGGCTTGAGTAACGCTTGCGCCTGCAGCGGTTGATTATTACTGGTGAGGGCTTCTGCTAAGTATAGCCGCAAATCACGGCGCTCCGGATAGAGGCGCTGCTGCGCGCTCAAGACTTCGACCGCTTGCTGCCATCGGTTTTGTTCACTGAGCACTTGGCTATAGGTGATAGACAATAACGGCTCTAGTATTTGTAGCTGGGATGCTGGTAGCGCTGAAAGCTCTTTCATCAGCTTATCAGCATCGTCGAAGCGTTGCTGCTGACTGTACCAATACATTAATGCTAGCTTGGCGCCATTACTGCTGTTGGCGGCGGTGGTCAGCGCTGTCTCTGACGTATGCTTGCCCATGACTTGCACCCGCCAATATAATAAATCGAATAAAGCTTGATGGCGCTGCTGCTGCGTCAAAGATAAAGGCGCATACCGCTGAGCGCGGGCTTGGGACTCGCTTAAGCGCTCGTTGCTTAAAGGATGCGAGCGCGCAAAGCTTGGCAAATAACGGTTTTCGATTTGATTGAGCTGACTTTTTTGGTTCATCGTCGCAAAAAAGCTAGGCATAGCCCGGGGATCGTAGCCCGCTTGCGTCATAATCTGCATGCCAACCCGGTCCGCCTCGCGCTCATTGCTACGGCTAAAGGCCATACTGCTATTCATAGTCGCCGTCTGTGAGCCCATCATCACTGCCGCGGCCGCATCGCCATCGACCGCTGAGGCGGCAATCGCTGCTAGCATGCCGCCGATTTGCATCAGTAGCGCTTTTTTGCGCGCGTCTGCACCGCTCTCATAATGGCGCTGACTAATATGGGCTACTTCGTGAGCGACGACGCTTGCTAATTCGTCCATGCTATCCGCCGCTAATATAGTACCAGTATTGATGCCGATGATACCGCCGGGCGCGGCAAACGCATTAATACTTGGATTATCAATAATAACTAAAGCTAACGGCGCTTGCTGACGAGCTTGGGCGTTGAGTCGCCAAGTCATCGCTTTGATCGTCTCTTGAATCCAAGGATCATGTTCCATCTTAGTACGGCCATTGATGTTTTGTAGCGACCACTCACCAATGAGTTTATTTTGATATTGATCAGCAAAACTGAGCGACTGTCCTTGTAGGTTGGGGAGCTCAAGCTCATTGGACGGCTGTTGCCAGGTACCAAAAGCTGACGTTTGCGCCGCTGGTATCGCTGCTAGTGGCTCAGAGCGACTCTGCTGCACGCTCGCACCATAACTAACACTACTAAATAGCAGTGTCAGCATAAGTAAACTATGAGTCGATGAACGATGAATAACCTTCAAATGAGTATCCTATTTTTGAATAGCGCCAGCAAATGCCCCAGCCGCTTACTTTAAGTATTTTGGCTCTTTTCGACTATATAAGCTTGGCGGTATAACGTCAATTATTGGTCATAATTAACTACTAATATCTAGGCAAGCGTCACGGTTAAGTAACATTATTGTGCAATGCTTTGCCTTATATTTTTGCTTATTTAAAGCTATATTTATCAAACATAGTGATGATGATATTCAACTGCTCTCCTAGCCTAGCAGTTTGTTATAATAAGCATTTATCGTTCAAGGTTTGTTTTATGTCAGCTGCGTCTAAAACTCCTGTATCTGCCCCTTATGGCATAAAGGTATCATCGGCTTTGTCTGCCGATGAGCAACAAGTCATCGCTAATTTGTTAGCGCTATTACCTGACTCTTATATTAGTGAGGTAAAGTCAAACTTAGATAATGAAATAAGCATAAAAACTGACTCTACCATTATTATAAAAGGTTTCGTTGATGGTCGCGGTTTGGCTTGTCCGCTGCCATTATTAAAGACTAAAGTAGCTCTACGAGAGGTAGCGGTAGGTGAGTCTTTATATATCGTTGCTACTGATCCCAACTCGCAAGCGGACATCACTGCTTTTTGTCGACAATCTCAAGCTAATAGTGCTACTTCGTTAGTTATTTTAGTGAATACAGTCACTGATAACGCCGTTAGCGATGACAAAAAGACACAAGCAGCCGATACAATATTTCACTTCATCATTACCAAAACCGATAGCAACTAAGCACTGCTATCCTTTACAATTACCATAATTATTTTATTTTGCATACTTGTTTATTTATTTGCCTATTTACTTGATTAAGGTCAAAGATATGACTACTCCTACCACTGATTCTGCGACAAAAAAATCTTCACCACCCAAAAAAACTCGCAGTAATGACAAGGTGACTACTGAGCAAAATGCCGCGCGCAAAGCGGCATTGGAAGCAGCGGCTAAGCGTCCGCCATACGATGCTAGTGCTTTAGAAAAGACCAGCACTCGCGACTTAGTTCCTGCCATGCCAACTCATCTGTCGGCTCCTGGGGTAAATTTGGGCGCTTATATTAATACCGTGCACCAAATTCCTATTCTCACTCCGACGCAAGAACAAGAGCTTGCGCACCGCTATTATGATGAGGGCGATGTCGAGGCGGCGCGGTTATTGGTGATGTCGCATCTGCGCTTCGTGATACATATCGCGCGTAGCTATTCAGGCTATGGCCTACCGCAAGCGGATCTGATTCAAGAAGGCAACTTAGGTCTGATGAAAGCGGTCAAGCGTTTCGATCCAAATAAGGGCGTGCGCTTAGTATCTTTTGCCGTGCATTGGATCAAAGCTGAGATTCATGAGTTTGTGATTCGTAACTGGCGCATTGTCAAAGTAGCTACCACCAAAGCGCATCGTAAGTTATTTTTTAACCTGCGCAGCCTGAAAAAGACCAACAACCAGCTGACTTTAGAAGAAGCTGACGCGATTGCTAACGATCTCAACGTCACGCGCAAACAAGTGCTAGAGATGGAATCGCGGCTGACCTCTTATGACGCCTCTTTTGAGACCCAATCAAGCGATGATGACGATGGACGTTACGCGCCGCAGCTGTTCTTAGAGGACGGGATAGACCCGGCTGAGATGATAGAAGAGTCTGATTGGGAAGCCAATAATTCATCCGCGTTGATAGAAGCGATGGGTACGTTGGATGATCGCTCTCGTGATATCGTTGAGCAGCGCTGGCTTAGTGAGCAAAAATCCACCTTGCATGAATTGGCAGCGGTCTATTCTATATCGGCCGAGCGTGTGCGTCAGATCGAAAAGAACGCGATGGACAAAATTCGCGATGCCATGACGATTGAGAGTGTTATTTTGCCCGACGATATCCAGTAATGATTGAATTAGTGGTTTAACTATTTATCATACATACCGCTATTTTTTATAAAAACTAAGAGTTTGAGAATGGTTAATTGGATAGGTATTGCTGCCATAAATATGGCTATCGCAGTTGCTCTAGGCGCGTTTGGTGCTCATGGACTCAAAAGCTTAGTCAATGAGCAGCAGCTCGCTTGGTGGCATACCGCTACGCTTTATCTGCTTATTCATGCACTTGGACTGTTATTGGTTGGCATATTATTGCGCCTTAATTACGCCACTCAGACGACGGCTTGGCTGTTACAGCTCGGAGTTATCATTTTTGCCGGTAGTCTCTACGCTATGACCCTAGGAGCACCGCGTTGGTTTGGCGCTATTACCCCTATAGGCGGGGTGCTAATGATAGCAGGTTGGCTATGGCTAGCGGTCAACGCCTTTCACTTAAGTAAATAACGTTGCAGCAAGCTAAAACTGTCTGCCAATGTCAATAAGAGTATAAACAGGTTAAAACGGCTAAAGCACTGGTTAATTATTATAAAACAGGATTACGGAGCATCTTATGAGCACCATCACCGTCAACGGTAAGACCTTACAAACCACGCATCAAACGGTGCAATTAGTAGTCAATGAGCTTGGCTTAAGTAAAGGGCGCTATGCGGTAGAGGTCGATGGTGATCTCATTCCTAAAAGCGAGTTGGCGCAGCTGCGAGTAGTAGAAGGGATGACTATCGAGGTGGTACAAGCAGTTGGTGGTGGCTAAAACGTTTATTGTCTATAAATAAAGCTCTATTCTTGTAAACTCAATTGATAAATTCTAAGCCTAAAAAAGACCTCAATCGACTAAACGATTGAGGTCTTTTTATTTCTGCAATAACTTGCTCTACAAATTTAGCGCTAAAAATGCGCTACACCTTTAGTTATTTCACTTCTAGTCTTGTGGTTAACTTCTCTACTCATTAATGATGTAGTCCATTACATACAGCTGATTGACTGGCCTGGCATAAGCATAACTAAGTTTTGTTGTTATGTTTATTATTAGCTATAAGTACAACCAAACCAGTCAAAGCGTTTATATCTGTATAATAGACTTATCTTGATAGCAAGTTTATCGTTACATCGCCGATGCAGCGTCAGCAGCTTCGCTATTATTATAGCTGCTGTCACGTCCAGTCGCGCGAGTCTTCTTATCCTGTTGGCGGGTTTTATATTTACGTACTTGCCGCTCGAGCTTATCAGCCATCTCATTAATGGCTTTGTACATGTCATCGTCTTTTGCCTGAACGAACATTTCTTGACCTGAGACCCGCATGATAGCTTCGGCTTTGTGGCTTTTTTTACCACCATCGCTTGCACCGCTATTGTCTAAAGACAAAATAACCTGAATGCTCTGAATTTGATCAAAATGACGTTCAATCTTTTCTAGCTTTTCGCGAACTGCGGTATTCATGGCATCGGTAACACTGATATGGTGACCACTAATAGATACGTTCATATACTTATCCTTATATTTATTACCACTTATAGTGAACTGATAGTACGGTAAACGAACCGTTATCAGCTAGTGCAATCAAACTGTCAAAAACTGATGTTAAAAGGCAGTCCTAGAAATCAATGACGATATAGCAAATACTGCATTCTATATAAAGTATCGCTTCTTCAAATCTCCTTTTGTCAAAACTCGTTATCAGGCCTTACTAACGCCCTAGAATACTTTTGAATCCGTCTTTTAAAGGCTTTAAATCGCCGATTCTAAATTGCTAAATATCGCTCAGTTTTCGCTGTTGATGCCCTTCTAATTTGTCATGAATACCTAAGAGTAGCAAGACGCTATATTGTAATTAAATGTAAGGTTAACTGTTATCTATTGCTAAAGTCTATATAATCAAAAAATTTTATTTTTATTCGTAGCGATTATTATATCTTCTAAACTGATCCTCACCCGCGCTAATATTTTTGTTTGCGCTGGGTGGAGGAACCAATTCCCATAGCTTCGCGATATTTGGCTACCGTACGTCTGGCGATGTCGATACCCTCTTCATGCAAATGCTGCTGCAGACGACTATCAGAAAGAGGCTTTTTCGGAGCTTCATTAGCGATGAGCTGTTGAATCTTAGCGCTAATAGCGGTCGACGAGATATCGCCCTCACGGCTACTAACATGCGATGAAAAAAAGTACTTCAGCGAAAATAGCCCCTGAGGCGTTAAGATGGATTTGCTGGTGGTTAAACGGGAGACCGTAGATTCATGTAAATCCACCTCTTCAGCGACATCCTTTAGGATAAGAGGCTGCATAGCGGAGGCGCCATGACGTAAAAACTCTTGCTGACGTCTTACAATACTGGTCGCCACCTTTAATAGATTTTGGTTACGCTCCTCAATACTCCGAATAAATAGTTTGGCATCGGTGAGGTTTTCACGCAGATATTGATTGTCCGAGCTATCATCACCGCGCTTGACTAGATTGGCGTAGTCTTTGTTAATACGTAGTTTCGGCAGCGTCTCTGGATTAAGACTGACTTGCCAGCGCTCGTCATCAACTGCCCTATCCGCTTCAAGAGCCGCTGTTCGGTGGCGACGAATGGGCGTAACCAAGACATCCGGAATATCATAACTCTCAGGAGTTTGGTCGTAGCTGGGCTGATTACTTTGAAAGGCGAGACCCGGCGCAGGATTGAGCTGGCGTAATAAGCTTAGCGCTGGGGTGATCTGTTCTGCTTTTAGGCCTGTTGACTGCGTTAGCGCCTTAATATTATTGCTTACTAAATGCTCGCTGGCAGACAGTAGGGCTTGCGCGTCGGCTAGATGTTCTGTATTAAGATCAAGCTTGCTGAGCTGTATGGCCAAGCACTCACTCAGATCACGCGCTCCTACCCCTAAGGGGTCACAAGACTGAATGACCCTAATCATGACGGTTATTTCATCGTACTCTATTGGCTCTGGCCACTGATAAAAGCTTGCCATAGTTGCAAAGCTCTGCAGTAACTCATCGATATCTAAACGGATAAAACCCATCTCATCCATAGCGTCGATCAGATAATCGGCAATCATAGTATCGGTGTCTGATAGGCGTTTAAAATTGAGCTGCCAACGTATGTAGTCTTGGATACTGGCGTTGGTTGCGCCTTGATAGCGCTCCAAATCATCAAAATCGATATGGCTGGAAGCGGCTTGATCTGAGGGTGCTGCCGTAAAACTCGTCGTCTCGAAAGCGTGCTGGTCAGCGTAGGCGCTATCATGAGTAGGGTCAGCCATCGCCTCATTATCGATATCCATCGCGCTACCGTCGATATGGGCTTGCTGCAATTTATCGAAGCTATCTACACTGTCTTGACTATCGTAACCGTCATAACTGTCATAACTATCGTCATTATCGTTAGTGCCACTGTTCCACATCTCGAGCGTTGACGGATCTTCAGCCGTTTCTAGAGCGCTATTATCATCACTGTCGTAACTGTCTTCCTCGTCCTCAATACGCTCAAGTAATGGGTTACTCTCGAGCTTGGCTTGCACCTCTTGCGCTAACTCAAGGCTAGAGAGCTGCAAGAGCTTGATAGCTTGCTGCATCTGCGGGGTGAGCTTCTGTGAGGTGTTTAGCGTGGCGCCCAAGCCAAATGACATACTCATGAGCAGTTTATTGCACTCCAATATCGGTGTGGTTGTGTTTAATAATAACAATGGATATTGACTTATAACTCTATTAACCCTATTGGGCCATGACGATAGCATTTTTCATAGTAATCTTGCTATGATAATTTATAACATATATAGCGTCATAGCCTTTTTTATTGCTAGAAAATAATGTTTATTGCTATTAAACGAGAAACCATATGAATAAATTATTAAGCGTCGCGGCGCTGCAAATGAATAGTCAGCAAGATATCGAAGCCAATCTTAGCACTATAAAAGCCGGGATTGGGGAAGCGAGCACTCAAGGCGCGCAGCTCGTCGTCTTGCCTGAGAACTGTTGTAGCATGGGCCGTCAGTTTGCTACTGCGGAGCGTTTTGAGTCGTTATCAGCGACGCTTGCCAGCTATGCCCGCGAGCATAACGTGCATCTGTTAGCCGGCTCACTACCTTGTCCGTTTCGTCCGGATGGCGTTGTCGTTCCTGATAGTAGGTTACGTCAAGTCAGTCAGCTGTTTGCGCCCGATGGCACGCGAGTAGCCCGTTATGACAAAATTCATCTATTCACCGCGACGGTTGCCGATAAGCAAGGCAGTTATAACGAAGCGGCAACATTTGAGCCAGGAACCCAGACAGTAGTCACTCCTATAGAAGTCGCAGGAGAGATCTATCAACTAGGAATGATGGTATGTTTTGATTTGCGCTTCCCAGCGCTTGCTCAGCGCCTACGCCAAGCCGGTGCGGAGCTGTTGAGCGCCCCTTCGGCTTTCACATATCTGACCGGACAAGCGCATTGGGAGCTACTGCTACGAGCGCGGGCGCTAGATAGTCAGTGTCTAGTGATAGGCGCGGCGCAAGGGGGCGAGCATCATTATAAGGACGATAAAATGCGGCAGACTTGGGGACATAGTGCCATTACCGCCTTTGACGGCACGATTATCGATAGTTATGAGAGTAGTGAGATTAAAGCTAAGGATAACAAAGGCTATGCCTTAGTATTTGCTAGTTTGGATAAGTCAGCGCAGCAACAAGGCCGTGAGAAAATGCCTATTTTTCAATGTCACCGCTTGGCCTAATAGTATTTATAATAAATGGGTGTAAATTCAATTGAACTAAAAACGCTATATTATCACGTAGAACTGGTATAAATTTTACTGGCGTGCTGTTATCACAGAGGCTGCATAAAACTCATCCCAGTTCCACGAACATAACTTGTATATTAAACGCAGTGTCATTTTTAATTTTACTATCACTCACTATCTTGCTGAGCATGAGTCGCACGCGGATGGGCGCGATCATAGACTTGCGTCAGCTTAGCAAAGTCGACATGCGTATAAATCTGCGTGGTACTAATATCGCTATGGCCAAGCATCTCTTGTATCGCGCGCAAATCACCGCTGCCAGATAGCATATGAGAGGCAAAGCAGTGGCGCAGTAGATGCGGATAAAGATTTTGCGCGATACCGGCGCGTTTGGCCGCGACCTTTAAACGCTGCTGCACGGCGCGAGTGGACAGCCGCGTACCGAGCTTTTCACTGATAAATAAGGCGCTATCTTGTTGTTCGACCCAAAGGTTACGATGCGGTAAGTAGCGCTCAATTGCTGCAGCGGCTTTGCTACCGATAGGAACCAGGCGCGTTTTATTACCTTTACCGGTCACCCGAACGCGTAGATCAGCTAAATCGATATCCATCATATCGAGCGCGACCAGCTCGCCTACCCGTAAACCACTGCTATAGAGCAGCTCAAACATAGCCTTATCACGCAGCCACAATCGCGCCTGCTCGGGGGTATCGGGTAGTTCTTGCTCTAGAAGTTGGGTGAGCAAATCAATATCGGCAATAGAGGGCAGCGGCCGCGGACTACGCTTGAGCTGATAGCCAGTCGTCGGATTGATACGCGCTATATCCTCTTCGATAAGCCAACTATAAAAATGACGAATCGCGGAGAGCTCTTGCTGCACGCTAGCTAGAGCAAGCTTATCTTCATCGAGGCGCTGAGAGATATGCTGAGCCAATTGCCGCTTATCGCAGCGCGTCCAAGTCAGACGCTTACCGCGCAGATATAATGCCAACTGATTAACACCAGCAAAATACGCCGCTAAAGTATGCTCAGAGTGATTGCGTACTGATAAGATATTTAACCAACGGTTCACCGGCGTCAATAGCTCGCGTAATGCCGCATCTGGCTCTATATCCGCTGCCGGATTGACATAGTCTTTGACGCTCATAAATGCTCTCTTAATTGGACCGTACTTAGCTAGGACGTACTAGGCTTGATGCCCGCTTGCGCCATAATACCATCGGGACTGAATACCCCTTCATATACAAAGGCGGTGGGGCCGGTCATCATCACCGCATAGCCCGGTTGCCACTTCACAATCATGCTGCCGCCATAAAGCTGCGCTCGTATATCCTCGCCTTCATCGAGCCAGCCTTCACGGATACCGATAGCGACTGCCGCACAAGCGCCGGTGCCGCAAGCTTGAGTCTCGCCAACCCCGCGCTCATAAACCCGCAAACGAATATGACGCTGATTCATCACTTGCATAAAGCCGACATTGACCCGATTGGGAAACGCTCGGTGCGACTCAATAGCTTTACCTAAAGTAGCAACTTCAGCATCTAACACATCATCGACCTTAATAACTGCATGCGGGTTGCCCATATTGGCCACATAAAGCTGTACCGGCGTGCCTGCCACATCGAGGTGATAAGCGTTTTGGATTTTAGTAGTGGCTTTTGGGGTAAAAGGAATCTCGTCCGGCTCAAACTTGGGCTTACCCATATCAACTTCAACCCAGCCATAGCGGTCGGTGGTCAAAGCAATAACACCACTAGCAGTTTCAACCCGCAACCGCTGTTTGAATGACAGCTTACGTGCTTGTACAAAACGGGCAAAACAGCGCGCGCCGTTGCCGCACTGCTCAACCTCAGTACCATCAGTATTGAAAATACGATAGCTAAAATCAACATCCGGACGCATTGGCGGCTCAACGACTAGCAGCTGATCAAAGCCTATACCTAAGTGCCGATCTCCCAATAATTCTACTAACTCTTTGGTTAAATCCAAGCGCTGAGTCACCAAGTCGATAACCATAAAATCGTTACCTAGCCCATGCATTTTTGTAAATTCTATTAACATATCCTTGTGTCCTATGCTGTTTTTATATGTCGGTTATATTAGCACGCTACCCTATACAATGATAACTATCAGCGTGTGATGAATGGTAGAGATAGCCATGAAGTAGTCGCCATAAAAAACCCACTGTCATCATGACAGTGGGTTTTTTTAAAATGGGTTCTTTTAAATCGCTATGACATTTTTAGATGCTACTTTTTATGACTTAGCTAATCACAAGCTAGCCGTTTCGCTATTGATCTTGCCAAAGCATCTCATCACGGTATAAGTCTTCGATCATTTCGCGCTTGCGAATCAATTGATGCTGATCCTTTGCCACCATAACCTCGCTTGCACGCGGGCGCGAATTATAGTTACTACTCATAGTAAAACCGTAAGCGCCAGCACCAGTGATAGCTAGAATATCAGCTGCTGCAAGCGATAGCACTCTATCCTTAGCTAAAAAATCCCCCGTCTCACAAATAGCGCCGACGATATCCCAAGCTTGGGTGTTAGCTGTAGCTATACCAGCATCCGGCAGTCTCTGCGGAATCACTGCCATTTGCGCTTGATACAGCGCCGGACGGATCAAATCATTCATCGCCGCATCAACGATAGCGAAGTTCTTATGCTCTGTTGGCTTGAGCACATCAACACTGGTTAGTAGCACGCCGGCATTAGCGACCATACTACGCCCCGGCTCAAAGAATACTTTTAGCCCAAGCTCAGTGAGTTTCGGCAACAGCGCCGCGGCAAAATCAGCGATAGACACTGGCGACTCATCAATGTAGCGCACACCTAGTCCGCCACCCAAATCAACATGCTGCAAATCAATGCCTTGATCGGCTAAAGCATGCACCAGCTCGATAATTTTATCTAAAGCAGCAACGAACGGCGCAACTTCGGTGAGCTGAGAGCCAATATGACAATCAATACCGACAATCTCGATATGTGACATCACGGCAGCCTGCGCATAAACGGCGAGTGCCTTATCGTGAGCGATGCCGAACTTATTATCCTTAAGCCCTGTTGAGATATAAGGATGGGTGCCTGCATCGACATCGGGATTGACCCGTAGCGATATTGGCGCCGGCTTATCTAGCTGCGCGGCGACCTCATTAATCAATGACAGCTCACTGATGGACTCGACATTGAAGCAGCTAATGCCTTGATTTAACGCAAACTCTATATCGCTGCGCGTCTTGCCTACGCCTGAATAGACGACGCGAGCCGCTTGCCCGCCAGCCGCTAACACACGCATCAGCTCACCACGCGAGACGATATCGAAGCCGGCACCCGCCTGCGCCAAAACGCCCAATACGGCTAGGTTAGAATTAGCTTTTACCGCATAGCATATCTGATGCTCAAGGCTAGCAAAGCTGTCGCTATAAGCTTGATAAACCTCTAAGATCGCCTGCTTGGAGTAGACATAACAGGGCGTATCGTACTGCTCAGCCAAACCGCTCACGCTAACGTCCTCAATATAGAGCTCGTTATTACGATAGCTCAGCGCTGGTAGATGGGCGCTCAAAGCTTGAGGATCGATATATAACCCTTGCTCAGTTTGCAGGGTAATCGCTTGGCTATCTGCCACAGCTGCCTCTTTTTGCGATTCAGCATCACTCATAGTCATCTCTTTAATTTATTCAGGTTTTCAAAGAAAATTATTAAGGTATCAAATTATCAAAACTGCAGCACCGATCAGTAATCGTTTGGATCATCGCTCGGTTCAGGCAGCACTTGCTGCTCCTCAAGATAACGTGTTCGCTCATACTCGCCATCATTCACCCCAGCAAAAGCAGCATCTTGCGGCTGGCTGGTACTCTCTAAGACCTCAGAGCTGGTTACTAGCTCTTGCTCGCTATCTGCCAAATATAGTGGACCTTTTTGTCCACAGCCGCTTAAGCCCAAAGCCACTAGAGTAATGCTAATAGCAGTAATTTTTGGTAATATAAAATTTGGTTTTTGAGTTTTCATAAGTTGTAAGCCATTAACAATGCGTCACTGAATGCTCAAAACTAACAATCAGCTATTGATATTTTAAAGCTAAATAATCCTACTCGGTAACAGCAAAACGCTAGCCAGTCTCGAGCATCAAATAGGCCTGTAATCATAGCATTAATTGGTAGCGCTTGACTTAGTTTAGCGATAATTTTAGTTGCAATATTTGCCTATCATTATTCTTTATAGGTGCTACATTTAATAATACCTTCTCTACCGCTTTTTTATACACTCAGTGTACGGCTGTAACTAATACTTGACGAATGCTTGTCTTAAACCTTATAGTTATTGTGGTATAGCGCTTAATAGCGGGCGTGGTAATTGTTATAAAGTATGCTACCTTGTCTTTATCTTCTACCTTTTTTACTCAGCTTTAGTGTTCCAAATAGCTTTAATAATTCAAACCCCTACTCATTATATTACTAATTATTTCCACCCATAATCCAACAGCCATAATCTAAGGATAGAGCATGAATGACAGCGTCAGCACTCCCACTTTTAGCGATGATAATTCGGGCAGCTCAGCATTAACCAATCCCACTTTAGTCCTCAACTGTGGATCTTCCTCTATTAAATACGCTTTGATTAGCGAGGATGAATCGACTCGTATTACTGGACTGGCCGAAAACTTAGGCCTCGATACCGCTCGTATCAAACATACCGCTTTGAATGGTGAAAAGCTTGAAATTGCTATTCCAGGTGGTCGTCATAAACTCGCCTTACAAAAAGTGCTTGAGCTGCTAGAGCAATATCACTTTATAGCCGTCGGTCATCGCGGGGTTCATGGCGGCCGCGAGTATTCAGAGGCGGTCAAAATCGATGATCACGTGTTATCCGAAGTTAAACGTCTAAAATCATTAGCACCCCTACATAACCCAGCCAACGCTCTGGGCATTGAGGCGGTACAAGCTATCTATCCTGATGTCCCGCAAGTCGTGGTTTTTGATACTGCCTTTCACCAAACCATGCCGCCCGTCGCTTATCGTTATCCGATTCCAAAAGTCCTTTACGAAGAAGAAAAAATCCGCCGTTATGGCTTCCATGGCACCTCACATGCTTATGTCTCAGAAAGAGCCAGTGAAATTACGGATGCCAAAGGCCCACATGGTTGGCTAACAGCGCATCTAGGTAATGGCTGCTCAGCGACTGCCGTTTATGATGGCAAAAGTCTAGATACTAGTATGGGGCTTACGCCGCTTGAGGGCCTAATGATGGGCACACGTAGTGGTGATGTCGACCCCAGCTTGCACATTCACCTAAAACGTCAGTTAGGTATGAGCTTAGAAGAGATCGATAAAATGCTCAATAGCGAAAGCGGCCTACTTGGTATCTCTGGTCTCTCTAACGATCTACGTACCGTTGAGCAAGCCGCCAATGAAGGGCATAAAGATGCTGAACTAGCAATCGAGATGTTCTCCTATCGCGTCGGTAAATACTTAGCGAGCCTCAGCTGCGCGCTGCCTGAGTTTACCGGTATTGTCTTCACTGGCGGTATCGGGGAGAACTCAGCAACCACGCGTGCACGCATTCTAAACGTCATGCGACATTTCGGTATTGAGTTCGATGCAGACAAAAACAAAACGCTCGTTGGCGGCGCGGAAGGACGCTTTGAAAGTGACGATAGCAGTATCGAGCTGTGGGTTATTCCGACTGACGAAGAGCGCCAAATCGCTAAAGAAACGCGGCAAACGCTCGGCCTAGCCTAAGACAGGGGTAAACTAAAAAAGCGCTGTATCATTATGGCGCTTTTTTTAAACGCTCAAGCCAGTCGCTTGTTAGCCCAGTCACTTAATTAGCAGAATAATAGTCACTCATCATACATACCCAGTCATTAAAAATATAACAAACCGTAGGATACACTATGCAAACTATTTTATTGGTTCCTATCAGTCGCGGTATCGGCGTGACGTCAGCCGCTCTTGGCCTCATTCGCGCGCTTGATTATAATGGCATTAAAGCCGGTTTTATGAAGCCTTTCTTGCAAGATGATACGCTCGATAAACAAAACAGCTTAGACAGCTCAAGCGCCCTTATCATGCATGCGTTTGGCCTAACGCCGCCCAAATCTATCAACCGTCAGCGCGTTGAGCGCATGATCGGCGATGGTAACCTCGATGAGCTGATGGAAGAAGTCATTGGCAATTATCACAGTATCGAGGGCGACCCAGATGTCATTATCTGTGAAGGCTTAGTGCCAACGACCGAAGCCTCTTACGCTTCACAAATCAACCAAGCCATCGCTCACGCTTTGGACGCGAAGATTATCTTTGTCAGTACCGTCGATACGAGTAATCCTGCTTATCTAGCAGACAAGCTCGATGTGCACGCGCGCGAATTCGGCGGTATCGCCCATGAGCGTACGCTCGGCTGTATCTTAATGCGGGTACATGATGTACCCAATACCTTTGAGACTCAGCCCGTTGCTCCTGGTGAAGCGGTAGTCAGCCTAGATGAAAGCTTTATACAAGAGGTGCAGCGTCTATCACCGCACTTCCATAGCGAGCGTTTCCGCCTAATTGGTGTCGTGCCATTCAGTGATTCGCTATCAGTGCCGCGCACTTGGGATATCGCCGCTGAGCTTGACGCGACTTGGCTGAACGTCGGCGAAGCCAAATCGCGGCGTATTAATGATATCAGCTTGACCGCACGTTCCGTCTCGCGCGTTGATGAAGTCTTTAAGCGCGGTACGCTTATCGTAGTGCCAGGCGATCGTGATGATCTACTGCTAGCAGCAGGTTTGGCTTGTATCAATGGCGTGCCATTAGCGGGTCTAGTGTTGACAGGTGGCGTTGCCCCTAACGAAACCGTGACTGAGCTCTGGCAATCGGCGTTGAAGACGGGTATCCCCATTATGAGTGTCGAGACCGATAGCTTTGAGACGGTACAAAACCTACTACAAATGAGCGCTGAGATACCGAGCGATGATACCGAACGCGCGCAGGAAGTCACGCGCTATGTCGCCGCGCATTTGGATCTGAGCTGGATTAAAGCCTACTTCAGCGGTGACTATACCCCGCGTCTCTCGCCTGCCGCTTTTCGTCATCAAGTGGTCAAAAAAGCGCAAAATGCCAAAAAACGCATCGTGTTACCAGAAGGCTCCGAACCGCGCACCGTAGAAGCCGCCTGTATCTGTCAGAGTCGCGGTATCGCCGATTGCGTGCTACTAGCTCAGCGTAGCGAAGTCGAGCAAGTCGCCAAAAACCGTGATTTAATACTGCCAGAAGGGCTAGAGATTATCGATCCTGCTAGTCTCGATATGGGCAAGTATATCGATGCCGTGGTTGAGCGCCGTAAAGGTAAAACTACTAGCGAGGTCGCCGCTGAGTATCTGCAAGATACCGTCTATCTAGGTACTATCATGCTCGAGATGGACGAAGTCGATGGTCTAGTTTCTGGCGCGATTCATACCACTGCCAATACCGTACGTCCCGCGTTTCAACTGATTAAGACCGCGCCGCAGTACTCCTTAGTCTCGTCGGTATTCTTTATGCTATTACCTGAGCAAGTCGTCGTCTACGGCGATTGCGCCATTAATCCAGATCCAAATGCTGAAGAGCTGGCTGAGATTGCTATTCAATCGGCGCAGTCTGCCGCCGCCTTCGGTATCGATCCCAAAGTCGCGATGATCAGCTACTCGACCGGCTCATCAGGCACCGGCGCTGATGTCGAAAAAGTCATTGAAGCCACAAGAATCGTCCGTGAGCGCGAGCCAAGTCTAGCTGTTGATGGGCCTCTACAATACGATGCTGCGTCGGTAATGAGCGTCGGTAAACAAAAAGCGCCGGATTCAAAAGTTGCCGGTCAAGCCAATGTGTTTATCTTCCCTGATCTCAATACTGGTAATACCACTTACAAAGCGGTGCAGCGTAGCGCTAACGTCATCAGTGTCGGTCCTATGCTCCAAGGGCTAAATAAACCGGTTAATGATCTATCGCGCGGCGCTCTAGTCGATGATATTGTCTATACAATAGCTTTGACTGCTATTCAGGCATATAGCGACTTGATCTAACATTGTTTAAATTATGGTTATTTTCACAAAAAAGCGCTCATCATTATTATGCTGAGCGCTTTTTATTATGAACAAATGATAAGCGCTTATTAAGCAGAAAAATCTATCGACAAGCGTTATAATGACGCCATGAACAAAAACCCTACCCTTTCTTATACTAAACAAAATCATAAACCAGCGATTCGTGCCTACTTAGGCGGCTCTTTTAATCCGGTGCATAGTGCTCATATCGAGATGGCAATGCAGGTTTATGCTGCTCTTGCGCCCTTAGCGGCTCAGCAAAATTGTGAGCTACAAGTGTCGTTATTACCCAACGCGCGCTCGCCTTTTAAACAAAAAACCACCTATCCTAAGCATCGATTAGCGATGCTAAAACTGGCAGTAACAGACACACCATTACACGTAGATGAGCTTGAGCTTTGGCAACCACCGCCAGTTTATACTATCGATAGTGTGCGCACTTTACGGCAGCGCTATCCGCAGGATATCTTGATATTTATTATGGGTATGGATAGCGTCCGTAGTCTGCGTAAGTGGAAACAGGGTTTACAGCTGACTGAATATGTTCACCTTTGGGTATTTGATCGCAGTGCCAGTGTTAATCCTACAAATACTAACTTCAAGCATAAAACCTTGGATAATAAACAAGCCTTAAGCGCTAAACAGCGAGCTACTTTAATCAGTCAACTACCCGACTCGCTACAAGAGCAAGTGGTTGAATCTGTTAGCGAACTGATTGCTACTTCTATTGACGGCTTAGAAGCCCAAGACTTAGAAAATAAAGGCTTGAAAACCCTACGCAAAGGACTCATTTATATAGACTCAAGACCAGTACAAAAAATATCTAGCAGCGAAATTCGCAACCAATTACTTGCGTCTGTTACCGCCCCCATTACAAAAGATAGCCTGCTTAAAGACTGCCATGACCTATCTAAACACCTACATCCTGCGGTTTATGACTATATTGTGCAGCATAAGCTATATTCCGTAGGCTAATTCCGTTAAAATCACCTTATTATAGTCATCACCACTTATTTTTGGCCGATGACGATTCACTTTCTATAGCTAATGACGATTAAAGAGACCCAAATTTATGACCAACACTATGACTAACGAACGTTTAGAAGAGTGCTTAACGCTAGTAACCACCGCTTTGGACGGTATGAAAGCCAAGAACATCACTGTACTCGATGTGGAGGATTTAACCGACGTGATGGAGCGTATGGTTATCGCTGAGGGCACCTCCAAGCGCCACGTCCGCGCTATGGCTGATAGCTTAGGCGCTGATGCTAAGCAAGCGGGATTTATGCCCTTAGGCCGCGAAGGTGGCACGGATTCTGACTGGACTTTGATCGATTTAGGCGCTGTGGTCGTGCATATGATGACACCAGCTGCGCGTGAGTTCTATGATTTAGAAGGCCTATGGTCATCGCCTGAGAGCTTAGCGGAGTTAGTTGCAACCCCACGTGAGAAAAAAGCCGGTCGCCGTAACTAATTTTAAAAATTTCCAATTCATTTAAATGACATAAAGACTGGATAATTCATCTGGTCTTTTTTTATGGGGTTTATGCTTTGAGTTTTCTCTACGTTAGAAAGGTAATTAAACGAAAAATCGCCTTAAGTTTGCGCTACTATATCGTTATTCTCGCGACTATCTGTTAGGACAACTTATGAGCAGTGTCAATCTTAACTCTACTATCCAAAAGTCTAATGCTAGTTTTAATCAATCCTTGCCTCTACATATCGCCACCTTAATCGAGGTACGAGCGGGCAAAGCTATGCCCTTCGCCCGTGAAGCCATGAGCGCTATCGATAAAGCGCCGATCAAAGCGCCAGTTGCAGTTAACTTTATGGGTTTGACTACCGATGAGCAAGCGGATCGTAAGCATCATGGTGGTCCTCTAAAAGCGGTGCACCAATTGCCGACAGCAACTTATGACAAAATAAATAATGAGTTTAATCTAAAAGTGCGAGAAGGAACTCTAGGCGAAAATCTCATCACTGAAGCAGTGAATGGTATGCCTGAGATGACGGAATCTACCGTTTGTATTGGCGATGTTTTTCAATATGGTAAAGTCGAGAATACTGGGAGCGTGCAATTACGTATCGTACAACCGCGTCGTCCTTGCTACAAAATTAACGATCAAATCGGTCAGTTTACTAAAGTACCGAACATTGCCGCTTGGATCAGTAAACAAGGTATTGCAGGTTGGTATTTTGAGGTGGTCCGCGAAGGCATAATTGATGCGGATTTGCCGGTTTATTTGGTGGAACGCCCCTATCCATTCGCTACGCTTGAAAAACTTTGGCAGCTCTCAAACTCGAAAGACAAATTTGCCGCTGAGGTGATTGAACCTTGGTTGGCGATTGAATGTTTGGAGGAGAGCTGGAAGGCGGTGCTTAAAAAGAAAATTAAGAAAGAGTCAGTTTAATAATCATACCGTCAAATCATAAAACCCTATCTGTTGAAAAGGGCCTTTCATGGCAAAAAACTTTACCACTTTAGCATTAGCTTCTTTATTAACGCTACCCTTAATCGGCTGCGTAACAACCCTTAAGCAGCAAGTAGCGACTACCGAGTCTTTTATCGTAGATAGCGAGACTTATCAATCAACCGGTAAGAGCCAACGTATTAAATCTATCGTGCTGCATTATACCGTCAGCGATAACGAACGCTCCATTCAGCTATTAACCCAAGGTCAAGTCAGTGCGCACTATCTGATTATGGATAGCGATGATGATAAGATTTATAGCTTAGTGCCTGAGTCTGAGCGCGCTTGGCATGCGGGTGATGGTGGTTTTGCAGGCAGAACCATCTTGAATGATACCTCTATCGGCATTGAGATTGTCAATAAAGGCATTCAACCGCAGTACTTAAAAGCGCTCAAAGATAGCGAGCTAGAGTATCATCCCTACTCGCATTTTGTAGAATTTGACGAGTTACAGATCAAAAAGGTCGCGCAATTGGTGCAAGATATTGCGAGGCGCTATGAGATTTCACCGAAGAATATCATCGGTCACGCTGACCTTGCACCGTCGCGCAAGATTGACCCGGGAGCTAAATTTCCTTGGCAACGTTTGTATATCGATTATGGTATTGGCGCTTGGTATGATGAAGCCGATAAGCAACTATTTATCGATCAAGTTCTATTAGCAACGCCTACTATACCTGAGGTCAAGCAGGCCTTCCGCGACTACGGCTATCAGATAAATAGCACTGACGAATGGGATAAAGCCAGCCGCGATGTCATCTATGCCTTTCAATTGCATTTCCGCCCGCTCAATCCAACAGGCATAATGGATATAGAGACCTATGCTATCCTAAAAGCACTGAATAAAAAGTATGCAGGTCGTGACGACTTTTACTAACTTTCAATGACTAATGCCCAATCCATAACAATAATGAAAAAGGACCTCCTATGAGCACCCTCTTTAGCGTCAATTTAAATAAACTCGCTTTAATCCGCAACTCACGTGGCACCGATTATCCTAACTTATTAACCTTTGTAAAAAAGCTTATCGATCTCGGGGTCAAAGGTTTTACCGTACATCCGAGACCCGATGAGCGCCATATCAAATACCAAGATGTCTATGATATCAGTGAGTATCTCAAAGAGTATAAAGATATAGAGTTCAATATCGAGGGCAATCCTAACGAGCAGTTTTTAACGCTGATTCGCGAGGTAAAGCCGCATCAATGTACCCTTGTACCCGATAGCGAAGAGCAGCTGACCTCTGATCACGGTTTTGATATTATCAAACATCATAATTTTTTATCAGAATTAAGCCATGAGCTTGAATCGTTCGGTACGCGCTGCGCGGTGTTTATCGATCCTGACATTGAGCAGATTAAAGCGGTCATTGATAGCGACGTACAAACCATAGAGATGTACACTGAGGAATGGGCGCGTGCCTATGAAAATAAGAATGATGGCACCGGTAATAACGACAGCAACTTCAATGAAGTTAAAAAGCGCTTTAATGACTGTATCACCCTTGCTAGCGAAAACGGTATGCGCGTTAACGCTGGTCATGATTTAAACCTAGAGAATTTAGCCGATTTGCTCAGTTTGGGCGACATCGCTGAGGTATCTATTGGTCATGCCTTTACCATTGAGTCGCTAGAGCAAGGCATGGATAACGTGGTTGGTCAGTATTTAGAGATTTGTCGTTAGATTGTTTGATATTAAAGAATAGAAAAGGTAACGCTTATGACCCTACGTATTCACGCCTTGTTTCATACTGACTATGCGGATCTAAGCTTTATCAAACAGTGGGCAAATAGTCATAATTATCCCATTACGATTAGTCGATCTTACGATAACGATGCTTTGCCTGAGCCAGATAGCTTTGATTGGCTGATCGTCATGGGCGGGCCGATGAGCGTGCATGATGAGGATAAGCACCCTTGGCTCATTGCTGAGAAACGGTTGATTACTCAAACCATTGATGCGGGCAAAACGGTGATTGGTGTTTGCTTAGGCGCGCAAATTATCGCCCATTGTTTGGGCGCTGAGGTTAAGCCGTCTGGAGTCAAAGAAATCGGTTGGTTGCCGATGCAGCTTACCGAAGTAGGTCAGGCCCATCCGTTATTGCAGGACTTGCCTAAAGACTTTACGGTGTTTCATTGGCACGGTGAAGGTTTTGACTGTCCCAAAGGCGCGAGTATCATTGCTGAGACAGACGCTTGGGCCAATCAAGGCTTTATTTATCAAACGCCAAAACATAAACAGCGTGGCACTTGGGTACTGGCTTGGCAATGTCATTTTGAAGTCACCAAAGAGAGCCTACCCAAAATGGTCTCTAATGGTAATGCAGCTATCCAAAGTGGGCTGAAGGATTATCCTGAAACGGTACAAGCACCGGATAAGATACTAGCGCTAGGCGATAAATATATTGAAGAAAATAATGAACGATTAGCTGCTATGTTTAATCGAATAGCAGCGTCAGCAAATAAATAGTATAAGGAGTCAGTCATGAGTAATTCACAACAAGATGAGCAGCAAAAACTTGAAGAGTATCTAGAAGCGAAGGCTAGAGAGGAGCAGGAGAAGGAAAGTCAGCAGCAACAGGAGGCTGAGTCGCTATCTGAATATGAGGCTTGTGTGCTAAGAGAGAGTGCTAGGGTTCGGGAGTTAATGGCTGGGGCTCGGAGGTCATCAGAGGGTGAGTAGTTGAATGAAAAACTTTCTAACTAAATACCATATATTTATAAATTTACGTAAGATAGTTTATTGTGCATAAGTCTTGTATAGAATGAATGGGTTTAGAAAATCATACAACCGTGTAAGTTGGGTTAGTTTGTCATATCGACGGCAGTTTATGAGATCGTCCATCCTACTCCTTCTAATTTGTGGGCTCAAACCACAACAAATATCTGCAAGAACACGATGTCACCGCTAGCCCTGATAGTAGCGAAAAGCAGGATTAGCTTCCCTAAAATCATTGGGTGTCGCAAGCTCCACATCAAACTTCCATAGATTACCAAATCCCAAACACGAAAAAGGTGAGCCGAAGCCCACCTTTTTTATTATCTAAATTAAATCAAACTATCTTAACGTAACCAAGCCCGCGCATTACGGAACATGCGCATCCACGCGCCGTCTTCATCCCACTGCTCAGGTTTCCAGCTGTGATTGTAGGCTTTTAGGTTACGCTCAGGATGCGGCATCATAATAGTTACGCGACCATCTGTGCTACATAGACCCGTGACACCGCCGACTGAACCGTTTGGATTGAGCGGATACGTCTCGGTTGGATGACCTTGGCTATCGACATAGCGCATCGCCAGCTGACCGTGCTTAGACATTCCATCGATCTCAGTAGCGTTAAGGGTGGCAAGACCCTCACCATGCGCAACGGCGATTGGCAAGATGCTGTCTTGCATACCTTTGAACAGAATCGACTTGGTGCGCTCGACTTTGACATTGACGGTACGCGCTTCAAAGCGTGCCGACTTATTGGCGATGAAGCGTGGGAAATTCTCCGCGCCTGGGATCAAGTCTTTGAGCTGCGCCATCATCTGACAGCCATTACAGACGCCCAGTGAAAAGGTATCTGGACGGGCGAAGAAGCGCACGAACTGCATGCGCAGCTCGTCATGGAATAAGATAGAGTTGGCCCAACCAGAGCCTGCACCCAATACATCACCGTAGCTAAAGCCACCACAAGCGACGAGACCGTCGAAGTCGCGTAAGTTAATACGACCTTCTAGCAAGTCGCTCATATGCACATCGATCGCTTCAAAGCCTGCTTGGGTGAAGCCTGCCGCCATCTCGAGCTGACCGTTGACGCCTTGCTCGCGCAGGATAGCGACTCTTGGTTTGTCTTCGCGGCTGTTTAAGTACGGCGTCTCGACCTTCTGATTAAGATCGAAGTTTGGCGCAGCAGTTAGACCCTTATAGCTGGCGTCAGAGATCAGGTCATATTCTTGTTGCACGCAGTCAGGATTATCACGGCGACGGGCGATTTGATAGCTGACCTGACTCCACTCTTGCTGTAGCTCGCTACGGCTAAAGCGTAAGGTTTTATCATTTTGATGCAAAGGCGTTTGGATGATTAAGCTATCTTCCTCCGAGCTTTGACCGACGAGGCTAAGCATATCGCTGACATTATGCTCGTCTGCCAACGCTATCAGATCGGCGACGTTTTCTGGCATGACTTGAATAACCGCGCCCAGCTCTTCGCTGAACAGCTGACCGAGTAGATTGTCATCGGTCAATGACAGCTTGATGCCTTGACGGCTGGTGAACTGCATCTCTGCAATCGTTGCAAGCAAACCACCATCACCGATATCGTGGTAGGCGCTGATTAGGTCTTGCTCATTACCGGCTTGGATAAAGTTAAAGAAATCGATTAGGTCGCTTGGCTTATCCAGATCAGGGCATTCGTTACCGAGTTGGCTGGCCGTTTGCGCTAGGATAGAACCACCAAGACGTAGTTTGCCTCTGGATAAATCAATACGATAAAACGCGCTATCGCCGTTGATAAGCTCAGGCGTCAAGGTTTTTGCTACATCAACGACAGGCGCAAAAGCAGTAATCACCAGGCTCATTGGCGAGACGACTGATTTGTCTTCATTTGTTTCGCTATCTGTCCAATTAGCACGCATTGATAGCGAGTCTTTGCCCACGGGGATGGCGATACCGAGTGCAGGACATAGCTCTTCGCCAACGGTATGCACCGCATCAAATAGCGCCGCGTCCTCAAAGTCATCACCACATGCTGCCATCCAGTTCGCTGACATAGTGATATCTGATAACTGCGCAATACGGGCACCGGCGATATTAGTAATGGCTTCACCGACTGCCAAACGTGCTGATGCTTTTGAGTCAATGAGCGCTACAGGCGTACGCTCGCCGATACTCATCGCTTCACCGGTCATCGCTTGACCATCAAGCGCAATAAGACCTGATGCGGTCACTGCACAGTCGGCGACGGGCACTTGATAACGACCGACATATTGATCGCGTACCACCATACCGGTAATTGAGCGGTCACCAATGCTAATGAGGAACGACTTGCTCGCAACAGTCGGATGACGCAGCACGTCTTTGATAGACTGGGCTAAATCAAAATTATTGAGCTCGAGCGGTGGCAGCTGGTTTGCTTGTACCTCAAAGCTACGCTGCATTTTTGGTGTACCACCGAGCAAGACTTGCATCGGCATATCGACAGGCTGATCATCCAATAGCTCATCATTGACCGCCAACTGGCGCACTTCAGTCGCTTCTCCTAAGATGGCATACGGACAGCGCTCACGTTTACAAATCGCGTCAAACTGCGCTTTGCTCTCCGGGCGAATCGCCAGCACATAACGCTCTTGCGCCTCATTCGACCAGATCGCCATCGGTGACATGCCCGCCTCTAGCGATGGAATATGACGCAAATTGAGCACCGCACCCATTTCATGGTCATTGACCAGTTCCGGCATAGCATTTGATAGACCCCCTGCACCGACATCATGCAAGGAAACGATTGGATTGCCGTCCGCGCTGTTGTTGCTTGTCTCAATATCATTACCAGCAAGGGCCCAACAGCGGTCAATGACTTCTTGACAGCGACGTTCCATCTCGGCGTTATCACGCTGCACGGATGCAAAGTCCAAACCTTCATCAAGTGAGCCGCTATCGACCGAAGAAGCTGCGCCGCCGCCAAGACCAATTTGCATGGCAGGACCGCCAAGGACGATAAGCAAATCCCCTTCACGAATTGGATTTTTCTCAATGAGGTTACGTTTGATATTACCGTACCCGCCCGCTAGCATAATCGGCTTATGATAGCCGCGCATCTCGCTACCGTCTTTGGCCGCTGAGCTATCGAGCTGGAAACTACGGAAATAACCGCACAGATTCGGACGACCAAACTCATTGGAGAAGTTGGCGCTACCGAGTGGTGCTTCCGTCATAATCTCAAGGCTCGTTGCCATGCGCTCCGGCGTACCGTAATCCTGCGTGCTAACTTGGCCAGATTGCTCCCACTTCTCAGGCAGCTCTGGAATGTGCAAGTGCGACACATGAAAGCCAGTCAGACCCGCTTTTGGCTTACCGCCGCGACCAGTTGCGCCCTCATCACGAATCTCACCGCCCGCACCCGTTGCCGCACCCGCATAAGGGGCAATAGCCGTGGGATGGTTATGGGTTTCGACTTTCATCAGAATATCGATAGCTTCTTGATTAAAGCCATACGGATGCGCTGAAGTGCTGTCTTGAGCGTCGGTAGGCGTGGGGTAAAAACGCATCCCTTCAGCCCCTGCCATCACCGCCGCGTTATCTTTGTAAGCAGACAAGATGCCTTCTGGATTTGATTGATAGGTATTCTTAATCATTTGGAACAAAGATTTTGGCTGTACTTCACCATCAGCCGTCCACTCGGCATTAAATATTTTATGACGGCAATGCTCAGAGTTGGCCTGCGCAAACATCATCAGCTCAACATCAGTTGGATTGCGCTGCAAGTCATTGACGTAAGCATGCAGCAAATAGTCGATATCATCACTCGATAAGGCAAAACCAAAAGTCGTATTGGCAGACTCTAACGCCTCTCTTCCTGCACCCATCACATCGATATGATTCAATGACGCTGGCGGTTCATCATCGAATAATTGGCTGACCTTAGATAGATCATAAACCAAGCTTTGCGTCATGCGATCATATAATAAGCGTTCAGCGACAGTTGATAGCTTCTCATTAGAATTGCCTTCTAGTGTTAGCGTATAAACAATCACCCGCTCAACTCGGTTTATCTTCAGCTCACAATTATTAAAGATATCGGTCGCTTTACTCGCCCATGGCGATATGGTGCCAAAGCGTGGGCTAACGATGACTTGGATTTGATTGGCTGTAGTGGTTTCTAGAGAGGTTTCCTGTTTTACCCCTAGCAGATCCAATGCCTTTTTTTGCTCCTCACCCAAGAGCTCTCTTGAGAGTACAAAAACCTGCTGAGTGCTGATTTGGGTCACGTTTAGATCGGTTTTTTGTGCAAATTGATTGATAAGTTGCTGGGTCTGAAAATCGGTCAAAAACGGCTGTCCGGCGATGGTCATCATAGAGGCATATTCCATAATATATGAGCAGTAACAGGCATTACTGCCATGCAAAGTAAATGGTCGCTGCATTATAACAAGAAGAGGCAAAATAAGCAGGAGTAAAGCCGCACAATTTTGTTTTACACCCGCTAAGATCGTCTGAGCGTTGTCGATAGAATCAATAAGAATCGACTCTCAAATCATTTGTCTGAATCGGAGAACAGTTTGTTTTACTTAACCTTTATAAAGCTTACAAACACTCACATCGCCTTACGGGCAACCTATATAACTCAGCTATCCTTTGTCGCTATGCTATAAAGCGTTAACCGCTATGGAATATCAATAATTAGAACAACTCACCAAAATAATTTTAACGAAAAAGGATATATTATGAGTAAGCAAGATAATATCGATAAAGTACAAGAGATCGTCAAAGACATTAAATTTGCGATGATGACAACTGTGAATAAAAAAGGTGATCTACATGCTTGGCCGATGACCACTAGTGAAACAAGTATTGGTGGTAAAGAGATTTGGTTCATCGGTGACAAAACCTCAGATGTGGTGAAAGATATTCAAGACAATAAAAAAATCGGTTTAACGTATTCGAGCCAAGACGCGAAGAATTATGTGTCGGTAAGTGCCAATGCTGAGTTATCAAATAATAAAGCCAAGCTAGAAGAGCTTTGGTCACCAGTGTACAATGCTTTTTTTGAAAAGGGTATTGAGGATGATAATGTTCAGCTGATTAAAGCAGTTCCTCATGGGGTAGAGTGCTGGATCAGTGGTAGCTCAACTGTCAATATGTTTAAGATGGCCGCAGCTGCTGTGCAAGATGACAAAACGGTAGAAAATATCGGTGAAACCTTTGAAATTGAGCTATAGGTTATTACTAGTGTTAACCTTATCTATGTAATAAACAGCTTGAGCGCCAGTAAGAATTATCTTATTGGCGTTTTTTTATTTGGGTATGTTGATATTACAAACTTTCACAGCACCTTACAGACTCTCTGTAGCGCATTAGCGATTGATTTGGCTATATTGATACAGATAGATTTTACAACTCTAAAGACAACTAACAAGGATGATAACTATGAGTAAACAACAGCAAATGGATACCATTCAAGCGATGGTGAATGAAATTAAATATACTATGATGACCACTCGCACTCATGAGGACCACTTACACTCTTGCCCGATGAATACTACTGAGACCAGTATTGGGGCCAAAGAGATTTGGTTTATCGGTCATAAGCCTTCTGAGACAGTCGATAATATCGAAAAAAACCCACAAGTAAACTTAGCTTATGTGACCCAAGATAATGAGAAATACTTATCTATTACCGGTAAAGCCGAGCTGGTCGAAGATAAGGAAAAACTAGATGAGCTATGGTCGGTAATGTACAACGCTTATTTCGAAAAAGGTAAGGAAGACCCAAAAGTGCAGCTGATCAAAGTCGTACCTCATGGCGCAGAATATTGGGCCAATGGTAATGCTATTGCTAGTGCCTTTAAGATGACCGCCGCTGCTGTGAGCGATAATGCTATTGATAAAAGCTTGGGAGATAATTTCTCTATAGAGTTGTAATTTTGAGTCAAAAAATACTGAAGTTAATTTTTATCTATAGAAAATGCCAGTAGCATTATGCTCTGGCGTTTTTTTATGTTGTCAGAGTGAAAAAGTTAACCACTACGCTTTAGATAAGGCCAAGCGGCTTTTAGATAAATCATCATTGACCAAAGCGTTAGTACCACCGCTGCCACCATCAAGGTATAGCCGATAGTTTCAAGCGACTCCCAATTGAGTAGTAATACGGTGATAGCAACCATCTGAAAGGTGGTTTTGAGCTTACCCACATAAGAGACGGCAACACTCGTACTATTACCCAATTCTGCCATCCATTCGCGCAGCGCTGACACCGCAATCTCGCGTGAGATAATCACAATTGCGGCAATCGCCATAATGATATTGGGGTGCCATTGCACGAGAATGATGAGCGCGGCAGCCACCATGAGCTTATCAGCAACGGGATCCAAAAAACGTCCAAAAGCGGACATCACATTGAGCTTACGCGCGAAATAGCCATCGAGCCAATCCGTAATCGCCGCGATAATAAACACAGCTGTCAATAACAAATGGCGTAGCAGACTGTCACTAAATTCGCTCATGCCGACCCGCGCAATCGCGTTGTCGGAGATAGCGGGCATGCCAATGCCCATCGCGGGCGGCCAATAGGCAATCGCCACAAAGAGTGGAATCATCAAAATCCGCGCAATCGTCAGATTATTGGGCAAGTTAAAGATACTTTTATCATCTTGCATCGGCGGCGATGGCGGGGTGTGCAACTTTGTAGTCTCGGTCATGACAAAACCAGTTCTATATCAACATAATGATGGGCGCTAGCTTAGCATTTTTTAGGCTTGTCGTCATGAATTCTATTTTCGCTTATCTATATCAGAGTATTCAAAATAGTTAGATAGTATGGGATAGACAGCAAAACACTTATTGATTTTAATTTGCGATAATTTTAAATATTGATTAGCTCTATTTAAAATAGATAAAAGCATTGGTACAAGTGTTTACTGTAAGTTGTAAGCAGATGTAAGAAAGAATTGAATTAGCGGCGATAGCCCCTATGTTTAATAATATAACCGTTTGTGAATAGACTTATACGATCACGGTTAAACAAAACAATAATAAGCCATAGTTAGGGCTTGATAAGCTTGGCTATACGGCGAAACAACCTTTTTTCCTCAGTCCGCAGCTCCTCCTCTGTGGGCTTTTTTTTGCGCTGATATACCCAACTTTAAATGCAGCAACCGCCTAAATAAATAAGCTATAAAGCCTTCTCCAGCAAGCCTAGTCTATACTTCCAAAGTCGCTGCGATTACTGTTATTACCTCCTCAGCCATCTGATAGCAGCTCTCAATATTGCCGCGCCCGCACCAATCACCACTAACTATCCATCGCTGTGCTTTGTCTACTAAGATGCCTAATGGCTGCTCATCACCTTCGTCATTTAACGCCATCGATGTTGCTGCATAACGCCAGCGGTGACAGTCAATTTGACTCGGCGCGGTTTGCTCAGTACAGTTCAGCGCATTTTCTGCTGCTGCTAATAGTTGAGCGGTTATCTCTTCGATATCTTGTTCAACTTGCTGCTGTGACCAGTCGTTATCCGCGTGAATAGTAACGCTTGGTAATAGCCCATCATGATTAGGCTTGTGATACTCAACAAATATCTTAGCCAAAATAGAGTCTTGTAGATAAGCGACATCCCACAGTTTTAGACCTTGATTATTATTTGAGCTTTTTAAGCTATCAGGTAGCTTTGACTCATCATTCCAACCTAGCATCAAGGTATAGCAAGCTAGCATCTCAGGCTGCAATATTTTGGCGTGCTCAGTAAAACCGCTATCCGCCATTAGCTCAGCTGCTTGGCCGTTAGGCGCGGTGCAAATGACCCAATCAAAGCGTCCTAAGCTCTCGCCATTATCATCAAAAAGCTCGGTCGGTTGACCCGCCTGCGGATTGGAGTATTGCGCTAAAGGAGCCACGCGGATTTTGAATTGCATAGTCGTCTGCTGCAGCTGATCTGCTAATGCTCGGCCCCAGCTGGTCATCTTTGGTGTACTAACATAACGAGCCTGCTCGGTACCCCATTGCTCTCTTTGCTTGATGCGCGGCGGCTGACCGTCCTCATCCGCGATAGATAAACTGACCACTTGCGCGCGCCACGGCTGTAATAACCCTGAGTCTAACCAAGGAGTGATAAACTGCTGAAAGCTATCTGTCTTGGCAGTAAAGAACTGTGCCCCAAAGCTCCACTGCCAGTTTTTATCTGTCGTTGTATCACTGCGATAGCGAGTCGCTAACCGTCCTACGCCGCGCGATTTCTCAAAGAGGGTGATTTGCAGATCTGAGTGCTGAGCAAATTTACGCTCTAATAAAGTTGCGGTAAATAAACCACTCAAGCCGCCACCAATGATGGCTATTTTAGAGGAGGCTTTAGCGGTTAACTTTTTATCATTATTGTTTTGCTCGTTATATGTTGCGTGGTCAGTCATGATGAGAATACACCTTGTAAAAGGATAAAAACAAAGCTGGCGAACAGTACCTTTGGGACTGTATAGACAAAATAACACTCAAAAAAATCATGCTACTTTTTATTTTTATCATAAATAGCATGATTTGTTTTGAGTGTCTAATAGCGATATGGTCAACTATAAGCAATCTTTGCGCTCTGACTTGACTACTTCGATTAACTTATTAATGACTGAGCTATCCGCTAACGTTGATAAATCGCCAAGCCCGACATACTGACCGGCAGCAATATTGCGCAAAATACGACGCATAATTTTGCCAGAGCGAGTTTTGGGGAGGGCATCAACGATAAAGATAGCATCTAGGTTGGCAATAGGGCCAATCTCACTACGGACGTGACGATTGAGCTCAGATTTTAGACTATCATCCGCGCTCTCACCTGATTTTAAGATAGCAAAAACACAAATACCGACGCCGCGTATCTCGTGCGGCATCCCAACAACGGCAGCCTCTACGATGGAGGGGTGTTCATCTACGACGCTTTCAATCTCAGCCGTCCCGAGCCTATGCCCTGAGACGTTGAGCACATCATCGACGCGCCCTGTGATCCAGTAGTGACCATCTTCATCACGCTGCGCGCCATCACCAGTGAAGTAATGACCCGGATATTGGGCAAAATAAGTCTCCAAGAAGCGCGCATGATCATTATAAATCGTTCGCATTTGACCCGGCCAGCTATTACTAATAGCTAGATTACCTGAGGCTGGCCCCTCAAGCTCATAATCATCCTCCATGATGGCAGGCTCAATACCATATAGCGGATTCATCGCAGCCCCCGGTTTGAGCGCGACCGTGCCTGGAATGGGCGCCAGCAAAATACCACCGTTTTCTGTCTGCCACCACGTATCGACGATAGGGCAACGGGCGCCGCCGACGACATTATAGTACCAGTCCCAAGCTTCAGGGTTGATCGGCTCGCCGACCGTGCCAAGCAAACGCAAACTTGAGCGGTCTGACTCACGGACAAAGGCATCGCCCTCTTTCATCATCGCGCGAATGGCGGTTGGCGCGGTATATAGGATACTGATATTGTGCTTATCAATGATATTACCGACGCGCGCCCAAGTGGGATATTCTGGTACACCTTCAAACATCACTGTCGTGGTGCCATTTGCTAGCGGCGCGTAAGTGGCATAAGTATGGCCGGTGATCCAGCCGACATCAGCGGTGCACCAGTAGATGTCATCTTCTTTTATATCAAAGACATCGCGAAAGGTCGAGAGCGCATAGACGATATAGCCGCCGGTAGTATGCACAACGCCTTTTGGCTTACCGGTTGAGCCGGAGGTATATAATAAGAACAGCGGATCTTCGGCGTTCATGACCTCAGGCTCGCAGTGCTCGCTTTGCGCTTCGATAAGGTTATGATACCAGTGGTCACGGCGACCACTCATTGGCACTGAGTTGCCAGTACGGTGTACTACGATGACATTTTCCACACTGTCAGTATCTTCAGCATCTAAAGCGCGATCGACATTGGCCTTGAGCGGCGTACGGCTATTACCACGCAAACCCTCATCGGCCGTAATCACTAGTTTAGACTGACTATCGACGATGCGGCTACTTAAGCTCTCAGCCGAGAAACCTCCAAAGACTACTGAATGCACTGCGCCAATGCGTGTACAAGCTAACATAGCGACCATAGCCTCAGGTATCATCGGCATATAAAGGGTCACTCGGTCGCCTTTTTTGATTCCTAAATTGCGCATAGCATTACCTAAGCGGCATACCTCAGCATGTAGCTCTTTAAAAGAGATAATTTTGTTCAAGGAGGGGTGATCGCCCTCCCAAATGATGGCGGGTTTGTAAGGATTGCTTTTTAGATGACGATCGAGGCAGTTGACAGAAATATTGAGCTCGCCATCCTCAAACCACTTAATACGAAAATCATCCAAGTCATAGCTGACATTGCCGATTTTGGTAGGTTTGGTCATCCAATCGATGTCTTCAGCGCGCTCGGCCCAATAAGCATCGTTGTCCTCAATCGAAGCAATAGAGCGCTGATAGTCCTTCTTATACTGTTCAGGACTGGTATTAGCAGTGGCGATAAATTCAGCCGGAATAGAAAACGATTCTTGGGTCATTGCCATCTTCCTTCTTGATTATTATTACCCTATAAATCGCGATTAATAACAGCCACACGTCTATATCGGTAATGCAGAGTCATCATCCATAATGTATGACGTTTAACCTTAGTTTGGCAAATAAGAAGGAAGGTTGCAAGCCATTGACCATCAATGACAACAATTTCAATATACAACTGTACACCTAAAAACTAGGCCGTCATAACCTATAAAACTCAAAGTCTATAGCCTAAACAAGCCATACTTAAGTATGGCTTGTCATTTGCACAATGGCATTCAAGGGTTAGGACACACGAACTTCAGTTACTTAAGCTGGGTGACCGTTTTCCATTGACCATTTTGTACTTGCGATAAGTAAATGTCGTTAATGGCGACATGGCTCTCAGGAGTAATAGCGACCGAAGACCCTGTGATCGGATCAACGAAGCTGACGGTCTCAAGACCGGTATTAAAAGTGTCGGCATTTAATTCAGGACCTGCCGCTTTTAAGCCCTCAACAGTCACCTTTGCAGAAAGATAACCGAGAATAGCACCTGCTGATACGTCTTCCCCTGTGATTTTTTCATATTTTTCAACCCAAGCTTTGGTCTCGGGCTCATCGGCTCTTAGCGCCAAATCATTATAATAAGAAACCGCATACAGTCCTTCACTAGCGCCGCCTGGAGCTTCGGCTACTGCAGGATGGAAACCGGTAACCGGAGCGATAAATTTCACATCATCCCAGCCCATGGCATTAGCCGTTCCAACGGCGGTAATAGCGCCGCGTATCGTTAAGGATAAAGCCACTAGCTCGCAGTTAGAATCCTTGAGCTTAGCGATCGCACCAGAAAAGTCCGTTTCATCAGGACGATGCGAGCTGGCCTCAACTAACGTGACATTAGGGCTATTATTAGCAATGTCCATCGCTGCTTCATTGGTCTCCTCACCATAGTCTGAAGGGATATACATGACACATAAATTGCTAATATTATCTTGACCGATTAGATACTCCATACCTAACTTGATGGAGTCATAATAAGTACTGCCAGAAGTATAACGGCGATCAAACTCCCCCTCTTCTTGCATGGCCCGAGCAAAAGTGAGCGGCATGACGCTCGGTACATTGGCGCGATCCATAATAGGGAAGCTCGCTAAGTTGTGCGGGGTACCAAGCGACATCAGCATAGCAAATACTTTGTCGCGGCTCACGAGCTTATTAGCGGCCTGTACTGCTTTTGGTACTTGATAAGAATGATCTTCAACGATATAGCGAATGGTGCGACCGTTGACGCCGCCTGCTGCATTGACCTCATCGAAGTACATATTGGCCCCAGCTACCGCAGGATTACCAAATCCTGCAAACGGACCTGATAAGTCATTCGCACTACCAAGGATAATCTCCGTATCAGTCACGCCTTGTACGGGTATATCGCTAGTCGAGGCAGCGGTCTCAGTATCCGTACCAGTCGCTTCTGTAGGTTTCGGGTCGCTACAGCCCACCAAACCTACGGTAACCGTTAGTGCCATTAACGTCGTCTTGACTGTCCATTTCATTGCATATCTCCTTGCGACTAAGTCGCTGTTAGTTTGATGCTGTTACTACTCTCGATACTTTTATTACTGTTAACACCTTTAATACTAGGTAAATCCAATAAAGCCGATCTATACTAAAAACGACTTAAATCAGTACATAGCGTCGATTAGCGTATGGTGTTTTTTCTCAACTAAACTCCTTTTTAGTTTCATCGTAGCGGTAAGCTCTTCATCTTCAGGGTTTAAGAGCACATCAATGAGTCGAAAACGTTTAATCTTCTCAACTTGCGCTAAGCTCTCGTTGACAGACTGTATCACCTCATCTATCAAAGCGATGACTTCTGGCGCATGACACAGTGAGCGAAAATCTGAGAACATCACCTGATTGTCTTGGGCAAACTTTTCGACATTTTCTTGATCTATCATAATCAGGCAGCTCAAATATTTGCGCCTATCGCCGATGATGATGGCATCTGATATATAAGACGAAAATTTAAGCTTACTCTCTATCGCGGCTGGGGTGACATTTTTACCTCCGGCGGTGATAATAATGTCTTTGATACGCCCGGTGATAAATAGATAACCGTCTTTTAACTCGCCAACATCACCCGTGTATAGCCAGCCGTCGCGTAGGTCCTCCGCTGTTTTTTCAGGTTTATTCCAATATCCTGCAAAGACGTTACCGCCTTTGACGAGTATTTCACCGTTATCGGCGATACGCACTTCGGAGTTTGGCAATACCTTACCGACGCTACCCGGCCTGTTTTCCTCTGGGGTGTTTATCGATATGACGCCTGAGCTTTCAGTCATGCCGTAGCCTTCATAGATAGGTACGCCTATAGCATGAAACCAGCGGATAATATCTAACGATATAGGCGCGGCCCCAGTTGCAGCGCGGCGAATATTGGTCATACCGATAAGGTCGCGCAGCTTGCGTAATACTAGCTTGTCCCAAAACTCATAAAGCAGCTTTTGAGACGTTGTAGGCGTGTTACCTGCCATAATCACATCCGCATAGTCATACCCTGCTTTTATGGCTTTATCAAATGCCCAGCCATTAAGCGCGCTGGCGTCGCTGCGCATATTACTGATGACGGCATACATCTTTTCCCACAATCTAGGCACGGCAGTAAAGGTATTTGGTGAGACTTCTTTCATATTCTCAAAGACCGTCTCGGTACTCTCGGCAAAATTGACGATACAGCCACGATGAATGGGCAGGTCAACTGATGTAAGACGCTCTAGCACGTGACAGAGTGGTAAAAAACACAGCTGCTCATCGGTGGGCAAAATAGTGAGCACCTCAATACTGTTTCTTAGCCCAAACAGCACATTAGCATGCGTTAATATGGCGCCTTTTGGGTCACCTGTGGTACCTGAAGTATAGATCAAGGTGCGGATATCATTCGCTGTGCTTTGATCGATATAGTCGCTAAAGCGCTCTAAGGCATTGCTTACGTTCTGACCTAGCTGATAAAGCTCATCTAAGAACATCACCTGCTCGTCTTTTAGGCTACGTAGGCCTTTATCCTCAAATACAATGATTTTTTTGACATTAGGCGTCTGCTCACGAATCTCCAAAAACTTATGTAGCTGCTCATCGTTTTCAACAATCAAAAACTTAGAATGGCTGTCGCTTAATATGTAGGCCAGCTGCTCTGGGCTATCGGTGGTATAAACGCCGTTTGGTATACCGCCGACTGCGCAGATACCTAAATCACAATAGAGCCATTCTTTATTGTCTTCACTCAAGATAGAGACGGTGTCGCCTTTGTTTAAACCAAGCTCAACGAGCGCCATGCCGATATCACAGCTGCGCTGATAATAATCCGTCCAGCTGTAGCTTTGCCAGATACCAAAAGCTTTTTCGCGATGAGCGATTTTGTTGCCTCGATCTAAGCAGACCTGTCGCCACAGTTTGGTCAAGGTATCACAGCCCTCTAAGAGCTGCGGCGCATGATTATAAGGAGCATTGTTTATCTTACGGCTAGTGTCAGCAGTAGCAGGTGAATCACTCGTTAAAGTATCCGTTACAGTATTGATGGAGGTCGTCATGATTATTATCGCCAAGTCTTTTTGCGCTTCCAGCGAGTGGCCGGCGCAGTGTTGTCTTTGGTTTGTCCCAGATAGAACTCTTTAATATCATCAGAGTGCATCAGTTTGTCCGCTGAGCCTGCCATAACGATACGCCCGGTCTCGAGCACATAACCGTAATCCGCTGCTGCCAGAGCGACCCGAGCGTTTTGCTCAACTAATAAAATAGTCACCCCTTGCTCTTTATTTAACCTACGGATAATGGCAAATATCTCTTGCACAAGTAAGGGCGACAGTCCAAGCGAGGGCTCATCTAGTAGCATTAATGAGGGGCGTGACATCAGCCCGCGCCCAATCGCTAGCATCTGCTGCTGACCGCCAGACATAGTGCCAGCCGCTTGATCGCGGCGCTCTTTGAGAATAGGGAAATACTCATAGATCATCTCAACATCGCGCTGTATCTCAGCCTTGTCACGTCGGGTATAAGCGCCCATCGCTAGGTTTTCGGCGACATTCAAAAAGGGAAACACTTCTCGGCCCTCAGGCACATGCGAGAGACCCTTTTTGACTAAGCGATCAGGCTCAGTGCCGTCGATACGCTCGCCATGGAACCAGACGGCGCCCTTGCGAGGATTGATGACGCCTGAGATGGTCTTCATTAAAGTGGTTTTACCCGCGCCATTCGCGCCCAAAATAGTGACGACTTTACCTTTTGGCACCTCTAAGCTTACGCCACGCAGCGCCATAACAGGGCCATAAGCAGATTCTAAGTTGCGCACTTCGAGTACATTGTTTGCTACTTCAGAATCGACTAAGCTCATATCGGTCGCAGGTGCAGCAGAGGACAGGGGTTTTTTGACCTTTGACATCACGCGCCCTCCTGACCAAGATAGGCCTCAATGACCTGTGGGTCGGCTTGTACCTCGCTTGCCGTGCCTTGAGCCAAAAACTTGCCCTCGGCCACTGCTAACACGCGATTTGACACCCGATTGACGAGACTCATGTCATGCTCCACCATCAGGATAGTCAAGCCAAGATCCTTTTGCATATCTTCAATCCACCACGCCATCTCTGAGGTCTCCTCAACACTGAGACCTGACGCCGGCTCATCGAGCAAAATAAGCTTTGGATTGGCGGCTAAAGCGCGCGCAATCTCAACGACTTTCCTAATCCCATAAGGCAAGCCAGCAATCAGCTTATCCCGATAAGGCGCTAACTCTAAAAAATCAATAATTTTTTCGACTTGCAGACGATGCTCGCGCTCACTACGACGCACCTTTGGTAAAAATAGCAAATCTTGTATCCAAGAAGTATTGCGCTGCGAGTGACGACCGATAAGTAGGTTTTGCAACACGCTTGAGTGATCGAATAATTCGATATTCTGAAAAGTACGGGCGATGCCTAGTTTGGCGATATCATGAGCCGGCAGACGCGTAATGTCTTTACCATCAAAGACAATGCGACCATTAAGCGGCTCGTACAAACGACTAATCAAGTTAAAAATAGTCGATTTACCAGCGCCATTAGGGCCTACGATGGTGAATATCTCGCCCTCATTCACTTCGAAACTGACGTTATCAACCGCTTTGACCCCGCCAAAAGCGATAGATAAGGAGTCCACTTGTAATAAGCTCATCGCATGCGCTCCGTTTTTAAGTAAGTTTTGGAACGGCGAAATAGCCCTTTTCGATATAGCGGAAACATCTCAAACCAAGTACGGATTTTTATCCAAATACCATATATACCGCGTGGTTCATAAATGATCATGATCACAATTACTAAGGCGAACAGTGCCGTATCCACCCCAGCAATACTGGCGATATTAGCGCCGGTGCTTTGAGCAATAGCATCGCCTAAAATAGCAATCAGCTGCGGTAATAAGACAACTACCACTGCTCCAAAAAACGCGCCATGGATAGAACCTAAACCGCCGATGACAATCTGCAGCAGTATGGTAATAGAGATAATAACGGTGAAGCTCTCATAGTTGACCGCCTGCACAAAATGCCCGTACATAGCACCGCCGATAGCGGTAATCGCGCAGGATAAGCTAAAAGCTAAGGTTTTGGCCTGCGGTACATTGACACCAAGGGCGCGAGCCGAGACTTCACTATCTCTAATAGCCAAAAAGGAGCGACCCGTACCGCTTCTGAGCAAATTGATATAGCCAAGGGTGATCAGCACCACTAATGCCAAGCACAAGTAATAAAAGGCTTTTGGGGTGATGTAACGATCAATGGTAAACCCAAAGATATTGATAGGAGAAGCAAAGGTACCTGAGATACCGCCAGTGATAGGCTCGGCGACGATAGCAATATCCTCGACGATGATACTTAGAGCTAAGGTTGCAATCGCCAAATAAATGCCGCTAGTGCGCAGAATAGGTCTGGCAATAATGGCACCGATAACCCCGGCAATCAGCGCACAAGCAATCAGTGCAGGGAAAAAATTCCAACCGCGGATCATCAGCGCCATATGGCTAAAAGCGCCTATCGCCATAAAGGCAGCATGACCTAAGCTGACCTGTCCGGTATGTCCGGTTAGGAGCATCAAACCAAGACCGGTGATGGACCAGATAAATATGGCACTTAGCTCGCTTATGTAATAGTTACTAAGCAGTAAAGGCGCAATGATAAGTAACAAGAGCAGCAAGCCATATTTTATAAGTTGGCGCTTGTCCTCAAAGATATTGATATCTTGATCGTAGCTGTGTTTAAACTGGGCTTTCATTGACAATTCTCATCCTTGAAATGGTTTAGAGAAAGCTTAACTATCCTAGTATTAAAACCTTTATACTTTTTTCTCTTTAACTTGAGAAAAAATACCGCCTGGACGTACGATTAGCACAATGAGCATGACCACATAAGGTGCAATTTGACTTAAACCTAGAGGTAGATAGCGACCTGCAAAGGGTTCTATCACCCCCACCAATAGTCCACCTGCTAGCGCCCCTGGCAAGGAGCCCAAACCACCAATCACCGCCGCGGCGAACGCTTTAATCCCAAACAGTAAACCGACCGAGGGTTCGATCGCCCCTTTTGCGGCAAATAATATGCCAGCAAGGGCAGCAACAACGCCCGATAGCGCCCAAACGATACCGTTGACGCGTTTGACGGGGATGCCCATGTAGTAGGCTGCCATTTGGTTTTGGCTGCTCGCTTGCATTGCAATACCGAGCCGCGTATGCGCAAAAAAGAAATATAAAATAGACGTCAAGGCGATGGTGGATACAATGATGATGATATCGACATAAGCAATGCTTAGCGTGCCTAACGCCAACATCTTGCCCGAAAATGGAGTTTGTAGAGAGACGGGGTTATGCCCCCAGACTACACCTGCGCCGAAGCGGATTAAAAACCCGATTGAGATGGTCAGAATCACCATAGCAAATTGCGGCTGACCGAAGATGCCACGGAGCACAAATCGGTCGAGTAAGTAACCGAACACTCCCATAATGACGGCGGCAAAAGTAATTCCTAATAAAAAAGGCAGGTTTGCTTCATCGGTGTTAATGAAGGCGATGCCCAAAAAAGCACCGAGCATCAACATGTCACCCTGAGCGAAATTTACGGCCTCAGAAGCTTTGTAAATAAGTACAAAACCCAGTGCTAAAAGCCCGTAGATACAACCATTAGCAATCCCGCTAATGAGCAGTTGTAGGATATCCATAAATTCCCTTTTGTCTTAGCATTGTCATCCGTTGCAATGTTTGAAAAAGCCGTTAGATTTGCTAATTCTTTAATCAAACTACCTTAAAAGAACAGTATTTCTTTAAATTAAAACTATAAAATACGTTAATAATGAACAAGATAAACCTACAAAAATACGCTGCTAATAAATAATGCTGTGACTTTGACTTTATAGTAACCCTTATTCCTTGTCTATAAAAAAGTATATTAATTTATTAGAATTTATCGTTTTACTATAGTTGACCCACTTTAAAAACGATACAGTGCGGTTGGGATGAACTTTGCGCAGCATCGAAAGATAACAGCACGCAAGGAAAATTTATACCAACTACACGATAACATCAGCGTATCGATTTTATTTCGAGCTGACTATACGCTAAGAGTCGTTGAACATGTAATAGACAAGCCAAAATACCCAAGTTATGAGCATGGTATAATTGCTCCCTTCGCTTCTTTTTACATTCCTTTACTTTGTTTTCTAACTACTTTATAAGTCATTATCATGAGCCAAATGCCAAACCAAGCGGCAGCAGTCAAGTTATCTACTGCTAGTCAATTCGATGTCATCATAATTGGCGCGGGAGCCTCGGGGCTCTACTGCGCCCTAACGGCTGGCAAGCGTGGTCGCCGTGTACTCGTGCTTGATCACGCCAATAAAGTCGGCAAAAAAATCCTAATGTCAGGCGGCGGGCGCTGTAACTTTACTAATTACTTTGTCGAGCCTGAGCATTTCATCGGTGCTAACGAGCACTTTGGTAAATCGGCTTTGAGTCGTTATCCCAGTTGGGAATTTATTGGGATGGTTGAGGCGCACAACATCGCCTATCACGAGCGCGAACATGGGCAGTTATTTTGTGATGACTCAGCCAAAGATATCGTGACGATGCTACTCGATGAATGCGCCGCTGTTGGTGTACAAGTACGCATTAACACCCAGATTGACAACGTTGTAGCCAACGCGGGTCATGAAAATAAAGGCTTTAAAATAGCCACGACTAAAAAGCTCAGTAAGAAAGAGATAGCGGACGGTATAAAACCTACGCAGGCTCTGTACAGCTGCGAGTCCTTAGTTGTCGCCACTGGTGGGCTCTCCATCCCAACTCTAGGAGCAAGCGGCCTAGGTTATGAGTTAGCACAGCAGTTCGGGCATACGTTGACGCCTATTGATGCTAGCCTCGTGCCTTTTACCTTTACCGATAAGACTGGCGAGCTGCTGCGGGCGCTATCGGGTATCAGTTTGCCTGTAGTGGCGAGTAATACGCGTACCTCTTTTAAGCTGCCATTGCTGTTTACTCATCGCGGCCTGTCCGGCCCTGCTATGCTACAGCTCTCGAACTACTGGCACACGGGAGAGACTATTGAGATCAACCTATTGCCTGATTTTGATATCACCGCGCTATTACTCACTCATAAAAGTCGTCATCCTAAGCAGCTTATTCGCACGGTGCTAAGCGACAATACCGATCATGCGCTACCCAAAAAATTACTGCTAGCATTGCAGTCAACTCTATGGGAAGACGTCAAAGATACCGAACTTGCCAATATAAAAGATGAGCGTTTAACTGAAATTGGACAAGCCATTAATGGCTGGCAGCTCAAACCTTCTGGCACCGAGGGCTATCGCACCGCTGAGGTCACGCGCGGCGGCATCAATACTGATGAGGTATCGTCAAAGACTATGGAAAGTAGGTTGCAAGAGGGACTGTACTTCATCGGCGAAGTGCTCGATGTGACCGGTTGGCTTGGCGGCTATAACTTTCAGTGGGCTTGGGCCAGCGGCTTTGTTTGCGGAGAAGTGGTTTAGCTTTTCTTCTTCTCATCATAGCTAATATGGCTTAGCCGTTTAGAGTAACTTTTCATACAAAAAACCGCGCTACTTTATAAGTAACGCGGTTTTAAACTTTTGACAACTCCTTTAAAGCAGCATGTTTCTACTAGGCCTGCTTTTGTTCTAAGTAAGGATAATCCGTATAGCCCTCAGCACCGCCACCATAAAAGGTCTGTGGATGCTGCTCATTCAATGGTGCATCTTGACGAATACGCTCAGGCAAATCAGGATTGGCAATGAAGTCACGACCAAAGGCAACGGCATCAATATAGCCTTCCTTCACATTTCTTTCAGCTTTTTCGGCATCATAACCGCCCGCGGCGATAATCATATTATCAAAAGCATCGCGAATACGCTGACGGAAACCATCGTTATAAGGCGTGCCACCAGCCCAATCAGGCTCCGAGAGATGCAAATACATTAGATCGCGCTTATTAATCTGTTCAATGAGCCAGATATTGTCTTCTTCTTCGTAGCCCGCTTCTACCCCATTAAACGTACCTTGCGGGGAGATGCGAATACCAACGTGATCGCTATCCCAAGCCTCAACACAAGCATCAACCACCTCGAGCGTTAGACGCGCACGGTTCTCTTTACTACCACCGTATTCATCATCGCGCTTATTGGTTTGTTCGACCCAAAACTGATGCAATAGATAGCCATGTGCGCCATGCACTTCTACCCCATCAAATCCGGCTTCGCGGGCAACGACTGTCGCATGAGCGAAGTCTTTGATGACTTGCTTAATTTCATCAAGAGTTGCCGGACGCGGCGGTGTGGTTTCCACGCGTATGGCTTGATTATCGCTATCACGCAGTGAGGTACGAGCGCCAACTTCGACATCGGAAGCTGAGATAGGCGCTTTGCCATCAGGCTGCACGCTATCATGGGCGACAAGGCCAGTATGCCAAAGCTGGGCGACGATTTTGCCGCCTTTGGCATGGACATTATCGACTATAGTTTTCCACGCTACGGCTTGATCCTCAGTATGAATACCTGGGGCACCGGCATAGCCTTTAGCTTGAAAGGATACTTGGGTGGCTTCAGTGATAACCAGTCCCGCGCTAGCGCCGCGCTGCGCATAGTATTCGCTAGCTAATGCAGTTGGTACATCGCCTGGTTCTACTGCCCGCAGACGCGTAAGTGGTGCCATAATGATGCGATTCTTGAGAGTTTGCACTCCCATTTCAATAGGTTCGAATAAATTATCGTGTGCCATAAAAAGCCTTATTTGTTGTTATCGATTATGATTTAAAATTTAGAAAACAGACCGATTAAAAAGTAAGCTAAATCGTTTTCTTTATAGGGGATCGCTTGGATTATTCAATCTATCGTTACAAACGAAAACAGCCCATCGAACTTATTTTTTCGCTTATACAAGTTATTATTCAATGAGGTTTATTAGCACAAAACTTATGAGCATAAGGCTAATCCTAATTAAAATAGCTCCGACTACTAGCCAGTGCTCCTGTATTTTTTCTGTCTTGGATTGACTATACTAAGATATTAGAGGTGTTATAGGACTCGGCCCTAGCGCTAATAATGACAATAACAATAATGAGCTTTGAATACTATACGCCTGTTCAGCTTAACGTGTATTTGTGAGTAGTGATTTATGCAAAACCCCTTAACTCCTGTGCTAATGATGGCTAGCCTACTACTGCTCTGTGCTTGTCAGCCGCCATCATCCGACCAAACAGACACGCCAGCGTCTGTACAAGTCGACGAGGGCTCACAGTCGCCAACACTACTAGAGGCAAAAACACCGAAGGAGCTTACCACCTCTATAGTCGAGCTCTCTGAAGGTAAATTAAGAGATCAGCTTATTTGCACTAAGCTCAGCGATACTATGAAAGCCGTCAATGATAGCAGTAGCATCAAAGACATTCATGGGGTTCAGCGGCAGTTAAAGGCTTGCTTGCCAACCGCGATTAATAGCGAGACACTGCAATGGTTAAGCGAATATCAAGCAATGTACGATCGGTTTTTGGGTACTGACCTCTATATGGATGATGCCAATTTTTATGATGTATTCGAAACCTTAGAGCGAGGCAAAAAAGCGAGCGTAGCGCAGTTAAAGCAGTTTAATCCGCGCATTCGTTATCTTATTAGTTTAGTTGAGAGTAAAGCCGACGTCAGCATACTCTACCTAGGCGAAGGCTTTTATATTTTTCATCATGACCTGCAGGCGATGGCAGATCTATTTGCCCCGTATTTACCTAGAGATCAAGCCGAGTTTATTGAGCGCATGGCCACCGATAACCAAGATATCTTTTGGAATGATGCGGCGGTTGCCATCTCTGTTGACCAGCTGATCGAACGCGCGACTTTTTGGGAGAATTATATACAGCAGTATCCAGATAGTTATTTTATTCAAGACGCCACTCGCTTATTTAGCCTATATCGTTACGTACTCTTTTTGGGGTCTGATAATACTCAATGGACCAATGACGATATCAGCGAGTTTGTGAGTCCAGAGTACGAGCAAGCACTACACAACCTCGCCAAACGCTCCAATAGTCTCTTGGCGCAAGACGCTCGTACGTTGCTGGATTTTATGGCCATGGCAAATAGCAAACGAGACCAAGCCTATCCGGTTCCTAAGGTTGATGAGGAGGGTTATGAGATATCTGACTGGGCCACGCCGCGCTATCAACTTAATAAAGCCTTATCTCTGCCTTCTCCATGGAAAAATAATAATAACCGCGACTGCTTAAGCGGCATCATTTGTGTCAATTATAATTATTAGGTGATGTTAACCACGCAATTTTGTTGGCGCTAATGCTAAAACGACTCTTCAGCACTATCTAAGGTGTGCTGCAAGTCCAGCACATAGCTTTGCTAAACTAGCAGCACTCATTATTTATGAGTATTTAACACGCCCTACAGAAGAAACGCATAAAAAACACCTGCTAATAAAAACAGGTGTCATGATCAATCACTGATTACAAATATCCTATAGGGTTAAGACCTAAAAGTGGTAGCCCAGCTTTGCGCCTAAAGCATAACCTGTGCCATCATCTATATCAGCTACGCGACCATCTACTACCGTATCGACAGGACCTCCTTCAAACCATAAATACTGAGCGCCAGCCGCGACACTCAGCTGTGATGTCAGCTGGTATTCAGCACCTAGACCTAAACTTTTTATAGAGTCATAAGGTCCCAATAAGCTCAAAGGCGCACCCGTACCATGATCATAACCGAGTCGAACTTCGCCTGACAGCTTTGGATTGAACTGCTTACCTAACGCCACTTCTACGGCATAACCGTCTTTTTTATAGGCAGCTAAGGGCTCTTGCGTTGACTCAGCGGCCAATGGCGGTGCCACATTGAACTCACTCCAATCGACCCAGCGCGCATTGATCATGCCTAGTAACTGATACTCCTCGCTAAGACCGGTCTGAAAATCCAAATTAACGGACTGCGGCATTTTGACTTCCGTTTTGCCTGATAAAGGCAACCCTTCAGCAGCTGGCATCGGTGTGACACCATCACCACCGGCGAAAGTCGGTAAAACGACTTGCAAATTCTCTACCCCTGATACTTTATATTTTGCGGGTGCTCGATAGGTCAACGCCGCTCGTAGCGCGATTTCTGGTTTTTCAAAGGCCATGCCAATGACTGGTACTAGCGTACTTTTGTCTTCAAAATCTAAAGTATAGTAAGTGGGCGATTCAGCCACAGGGTTTGCTAGTCCGTTTACCGTCTCTAAAGTAGCAGCTTCGCTTGGGCTGATAGTGCCGGCGTTTTGCTTATCGACCAAATTATAATAGTCTGCCACTGATACGCCCAAAACCTCGCCCACTTGCGAGATAGCTGTTGTTAACCCAACTGGCTGAGCGCCTGTCACCTTACCTTTAAGTTTTTGATACTCAAGTCCGCCATATAGCCAAACGTTATCGATGATCTTACCACCACCTAATAAGGTGATGCCTGTGGTTTCGACTCGCGCTTCGGTCGTGCCTAAGCGATTATTAAAAATACTACCCTCTTGGTACTCGGTATCAACACCGAAAGGTTTTTCATAAATGACCGCTAGAGCTGTATTAGGCGTGGGTGCTATTTTAATGGCGGCACCTGGTAAATCAAAATCATCCATCATGTCATCGATATCGTTGCCAGTAGCATCGGTCCCCTCGATTTTTGGATCGATATAAGCGTAAGACAGCTCGGCATAGTTGCCCGGCTCAAAAAACGGCGCGACCGATTGTTTGCTATATTCTATACCTGCGGCATGGGCGGAGCTGATAGCTATGCTAAGAACAGTGAGCGTAGCCGTTGCCAATAGATAGCGCGAGGTTGTGGTAGAAAAACTTGATTTTGAAGATAACTTACCGGTCATGACAATATCCTTTTGTCAGTTAAATGACTAACTCTCTAAAAATAATAATAACAAACTAAAGTATAGAGACTAAAATTCATTTCTTGATTAAATAGAGAATGTTAACTATTGTCAATATACCAGTGTCAATATCATCACCCTTATAAGTTTTATATTTAGAAGGTAGCACCATTTTTAGTAGTACTCACTTTCAAAGACTTAACCTTTTTATTATCAGTCATCTTACTCAGTAGGAAAAAATGATTTCAACTTCCAGCTCAAGAATACTTTTAGCTAGCGTTTTAGCCTTAAGCTTAAGCGGCTGTATTGCGACAGAAAAGCTCGATTATCAGTTGATGAAGCAGGAGGATGCTAAATGGGTGGCCAATGAGACGTTGACTGATACTTTAATTGCTGTTGGCAAGCCCAGCTCGCCTATCGAAGGCGTCGATAATACGCTAGTGTTTGCCGGAGAAAAGCGCAGCTATTTGGTACAGAGCACCAATAGAGATAGTGAGTTGACGGATATTTTAGACTACGTCGATTTGGCTTATTTTTCTTTCAAACCGATGCCAGCATTTGATGCGCCCTATTTTAGAATACGAGTAGGAGAAGAGGGCTGCACTTCAGTACAAGGCTGTATCGCCACCATATTATGGTTTGAAAAGCCAACACATCTGCTAGCTGCAGGTGAAACTGCTAAGCTTGAAGGGTTTGATTTCACTTGTCACGATGGCTTTGCCGGAGGCATGACCCGCTGCACAAAAAACTTGTGGCGGCTGCCCGTTACCCTGGCACCTGCTGTAGAGAATATAGACACTTTACAATATCGCTTGAGCCCACCGACGACCCTCAAGTTCTATCATTATCAACCAGATAAAGCTATTGCAGAAGAAAAAAGACTAAAAGCACTGATGCCATTCGCCAAAGCTTTTGACATCATTACCTTTCCGGTTCAGCTGATTATAGTAGAAGGTCTTCATTAACAATAGCGGTTGGTTGACAAGATTTATTGCACAATGAATCTACAAATTCACCTTATCCAAAATGAAATCAATATCCTTGTCACCGCGCCCTGATAAATTGACTAGGATAGTCTTATCAGGCGACATATTCTTCGCCACTCTCATAGCATACGCAATCGCATGAGCGGTTTCTAGTGCAGGAATAATCCCCTCAAGTCGTGATAACGCCATAAACGCGTCTAAACATTCGGCATCCGTTGCCGTCTCATAAGTCGCTAAGCCCATATCGCGCAGAAGTGAGTGCTGTGGCCCCACTCCAGGATAATCAAGACCGGAGGCAATCGAATGCACAGGTGCAGGCTCGCCATCTTTATCTAGTAGTACATAACACTTAAAACCGTGAATCGCACCTTTAGTACCAAGTGTCATGGTCGCCGCATGATTGGGCGTCTCTAATCCTTCGCCTGCTGGCTCTACCCCGACTTTTTCGACGCTCTCATCGCCTAAAAACCCGCTAAAGATACCAATAGCATTCGAGCCACCGCCGACACAAGCGACGACTTTGTTAGGCAGTACGCCGGTCGTTTCCAAGAACTGCGCCCTCGCCTCGCGTCCCACTACTGACTGAAAGTAGCTGACCATTTCCGGATAAGGCGCCGGCCCGAGCGCAGATCCAATGGCAAACATGCTGTTATCTAAATCACCAAGATAGGTCTCAAACGCGCTATCGACTGCTTCTTTTAGCGTTCCTGCACCGCGCGATACGGGGACGATTTTGGCGCCCAAAATTTTCATGCGGCTGACATTAGGATGCTCTTTTTCGATATCGATTACGCCCATGTGAATCTCACATTCAAGCCCCATCAGCGCTGCTGCCGTGGCTAATGCGACGCCATGCTGTCCCGCACCTGTTTCGGCGATGACTTTGGTTTTCCCCAACTTTTTGGCTAATAACACTTCGCCTATGCAGTGGTTAATCTTATGTGCGCCGGTGTGATTGAGATCTTCACGCTTAAAATAAATCTGTGCGCCGCCGCAATGCTCGGTTAAGCGCTTAGCATGAAATATCGGACTTGGCCTACCGATATAAGTCTGACGCAGACGAGTCATCTCAGCGATGAAGTCCTCGTCTTGAATAATGGCACGAAAACCTTTTTCGATCTCCTCCATAGCGATAGCCAACTCAGGATGTTCTATTTTGCCACCAAACTCGCCATATAAACCCTCAAGGCTCGGCAGAATAGACTCGTGCAAGCCGTAAGTATCACTGCTGTTTTCACTAATCATTGTTGTCATTATCAAACCTTTTTTTGATTGAATTAAGCAGATATCAGTCTAGCTATTAACCTCTACTTAGAATGAGCTGCTACTCTTTTAATATTCACTATTTGATGCCTTTATATTTATAGCAAATTGACCTTTAAAAGAATACTACTGTAATAAAAACAATCAGTCATTAGCTTACTCTCTAGCACAGGTAAGTAGTGGTATGAATAAAGGCTAAATAGTTAAATTTTGCACTTTATACTGTTAGATCTAACATTATTTGGACGCTGTAAACTATAAATTTATAAGGTTAAAAAAGACACAATCTATGTACGCAAAATTGCTCGCTTTCTTCTAGCATTACTATAAATTATCATTTATAAGCCACTGGATAGAGTCAAATAGAGGAACGGGATGTTAGATATTATCGGTATTGGCCTTGGCCCATTTGATTTAGGTTTGGCAGCGCTGCTGACCAAACAACCAGAGATTAAAAGTCTATTTTTTGAGCAAAAAGGCAGTTTTAATTGGCACAAAAGTATGATTTTGCCGCATACCACGCTACAAGTGTCCTTTATGGCCGATCTCGTTACGCTTATTGATCCTACCAGTCCTTATAGCTTCTTAAATTATCTACACACTCAGCACCGCTTGCTTAAGTTTTACTTTTTAGAAGACTACGCCATTTATCGGCAAGAATATAATCTCTACTGCCAGTGGGTTGCCCAGCAGCTTGACAGCTTAGTATTCGATGCACGCGTGACCAATGTCGCTCGTGTTCAAAGCGATGACCCCAACCTCCAAGGTTTTGAAGTGACGGTTTGCGAGCATGGCGAAACAAACCTTTATACCGCAAAAAACATCGTTGTAGGTACAGGCTCAAAACCTACCCTACCCCCTTTTTTATATGCTCTAGCCCAGCAAAATCCGCAGCGCTGTATGCACACCGCTGACTATGCTAACAATTTTGACTTGGATCAGATTGCCCGTAGCGATCAGCTGCCTAAAGTTCTCGTATTAGGCTCAGGCCAGTCCTCAGCCGAAGTTTATCGCGCACTGTTTGAGCGCCAGTTAAACGAGCATGATGCGCCTAGATTTCAGCTTGACTGGATGACGCGCTCAGCAGGATTTTTTCCTATGGAGTATGCGCCTTTAGGGCTTGAGCATTTTAGCCCCGCTTATATTGATTATTTTCATAGTCTAAAGACGCCTACCAAAGTTAACGTAGTGGCTGAGCAAGATCTTTTGCATAAAGGTATAGGTTTTCCTACCATTGTTGATATTTATCACAAGCTCTATGAGCGTAGCATTGGTAATCAGCCCACTTACTCTTCGATTACCTCCAACTGCGAACTATTAGCGGCTGAGTTTGACCCTGATAATCCTAACATGATTCGTTTGGATTTAAGACAACATGAACAAGACGTAGCCTTTACGGCAAAATACGACTGCATCATTGCAGGAACGGGCTATAAAGATGGCCTGCCAGCGTGCTTGAATACCTTGCTAGCTGACATCGAATACGATGAGTTTGGTCAACCAAAAATCAATCGCAACTATACCTTGAGCTATAAAGACCCTAGTCATAATGCTAAAAACACAGGTAAAATCTTTGTGCAAAATCAAGAAACCCATACGCACGGCGTTGGCGCTGGCGATCTAGGTCTCGGCGCTTATCGATCAGGGTGTATTATCAATCAATTGGCTGGTAAGTCTGTTTATGACACGCAATCTTTGCAGGTTTTTCAAACTTTTGGGTCAGGGTAATAGATTTTAATGATAAAAATTAAATATGTTATTTGCAAATAATTGTTTACTAAAATAGTATAATTAATTTTAATCATAGAATTTTAGGGATGAATTATGGTCACTCAAAAAATAGCTTTATTTATAGGCACTATGTCGGTAGCGACAGCAGGGTTTTGCGCTGTTGGACAGTTTTCGGGTGAAACCACTTGCTATGTTTATAAGCAAGATAAACTGCAAAAAAACCTCACTTGCCAGTATGACGGTGCGGAAGGAGCAGCGATGAGCTACGCCTTTAAGCAGGTTGACTACAACTTGCCAGGATTCGGTAAAATGGCGACCTCAAACAGTGCAGATTATGATGACAATAATAACCTCACAGGCTGGACAACCACCGTCAATGATGAGCCTGCTATTATCAGATATCGCCTACCCTCTAACCAGAAAATAGTCAGCCAAGCTTATGCAGAGTCTGGCAAAGAGGTCTTAGAGTGCTACTTAAGCAAAAAATCTCAGTGGGAGATTTGTTCTGAGTAATAATTCTCTCACGTGGAGCTGAAAGACCGCAATTTTAAAAATAGGCTCAGCTTAGGTTCAGCTTTTTGTTATCTAGCGCAAAAGTAAATAATAAGAGCTTTTACTAGAGAAATAACTTTTTACTCCAGATGGTCTAGGTAGCGTTAGTGACACAATAGAGAAAAAATAGTTTGCTAAACTAGCCTCGTCGAAACAAACGTTTAAGGTTAGAGCGAGCATGCAAAGACGCAAATTTATCAAATCTATGGGCTTAGGGGTCGCCACGGTCAGCGCTACGGCTTCTATGAGTGGCTGCCAAACCCTCCCTGGACGGCAAAAACTACCTAGCACCATCACTGAGGCGGGACACTTTGATAATATCATCGTCGGTAGTGGTTATGGCGGCGCGGTATCAGCGCTGCGATTGAGCGAACAAGGTCATAAAGTATTGATTTTAGAGATGGGTATGCGCTGGGATAGAACGCCTGAGCATGATACTTTTTGCAAAATGATTACTGCCGATAAACGCTCAAGCTGGTTTAGCAATATGCCAAATGCCCCTATCCCGATTCCAATTCCTATCAGAAAATATCCTGGGGTGTTAGATTTAATTGAATACGATGAGATGAAAGTCTTCGCTGGTCGCGCTTATGGTGGCGGCTCTATCGTCAATGGCGCGATTGCCATTGCCCCAAGACGCTCGCATTTTGAAGCCGTCTTTCCATGGATTAATAGTGATGAGATGTACGACACTTACTTTCCGCGCGCAATGAAGGAATTAAAAGTCAGTCAAATTCCTGAATCTTTTTTTAATCAATCCGAGCATTACGAATTCACTCGCGCCGCTGAACGCCAAGCTGAACGAGCAGGACTTAAAACCGAGTTTTTCGGTAATAGCTACGACTTTGATTATATGCAACGTGAAGCCAAAGGTGAAGTCTATAAATCGGGATTGGGCGGCGAAGTCATCTATGGCAATAACGCGGGCAAGTTCTCACTCGATTTAACCTATCTCAAAGACGCTGAAGCAACGGGCAACGTCACCGTAAAAACTCTACGCAAAGTTAATAGCATTCAAGCGCTCGATAATGAGCAACTCAGATTAGAAGTTCATGTCATCAATACTACTGGCGGCATTGATAAAGTTGAGCATTATACCTGCGACAAGTTATTTCTTAATGCAGGCAGTACTGGCACCTCAGAGCTACTGCTTAAAAGCCAAGCTGAAGGCAAACTTAATAAGCTAAACGAACACATCGGACAGCACTGGGGGCCAAACGGCAACATCATGACGGGGCGCAATTTTGTGCATGCGGCGGGCACGACCCAATCCACCATCCCCGTCAAAGGCATCAATATGTGGGACGGCGATAGAGACGGCTCTAAGTATAAAATATTTGCCGAACTTGCGCCCCTGCCATTGGGACTTGAAACGTGGACAACGCTCTATCTTGCCATCACTGACAATCCTGAACGCGGTAATTATTACTATGACAAAGCCACGCAAACGGTCAAGCTCAACTGGAAACGTAAGCAAAACGAGTACTCGGTAAATGCTGCTAAAGAGCTGATCGAAAAGCTCGCTAAAGTAAACGGCGGCGCGACCTCTAGCCTACTATTTACCAAAGGCTTCGGCGATGACTTTTGTTATCACCCGCTTGGTGGCTGTGTATTAGGCTTGGCAACCGATGAATTTGGTCGCGTCAAAGGGCATAAAAATATCTATGTGCAAGACGGCGCGTTAATCCCGGGTAGTGCTGGCGTTAATCCGTATGTATTTATCACCGGACTTGCTGAGCGGAATATGACGGCTATTTTGAAGGAAGATTTTGGGTAGTGAGTTGGGACTAGATAGATGAAAAACGCTCTTTAGGGCGTTTTTTTAGGTTCTGTAAAGACCCTCTTACCTACTAAAAGTTATATTTAATCTTAAACGGCGGATTACGCTTGAGCTAACCCACCCTAGGCACTGTCTATTAAGACCGAACATTTTCCAAGCGCTTGTCTACAGTTGACTCTTCTCGCTGATTGTCTTTAAGTATTTATTATTGCGAAAGATAACCATGATAAGCTCGCAATAAACTCTGACAGAAATGGCACCAAATACCATAACCATTAACCCTGCAAAGAACCCTGCCGCGCCCATACCTGAGAACATCACACTAATGCCGCCAACAAAAACGGCAAAAAGGGACAACCAATATATAATAGTGATAACTCTGGGTGTAATAAAAGAATCAAATGATAATAGCGAATTCATGGTCTAATGTCCTAAATGGAATGTGGGTTGCTAAAGCTAATGATAAAATAAAGTTTAATATTGAGCGTTACTTTATAGCAATATTATACCTATAAAAATTAACAAAACAATCTATTTAAAGACATAAGTCCACTTAAACCCGAGTTAATTTTCATATTACTTTCTTATAATTAAAAAAGGACAAAAAATGAAACTGCGCATCTTAAAGTCTGCCGTGACTAACCCTTGGTTTAACCTTGCGACCGAGGATTGGATATTTAATACGCTCAATCCCGACTCGCACACATTATTTTTATGGCGCAATAGCGAGACCGTAGTCATTGGACGCTCGCAAAATCCGTGGGTAGAATGCAAAATCGATAAGATGGAAGCCGACGAGGTGTTTTTGGCGCGGCGTCAGAGTGGCGGTGGCGCGGTGTTTCATGATTTGGGCAATACCAACTTTACTTTTTTATCGCCCAAAGACGATTACGACCAAGAAGCGAACTTTACCATCATTATTAATGCGCTAAAAAAATTTGGCATAGACGCTGAGTTATCTGGGCGTAACGACATGCAAGTCGGTGATAAGAAAATATCAGGCAGCGCCTTTAAACATGCGGCGGATCGTAGCTTTCATCACGGCACGTTGCTGGTGAACGCCAATATGCAAAAGCTGGGCGATTATCTCAATCCGCATCCATTGAAGCTTAAAGCCAAAGGCATTAAATCGGTGCGTTCTCGTGTGGCTAACTTAAAAGAGTTTAACGAAGATATTAATCATGAGACTTTATCTGAGGCTATTATCGAAGCGTTTTGTGAGTATTATGGCGACACTACGCCCGTAGAAGAGTTGGATGAAGCCAGTCTCGCCAAGCAGCCTAACCTGAATAAATACTATCAACAAATGGCCGATTGGGATTGGCGCTTTGGTAAGACGCCACAATTTAGCCATCATATCGAGACTCGTTTTGATTGGGGTATTATTGATTTACATATGGATGTTCAGCAAGCCTTGATTACTGATGCTGTCATCTTCTCTGATGCTTTAAATGTGGAATTGATCGAGCTATTAAAAGAAACGCTGACGGACATTAAATATAATCGAAGTGAGGTAAAAGCTAAGCTTGATGAGCTAGCCAAAGTGCATACTGAGTTGGCCGCGCAAGTTGATGATGTTTCTGAGTGGTTGCTTGATGAGATGGAAGTTTAGGTTTTGCGGTTATAAGCGAACTATAAGCTTATGACCGCTGCTATTCTTACTTCAAACCATCCAAAACAGCCTTCACCTCAGTCACATACTGACCCAAATCTGGCTCTAGATGAAAGCCCGCTACTGGCGTTGGTAAGCCCTTTTGCTTCCCTAATCTAACGATAATAGCATTCTCTTCTGGTAGCACTAGCACGCGCTGCCCTAAATGCCCCAGCATCGCGTAATAAGGTATCGGACTGTCCATATCGGTCCACACTGAGTGTCCATATATTGGCGTTTGCCCTTCTACAAAGGCTTGGCTATTGGGCGTAACCATAAACTCAACATGCTCTTTGCTAAGCAGTTGCTCACCTTGCCATTCACCACCGTTCAATAATAATTGCCCAAACTTAGCAAAATCTAAAGCGCTGGCATTCAAGCAGCAGTATACTTTTTCAATATTCTCAGCGCCATCAAGCGACCAATAGCCATCGCCTTGCATGCCTAATGGTTGCCAAAACTTCTCTTGCAAATAGCTTGATACCGTATAACCTTGCGGCGCAAGCGCTCTTGATAATGCAATACCTAGCATCTGCGTATCGCCTGATGAGTACTCAAACTGACCACCGCATGGCTCAACGAAGTCACGATTGACCATTTGCTTGACCAAGTCATGACCGTAATAGGACTCGGCGGTTGGGTTAATCGGAAAGTAATAATCCTCGGTCCAGTCATAGCCTGAGGTCATCGCTGAGAAATCCGCAAGGGTACAATTCTGTGCGTACTCGCTGTCTGCATATTCTGGCAGCCACTTAGTAATCGGTTCATCGACACTACTGATATATCCATCTTCTACGGCTTTAAGATACAGTATGGTGGTGACAGTTTTTGCCATCGAAAAGCTGTTGGTATGCGAATTAGTATCGTAATCTTGCCAATAGTTTTCGTACACCAGATTGCCGTCTTTGATAATGGCAAAGGCCACCGTCTCATCGGCATCTAAGGCACCTTGTAAAGTAGGCGTGAGGGCGACTTGACCGAAATTAGGGTCTTTTTCCCAAAGGATAGGATCACTGGCGCGAATGGTGCGATTATCAAAATCGATATAATCATCGATATTGGCTGTGGCTTCACCTTTAAGGTAAGTCAGCTGCAAACCACGAAAAATATAAGCATTCCCCGTCACTACTAGACCTAAGCTGATAATAATCAGTAGCGCTATGATTGGTAAAATAATCCATTTAAACAGGGTCTTTAACACGACCATTATAAAATCCTTTTTTTATGGCATGAGTGAGGGATGCGATTGAGTATCGCGGGTAAGGTTTAATTTATCATGGATGGGATGTTTTGGACGGTGGTTTTTATAAACTTAGAACCTGAAATATTAAACTTTCACTAAATGCAAATTTTAAAATAAAAAAACGGCGAGATAATCAATCTCGCCGCCTCGTCATTTAACCTAAACAATTAAAACCCTAAATCTGCACCGCAACCTCTGCCCCATCACGAATGGCACGTTTGGCATCCAGCTCAGCGGCCAGTTTTGCGCCACCAATTAGATGATACTGCGCATCTGGCGCGTCACCGACGTTTGGCATCAGCTCTACGACTGACTCTTGACCGGCGCAGACCACTACGCTATCGACACGTAATAATTGGCTTTGGCCTTGCGGATTAGTCACCCAAATGCCTTCGTTAGTGATTTTTTCGTACTGCACGCCCGCCACTTGAATAACGCCATGTGACTTGATATGTGCACGATGTACCCAACCTGAAGTTTTATTAAGTCCTGCGCCCAAGCGACCTTTGGTGCGCTGCATCAGATAAACTTGGCGAATCGGTGTAATTCCTTCAGGTTTGATGAGACCGCCTTCGCTTTGATAGTTGGTATCGTCAGTGACGCCCCATTCTTCGCGCCACTCCTCAATAGACTGCGGCTCAGGGCGATAGCTTGGATCTTTTAAGGTTTCAGGTCCTAGCTCATGCAGCGGCTGACCATGACGCGCGGTTAAGTATTCGCTGACATCGAAGCCAATACCGCCAGCGCCGATGACCGCCACCGTATCGCCAACTGATTTCTCACCAGAGAGTAATTCAGCATAGCTAATCACTTGTGGCAGGTCTGCGCCTTCTAGTTTGCCTTCCAGGCTTCTCGGTACGACGCCTGTAGCGACAATCACATGCTGGAATTTACCGTCTTCAAGCATGGCTTTATCGACTTTGGTATTGAGCTTAATCTCAACGCCTAAGTGCTCAAGCTCATTGATATAGTAGCGAATGGTTTCAAAGAACTCTTCTTTACCCGGGATGACTTTAGCATAGTTGAACTGACCGCCCAAGATATCGCGCGCTTCAAATAGCGTAACCTCATGACCGCGTAGCGCTGCCACATGAGCGGCTGACATCCCAGCGACACCGCCACCAACGACAGCGACTTTTTGCGGTTTTTTGGTTTTTTTGTAGACCAGCTCGGTCTCATGACAAGCTTGCGGATTGACCAAGCAAGTTGAGCGTTTATTCTCAAAAGTATGATCAAGGCAGGCTTGGTTACAGGCGATGCACGTATTGATACGATCGGCTTGGCCCTTTTCGGCTTTATTGACCCAGTGCGCATCGGCGAGGAACGGACGCGCCATTTGAATCAGATCCGCTTGACCATTAGCGACGATACCCTCTGCCGTATCCGGCATATTGATACGGTTGGCCGCCATCATCGGGATACTGATGTGTTTTTTGATCTCAGCGGTGAAATCGACAAAAGCCGCGCGCGGCACGCTAGTGACAATCGTCGGGACGCGCGCTTCATGCCAGCCAATACCGGTGTTCATAATGTTCACGCCAGCAGCTTCTAACGCTTTGGCGACAGTGATGACTTCGTCCATGACGTTGCCATCTTTGACCAGATCGATGACGGATAAGCGAAAGACGATGATAAAGTCTTCGCCAACAGCTTTGCGCACTGCTTTGACCACATCGACGGCAAACTTCATACGGCCATTGATATCGCCACCATATTGATCGCTGCGCTGATTGACATGACGCGATAAAAACTGATTAAGTAAGTAGCCCTCTGAGCCCATGATCTCAACGCCATCATAGCCCGCTTGCTTGGCCAGTTTCGCTGAGCGTGCATAGTCTTCGACCGTTTGCTCAATATTTTTTACGCTCATTTTACGTGGTTTAAACGGGGTAATCGGTGATTTGATTGGACTAGATGAGACGATAAACGGATGATAACCATAGCGACCGCTGTGCAGGATTTGCATAATGATCTTGCTGTCATGCTTGTGCACCGCGCGGGTAACGCGTTGATGATTGATAACGTCCATCTTGGTATTCATGGTGCCGCCAGCAGGAAGCAGCCAACCTTCACGATTAGGCGAGATACCGCCGGTGATCATCATTGCCACCCCGCCTTTGGCGCGCTCTTCAAAGTAGGCGGTAAGCTTGCCATAATTGTAGAAGCGATCTTCTAAGCCGGTGTGCATAGAGCCCATTACTAAGCGGTTTTTCAGTGAGGTAAAACCTAAGTCTAGCGGCTCAAAGAGATGCGGATAGTGTTCATTACTATTGGCGGTATTAATGGTGTTGCTACTGCTGGCTTTGCGATTCTCAGTGCTGCTGGCGCTCATGTGACGATCCTTGTAGATACAGGTTGATGAGGAGTTAATAGGGTAAAATAGCTAAACTTTATATGGCTGCTATCGTAACACACCCGCTTTGTAGTCAGCTATGGCGGCAGGCGACTGATGAGTGAGCACAAGCTAGTTAACAATCATCTAGAGTGTCTTGAGACAAGCACTCCTTACAAATCTAGCCGACTTTTGCACTGTCTTTGGCTATAATAAATGAGTCTTTAATTGACAAAAACTTAATTGGCAAAAACAAGCCATCACTAAAATTTTATGAAAATCATAGCTAAACCCGCAATAAGATAAAGGACTATCACTATGACTGACTTCCATACTGGCCTCAGTAAAACTTCTGCTAACTATCAGCCGCTTACTCCTATCGATTTTATCATTCGTAGCGCGCAAGTTTATCCTGACAAAACTGCCATTATTTATGATGATTTTGAGCATAATGATCTGGTGCAGACTTGGGGTGAAACCTTTGAGCGCTGCCGTCAGTTATCAGATGGTCTGCGCAAACTCGGTATCGATAAAAATGATACGGTAGCGGTCATGATGCCCAACACCCCAGCCATGGTTGAAGCTGCCTTTGGCATACCGATGTCAGGTGGCGTGCTGTGTACGCTAAATACCAGACTCGATATCAACGCCTTGACCTTTTGTGTGCAGCATTCTGAGGCCAAAGTGCTGATTATGGATAGCGAATTTGCCGATCTAGCTGAGATTATTGATGAGACTTTTCCTAATCTAATTGTCATTCACGCTACAGATAAGGCTGTCGATGTGGAGCGCTTTGGGCACATGAGTTATGAAGAGCTTATTGCCAGCTCAGATGGTTTGGATAACTGGGAGAGACCTGAGGATGAATGGGAAGCTATATCGCTGAATTATACTTCTGGCACGACTGGCAAGCCAAAGGGCGTGGTCTATCATCATCGCGGCGCGACGCTCAATGCGCTGTCTAATATCTTGGACTGGGATATGCCTAAGCATCCCATGTATCTATGGACGCTACCGCTATTTCATTGTAATGGCTGGTGTTTCCCTTGGACTATCGCCGAGCGCGCGGGCGTCAATGTTTGCCTGCGGCAGATTGATGCCGATCTAATTTTGCAATTGATCGCTAAACATCAAGTGACTCATTACTGCGCCGCGCCTGTGGTGCACAATATGATAGCGGGCGGCAAAACTGAGCACAAAGACGCGATTAACCATAAAGTCAAAGGCTGGGTCGCAGGCGCGCCGCCGTCTGAAACGATGCTAGCAGCGATGGAAGCGATGGATTTTGATATCACCCATGTTTATGGCTTGACCGAAGTCTATGGTCCTGTCACCGTTTGCGCTGAGCAGCCTGAATGGCAAGATATGGACGTCACTGAACGCGCACAAAAGAAATCGCGTCAAGGCGTCGTCTCGCACTTAATGACAGGGTTCGACGTCTTTAAACAAGGGACCACTGATCCTGTCGAAGCCAATGGCGAAGAGATGGGCGAGCTGGCTCTGCGCGGCAACATGGTGATGAAAGGCTATCTAAAAAGTCGCAAAGCCACTGATGCAGCGCTTAAAGACGGTTGGTTTCGCACCGGCGACTTGGGCGTTAAATATCCTGATGGATATATCAAAATCATGGATAGGCTCAAAGACATTATTATCTCAGGCGGAGAGAATATCTCTAGCATCGAGATCGAAAACGTTTTATACAAGCTACCTGCAGTGCAAAGCTGTGCTATCGTTGCCGCCCCTCACGACAAGTGGGGCGAAGTACCCGTTGCCTTTATCGAGATTCACGAGGGCAGCACCTTACAGCGCGATACCGTCATGGCACACTGCAAGCAGCATTTGGCAGGCTTTAAAGTGCCCAAATATATTATCTTTGCTGAAATTCCGAAGACCAGTACCGGTAAAGTACAAAAGTTTGAGCTACGTCAAGCGGCTAAATCTTTAGCCCATGAGACGTCAAAAGTGACGGCTAGCTCCGAATAGCACTCTACAAAATACTTATTAATGCTAAACAATAAAGCTCAGTCTAATTGTCTTAGACTGAGCTTTTTACTGTTAACGGACGAATAGTTTGCAAAGCGTAAATATCAACTCAATTTTGGCTCAAGCCACTGAAATGCCAGCATCCCGACTAGCATCGCAGGGATAAACACATAAGCCTGCCATTGCCCCGTACCAAGTAGCACGACACCTGGACCAGGACAAATACCGACCAAACCCCAACCGATACCAAATAGCATCGCGCCTATGATCAGTCTGTTGGTAATCTTGGTTTTAGTGGGCATCTCAATCTCATCTCCTACCCAGCTATTGCGCTGCCGCCTAGCCAACTGTACGCCAACGATAGCGACAGCAAGGCCGCCGCCCATCACTAAGGCCAGTGAGATATCCCAAGCGCCAAAGACGTCTAAGAATCCTTGCACCTTAACTGGGTCAGTCATGCCTGATATCAGCAGTCCCAAACCAAATAATAATCCTGTTAGTAAGGCAATGATATTTTTTAGCATAGTTCGTTCTCGCTATTTATATTCTTTTTTATTAAAGATTTTTAGGTATAAAAGCTATTTAAATCAAACCTAATACTTGCCGACCGATGAACACAGTGATAATACCAAACGCCATAAAAGTCGCTGTGGCTACCATCGAACGTGGTGACAAGCGCGCATTGCCGCAGATGCCGTGACCACTCGTGCAACCTGAGCCTAGGCGCGTGCCAAAACCGACTAGTAATCCTGCCGCAATGAGTAGCGGTAAAGAGGTGCTGATTTCTATATCCGGCAAGGGTCTGAACGCGCTATAGAGTAAAGGTGAGAGGATTAAACCTGCAACAAACAGCACTTGCCATATCTCAACGCGCTTTGGCTTTAGTAAGCTGGAGGTAATTCCACTAATACCGGCTATACGACCAATACCCAAGAGCAAGATGACCGTCGCCACACCTAGCATGAGACCGCCTACCAAGGAAATAGGCGTAAAAGCTTGCCAATCTATTTGTATACCCATAATGAGAAATCCAAAAACCAGTTTATATTACATAAATACATTATATATTAAAATATAATAAATAGCCAAAAAAATACTGAGCGACTGCGTTAACAGGCTCAGTATTTTTTAAATTCTTGAGTTATTGACGGTTATATTCTTCAATATGAAGCATGTAAGCGCCAAAGTAGCTATTAAGCAGATTGCTCTGCCAATACTTGCTCAAGAGCAGTTTCAAAACGCTGTACCGCCCCATCAATATCGGTCAATTTATCTAAGCCGAACAGACCTAAACGGAAGGTTTTGAAGCTGTCAGGCTCGCCCACTTTCAAAGGCACGCCAGCGGCAATCTGTACGCCAGCTTCGGCAAAGGCACTACCTTTATGCATATCATCACGGTCGGTGTAGCATACCACGACGCCTGGGGCTTTGAAGCCTTCAGCCGCGACGCTCTCAATGCCTTTGGCTTGTAGTACTTCGCGAATACGGTTACCCAGCTCCCACTGTGCATCAAAGAGCTCATCTAAGCCAACTGCTTTGGCCTCATTAATCGCATCACGGAACTGACGTAGACTATCGGTTGGCATAGTGGCATGATAAGCGTGACCGCCATTCTCATACGCGCGCATAATCTCTAACCACTTCTTTAAATCCAGACTAAAGCTATTAGATTCTGTGTTTTCTACGCGCTTGGTAGCTGCGGCACTCATCATTACCAGACCGGCACAAGGCGTGCTGCTCCAACCTTTTTGCGGGGCGCTAATCAGCACGTCAATGCCAAGCTCTTTCATATCAAGCCAGACACAACCTGAGGCAATACAGTCAATAACCAGTAAGCCGCCAACGCTATGAGTGGCGTCGCTCAAAGCTTTGATATAATCATTAGGTAAAATCATACCCGCTGAGGTTTCAACGTGCGGAGCAAATACGACCGCAGGTTTATGCTCTTTTATTTTAGCGACCGCTTCATCGATATCCACTGGTGCAAAAGGTTTTGGCGTATCGCTATCTTCGCGATGAGCGTTTAGAACAGTAGAGGATTTAGCAAGATTGCCTTTTTCTAAAATTTGCGTCCAGCGATAGCTAAACATACCGTTACGAATGATTAAGCAGTCTTGATCTTTGGCTAGCTGATTGGCAACCGCTTCCATACCATAAGTACCAGAACCTGGAACTATGGCGACAGCATCAGCGTTATAGACGGATTTTAGGTCGCTAGATAAATCATTCATCACTTGCTGAAAGACTTGTGACATGTGATTAAGGGCGCGATCAGTATAGACCACCGAATACTCTAATAGACCGTTTGGATCGATATCTTGGCGTAATGCAGGCATGAGACACTCCTTGTTTTTAGATTATTTAGATTGTGTTGTTAAGACAAATTGCGTTATTGAGACAATAGTAAGGGCTGAGACGGTTAAGTTTCAACTCAAAAAAATGTAAATTAGAATAGACGATATAGCGCTTTATCCTAGCGCTATTGCCGTTGGTAGATATTACCAGAGGTACTACAGGCCAGAGATACTACAGGTGAGCTATCTGGGTTTATGCAAGGCTAACTGTGTGTACAGAGCGCGTGCATAATATAGGCGATGTCACTTGATATTATCACTGTTGTGCCACACTGGCAATAGTCTGCTAGGGGTTCTATTGAAGGCTTAGATTAGCGTTTGTCCACCTACTGCGCCCTTGTATCTTGACCTTATTTAACCTTTATTGCGATAGGCATCATGTAACCCTGACACCACAAAGTCTAACAGCGCACTATCGCCTTCACTAGCCGCTTTGCGCATTAATTTTGAGGGTGCATGCGTGAGTGTCTGCGTGAGGCGTCGAGACAGCTCAGTGATGACCTCTTCGGCATTGACCTCACCATTTTCTAGTCTAGCGATGGACTCAGATAGGATTTTGTCCACTTGCGTGTGCGTGCGATTACGATACTGCTCGATATCACGGCCTACCTTGCGCACCGCAAAGCGCTGCTCCATCTCAACCACTAACTGACTGACGAGTAGCTCCGCGTCAACCGCCGCTTGTCTACGCTGCTCAAGGTTACCGGCGATGACGTGTTGCAGATCATCGACAGAGTACAAATAGATATCGTCCATCTGACTGATAGTGGAATCTATATCACGTGGTACGGCTAAGTCGACCATCAGCATCGGCTGATAACGGCGGCGCTTAAGCGCCTGCACGGTCATGGTTTTATCAATTAGCAGGTTCATGCTACCGCTACAGCTACTGACAACATCCGCCTCGCTCAGTAGCTGCGGTAAAGCGTCTAAGGGCTGCACCTCGACGCTACGGCCCGGCTGCCGCAGCTCGGCAGCTAAGGCTTCGGCGCGCTCTGGGCTACGGTTACAGATAATGATACGCCCGACACCAAGCCCTGCGATATGCGTCGCGACTAGGCGGTTCATCTCGCCGGCCGCCACGACTAACAGCGTACGCTTCGCAAAATCATCAAATATCTGGGTGACTAGTTTCGCCGCGGCAAAGCCAAGCGACACCGCTTGGGCGCCGACATGGGTCTCGTTGCGTACGCGTTTTGCCGCTGCAAATACTTGATCGACGATCCAGCCCAGTTGATTATTGAGTACCTTTTCATCTTGCGCTAGATGCACCGCTTGTTTTATTTGGCCTAATATTTGCGGCTCACCCAATATCATCGAGTCAAGTCCGGCGGCTACTCTAAGCCAATGGGTTAAAGCATGAACATCGCGGTGCACATAAAGGTAGGGATCTACCTCGCTAAGCGGTAATTGCTTAAACTCCGCAAGCCAGTTTTTTATTTTTAGAATATGAGCGCTGACGGCAGCTGGCGAAACGCTAGAGCTGTTATTAGAATTAGCCGCTTTATTGGCAGCAGTTATACTAGCGGAAGCGCGCGTTGGCGTGACATCATTAACTTGTCCTGATGTTATTTCAGGAGCTGTTTTTTCAGGGACTAAGGCATAGATTTCTGTGCGATTGCAGGTTGAGACAATAATGCTGCCATCAGTGAACTGCTCTAATTGCTCAAGCGCAATATTTACATCAGCGCCCACAAGTGCCAAGCGCTCACGCAAAGCGACTGGTGCAGTTTTGTGATTGACCCCAATGACCACTAATCTCATTATTGATTGACCATAAGCATAACGTTTACTGACTGAGCTCAAACCAGTGAGTGGCGTCGTGATAAAAAGCAAAAGCCGGCCCATCACGCTTTGATATAAGCGCAGATGATGGAGGCCGCGTTGTTGATTTAAGCAAACTACCGAGTGACCTATAGCCGCTCATAGCAATGGTGATAATATAAAGCTAGCTATTGTACCATTGTTATCTGCTTTATTTAATAGCGACCCATCATTACTCAAAGAATGCGTGGGCAGCTTATACTCTATCTGGGCTTATCAGAAAAAATCAACTCAACCGCAAGTTTTAACCCATAGCCTTAACTGATCGCTCCTTTCACTTAACCTGCGCTCCAATCAGCTCCTAATAGTAATTTATAGCCTTAGAATGAATGGGTTAACGCACGCTACCGCTTAGGCGGCGAATTGCTTTTTGCGCTCAGGTTTGTGGTATTCTTATAATCAGTATCTTATGTATAAGATAACAAGAGTGCTATTGTTTAGGATTAATCTAGCCTCTTATAATGACTCAATACTGCGCGGACTTATAGGTAATGATCATCAGTTATGATGTTTTTTGGATTAGTGTTTCAAGCAAGATCTACGCCGGACGCCGCTTTAAGCCTTGATTATCGAGAGCAGTCTCGTATTCAGGCGTTATTGCGCTCGATGATACGGCGTCTACGGCAACAGCGAAAGCTAGCTTTAGTGTTGGCGACTTGTTTGTGCCTATCTACTTCTGCTCAAGCAGATGTGCTCGATCCGCTATTGAAACTATGGAAACCGTATCGCTCACTATCAGCCTCCGTTGTTGCTGATTCGGTTAGCGATAACAACAGCTCTAGCAATCAGGCTACCCCTACCGCTAAGCTTAAGAGCGATAATTTAAGCTTAGCGACTGACGAGCGTGAGCTCACAGACTTTGAAGATGAGCCTAGTCTCTACGCTTTATTAGATGCTGAGTTTGCAGCGGATCGCAGCGATATTGAGCGGGGCCTGACGCTTTATAAGCAGCAAGCCTTCAAAAGAGATGCGACCGCGGTGTTTGAACGTGCCTTAAGCTTATCGTTAGACTATGAAGCCGTTGATGAGTCCTTAGCCTTTGCTAGAAACTGGCAAGAACAGAACCCAGACCATGTGCCTGCTTGGTTTTATGTGGCGCATTTGGCCCTAAAAGCTCATGACTATGCTCTGGCAGGCGAGACTCTCAATCGTATTCTTCGCTATGATCCTCGCGCTGACTTAAGCGAGATCCTTATTGGTATCTATCCGAGCACTGATGCGGACAGACGCGAGTTATTAGCCGCCCTGCAGCCTATCGATAGCGAGCAAAATGCCTCGATCTCTGTCCTCAAAGCGGGCTTGCTCTATCAATTTGATGAACCCGAAGCTGCTCTTATTCATATCGAGCGCGCGCTAGCGACCCAGCCTGACTACGTGCCTTTTATTACTCTAAAAGCGGATATCTTACGCAAGATTGAACCAGCGCAAACGGTGGTTAGTTACGTCAGCCAAGCGCGCTTACGTAATCCTGATAGCAAAAGTCTGTACCTTTATGAGATTCGCTACTTGCTCGATTTAAAACAAAGCGTGTCGGCTTGGGAACTACTTTTGGAGGCGCATAGCCGCTTCACGGATGATCCTGAGATTACTTTATTGGCCGCGTTAGTCAGTTTGGATATTCAAGAATATCCTAGTGCCGATCAGCTGCTGAATACTTTAGCAAAAACTCCTACTTATTTGGATCAAGCCTATTATTATTTAGGCATCAGTGCCGAGCGCCAACAGCGTTTTGAGCAAGCAAAAAGCTATCTAAACAGTGTCATGCAAGAGGACTTAGTACTCGCCGCGCGTAAAAAAGTGATAGAACTTGAGCTGTTAGCAGATAATACTAATGCGGCGATAGCAACCTTACGCAATCTGCGTGAGGATTTTGAGGTATTCGCGCCTGAAACCTTTGTGCTTCAGGCCGATATTTTGTGGCAGCAAGGTGAGGCTGATGAAGCGCTAGAGCTACTGAGCCGTGCCAGTCGCAAGTATCCTGATAGCGAAGCGATACTATTTGCGCGGGTACAATTGCTCGATGATCGCAATGATTATGTGGTGAAGCGCACTTTGCTCAACCATCTACAAACGCTCAATCCGAATAACTTATCGTATCAGCTCAGCTACGCACAGCTGTTGTTAGCCAATGATCGCAATTCTACTCAAGGCTTAGATCTAGCGCAAACTATCATTCAAATTCGCTATGATGATCCGCGTTATGATAATGAGCTACATCTGCAAGCGCTGAATGTATTAGCTAGTAATGCTCTAGCTAATGACAACTTCACGCAAGTTATTGACTATCTACAGACGCCTTATGATGTACTGCCAACACTACGCTCAGGCGTGCTATTGCTGCGAGCGTATCAAGGGCTGGAGAATAACAAAAAAGTCGCCGCGCTATTGGCTGACTTGCAGCAGCGCTTTGCTTTTGGTCAACAAAACGTCAATGATCGTATTCAACTTTACTAACATACTCCATAATCGAGTAACATCTTCAGTTTAGACTGATTGATTTTAGACTTATTAATTATTGTATGCTGAGCGACTCTTTTTGAGTTGCTTTTTTTAAGGAAGAATTTATGTCGAAAATTTTATCCACAGCGTTGTCAGTTAAAAATAATAAAAATTTAAAAAAACCAGCTTTACTAGCGACCGTGGTTAGTGCTGTATTATTGAGCGCTGGTTGTCAATCCATACCTAGCTCGCAAGCTAGCGCTACTACCACGCCTACCTTGCAAGCGCAGAAGCTTGAGAGCTTCACTATTAATGGTAAAATCGGTGTGACAATGCCTTCTGCGCCTTCTTCTACTGCTGATAGCAATGCTGGCACGCAAGGCGGTAGCGCTTTTTATACTTGGGGACAAGAAGATAATCGCTTCGCTATTGAGCTCATGGGCGCGCTGGGCATTGGCAAAACCAATATCGAATATGATGGTCAAACCGCGACTCTAGTTAGCGAAAAAACCGGCAGCCTTAGCGCTGAAGATCCGGAAGCGTTATTACAGAAAGCCACGGGCTGGCAAGCGCCTATTTCGCAAATGCCTTACTGGATATCAGGACGCTCCGCACCGTCGGACACTGCGCCACAAACGGATAATCAAAACCGTTTAGTAAGCTCAGTCAACGGTAACTGGAGCGCTAAATTCGCTTATGACGGTAATGAAAAACTACCGAATAAAATTATCGCCACTCAGCCACAAGGCCAAAAAGTGGTGATGACCATTAATCATCTAAGCCGCTAAGCAGATAGAGCTGATAATGAGCCAAAACTCTATGCAAAACTCTCTAACTTCTCAGGCTACTATCAGACGCTTGTCACCGGCAAAAATCAATCTGTTTTTGCATATCGTTGGCAAGCGTGCTGATGGTTATCATAATCTGCAAACGGTTTTTCGCTTGCTCGATTGGGGCGATTATTTGCATTTTTTGCCGACGGAAATAGTAAGTATTAGTAAAGTAACCCAAAGTGATGCTTATGTCGACCAGCAAGCTACTGCTCTTGCCCAAAAGTTAATCAGCCTTACGGGCGCAGATAGCATTACTGAAAACCTAGAAGAAAATCTAATCTTTAAAGCCGCAAAAGCTCTGCTATCTCATATTATTTCGATAGAAAAACTGCCCCAATTCTTGCCAGCTATCAACATCGCTATTGAGAAAAAATTGCCCATGGGCGCAGGGTTAGGTGGCGGTTCCTCCAATGCTGCTACTACGCTGCTTACCTTAAATGAGCTTTGGCAGTTTGCTTTGGGTCAAGATAAGCTGATACAAATAGCCACCACTATTGGCGCTGATGTACCGATTTTTATCTTTGGCCAAGATGCCATTGCGACAGGTATTGGCGAAGAATTAACCGCTATTGACCTACCTGATCAACACTACCTTATCTTAACGCCAAACGCTCATGTCAATACTGCTGAGCTGTTTGCTCATCCTAAACTACGCCGTGACATTGCGCCTTTATCTACTGAAACTATTACTAATCAATGTCAGGATTATCTGCAAAATCTAAATCCGCCTTATGACAATGTCTTTACCCCGGTAGTGACGAGTCTGGCTGCTGCGGTTGAAGAAGCTTTGAGTTATTTACAGAATTTAGAGTCGCATGCGTTAGGCACAGCACGGATGACCGGTTCGGGAAGCGCGGTGTTTTTGCCTTTAGATGAGAGTGTGATTGACGATAAAGCGCTGTTAGCGAAGTGGGTGGCAGATGCGCCTTGCCATGCTTATCTGGTTAACAGCTTATAATCGAAAAATGAGACATAACAACTAGTCTTATTACTAATAATCCAAAGAAAACGCCGAAAAGTCTTGCAAAATCTGAAAATTTACTTATAATAGGTCGCCACAATAGGGGTATAGCCAAGTTGGTAAGGCATCAGGTTTTGATCCTGACATCCGTTGGTTCGAGTCCAGCTACCCCTGCCATTTTTTGTTTGTCCTGATTGTTTATCATGTGAGTTAAGCATTGATAGTCAGTTATGATCGCTAATGTGATCTTGCTGTCAGTGATAACAATTGACAACACCTTCGTATTTTCGGTATAGTTCGCAACGAACACCGTAAAGTTCGGTCATCGCCAAGAGTGTAAACTCGTAAGGATGACACGTTAGGTAAGTGTAGCGATAGCTGCTATGATACCGAGCATTACAGGGGTATAGCCAAGTTGGTAAGGCATCAGGTTTTGATCCTGACATCCGTTGGTTCGAGTCCAGCTACCCCTGCCATTTTCTGTAATTACGTTATTTCATCTTCTGTAAATTTTTACTACCCACTCTTTTCTATATTTGAGCAGTTTGACACTGCTTAGCGGTCACTGCTTGAGTCACTCAATAGGACTTTGTCATGCCTTATTTGGCGATTTTTACGGGTAATGCCCACCCTGAACTTGCGAAAACCGTAGCCGATCATCTCCATATCCCGCTTGGGAAAGCTGACATCACCCGTTTTTCTGATGGCGAAATCGCTGTAGAAATTAAAGAACACGTGCGCGGTAAGGACGTGTTTATCATGCAGCCGACTTGTGCACCGACCAATGACAACTTGATGGAAATTATGATGATGGCCGATGCGCTACGTCGCTCAAGTGCCGGCCGTATTACCGCAGTTATGCCCTACTTTGGTTATGCCCGTCAAGATCGTCGTCCACGCTCAGCCCGTGTACCTATCTCAGCCAAAGTCGTTGCCGATATGCTAAACATCGTCAGCATCGATCGGGTGATGACGGTCGATTTACACTCGGATCAGATTCAGGGTTTCTTTGATATTCCAGTGGATAACATCTACGGTACGCCAGTATTATTGAACGAACTACTCAAGCACGACTATGATAATATCATGGTAGTCTCACCAGACGTGGGCGGCGTAGTGCGTGCCCGCGCGATGGCAAAGCAACTAGGCGACGCCGATCTAGCAATTATCGATAAACGCCGCGCCCGCGCTAACGAATCACAAGTGATGCATATCATCGGTGACGTCCGTGACCGTGATTGTGTCATCGTTGATGATATGGTCGATACCGCAGGTACTCTATGCAAAGCGGCGGTAGCACTCAAAGAAAGCGGCGCGCGCCGAGTATTGGCTTATATTACGCATCCGGTACTATCTGGCAATGCGCTAAAAAATATCAGTGATTCAGAGCTAGATGAGATCGTAGTAACGGATACTATCCCCTTATCGGACGCAGCCAAAGCGTGTAGCAAAATTCGCCAAGTCTCTATCGCGCCGATGCTCGCTGAGAGTCTGCGCCGTATTAATAACGAAGAGTCAATCAGCGCTATGTTCGATGCTTAAGTTTGCTCGCTATTTAAATTGAATCTCTAATGTTGAAAATTAGCGCTAAAGTAACCCTTTAGCGCTTTTTTTTGCTTTAAAATTCTTGGTTGCTATTCTTTGTTATGGTTTTTAGATCTCAAATTAACAAAATGAGCTTTTTTTCATTCACCTAATAATTTTTATAATCTTTTCAACCCTTTATTATTGCGACAAAAACACGTATAATGCGCGCCTGTGCTGCTCATTGTTTATTATCTATAGTTTTACAGATGAATTTTATAGATATAGGTAGTTCACTCAGCACTTTTTAAAGTATCAATTATCCAGTAGTAGACTGGTCGCAAGTCTCTAATATTGGTAGATACTTCACATACACTCTATAGGATTATATCCATGGCTATTGATCATTTTGCAATTAACGCGGTTGACCGCTCTGCTGAACAACAAGGTAAAGGTGCGAGCCGCCGCCTACGTAAGCAGAATCTAGTACCCGCTATTATTTATGGTGGTAATGAGGAGCCAACGGCTATCTCTATCAAACTAAACGAGATGGTAAAGTCGCTTGAGTACGAAGCGTTTTTCTCGCAAGTTTTGACTATCACTACTGACAAAGGCGATGAGCACCAAGTCGTTATCAAAGACTTGCAGCGTCATCCTGCTAAAGGCTTCCCAATGCATGCTGACTTCCAGCGCATTGTTAAAGGCCAGAAAATCAACATGAACATCCCTGTACATTTCTCAGGCCGTGAAGAAGCGCCTGGTACCAAAGAAGGTGGCGTTCTATCAACTTCAGTTTCTGAAGTTCTAATCGTTGCTCTACCTTCACAGCTTCCTGAATACCTCGAAGTTGATGTTTCAGGTATGGAGATCGGTGATCTTTTCCGTCTATCGGATATCGAGCTGCCTGAAGGCGTCATTATCTTCGATCTTGATATGGAAGATGCGCATGACCGTACTATCGTCAACATGTTGCCACCAACGCTTGAAGAAGTGGACGAAGATGCAGACGAAGTGGATGCTGATGAAGTACCAGCCACTGAGCAAGGCGGCGAAGGTGAAGAAGCTGCTGAAGATAAAGATGGCGATGATAAAGACGCTGAGTAATTATTCTTTAGTAACCCCCTACTCTAGTTCGACTATGAGTAGGTTTGTGGTATAAAAAACAGCAGGTGATTGAGATCTCCTGCTGTTTTTGTGAGTATTATTTGAAAAGCTAGTGGCAAGTTATTCAAATAATATTTATTGTTAGACTATTTATATTTAGCTTTATAGATCGAGCTTATTTATCTTTTTTAGGCAGAGTGTATTATGGCGATAAAACTCATCGTTGGTCTTGGCAATCCTGGTGAGCAGTATATGCTCACGCGGCATAATGCTGGGTTCTGGTTTGTACAGCATATCGCTCATCAGTTCAATATCACTCTGAGTCCGGATAAGAAGTTCCATGGCGTTACTGGTCGCGGACAAGTGCACGGTCATGATGTACGTTTGCTACTGCCGCTCACCTTTATGAATAAATCGGGACAGTCCGTAGTACCAATGGTTAATTACTATAACATCGCCAACGATGAGCTGCTTATCGCTCATGATGAGCTCGATATCGACGCCGGTAGCATTAAACTCAAAACCGCTGGCGGCCATGGCGGTCATAATGGTCTGCGCGATATTACCCCGCATATCGGTAATGACTTTCATCGCTTGCGTATTGGTATCGGTCATCCTGGCCATAAGTCAAAAGTTACCGGTCATGTACTCTCAAAGCCCGCTGCCAATGAGCAAATCGCTATTGAGAGTGCGTTAATGGCGGCTTTTGAAGCGCTACCATTACTCTTAGACGGTGATATCGAAAAGGCGCGCTCGCAAATCAATAGCTTTAAATTACCAGAATAATGCTATAAAATTGCGCCAGCCTTTTATTTTTGCACATCTGTCCCCATTAACCTTTTGATTTCGCTCATTTAATCTGTTCTTAACATTCGTTTCGTTTTTAATATTCGTTACCCTAAGGAAGCACTTTATGCTACTTAATATGCTCAAATGCAAACTGCACCGTGCCCGTGTTACCCATGCCGAGCTACACTATGAAGGCTCATGTGGTATCGATGGCGACTTATTAGATCTGGCAGGCCTACGCGAGAATGAATCGATTGATATCTATAATGTCACTAACGGTAAGCGTTTTCGCACTTACGCGATTCGCGCGGAAGCAGGCTCTGGCATTATCTCCTTGAATGGGGCTGCAGCGCATATGGCAGACTTAGGCGATATCGTCATTATCTGTGCCTACGCGCACTTTGATGAAGTGGAAGCGGCTACTTACCAGCCCAAGCTAGTGTACTGCAACGAAGACAATACCGTTAAAGACACTGCTAATATCATTCCGGTGCAGGTCGCATAGCGCTTATTAGTCGCTTCAGCTTCGCATTTATTAATCGCTGTGGCTTTTTTGCCATAATTAATGGTATGTCATGGCGATATTTATAACACCAAACGGTCAGCTATTTAAATTTGGTTTTCTTATGATGAATTAAGCACGTGTTATTATAAGGGCTGAACCTCATTCGTGGGTCAGCCTTTTTTTTGTCTAAATTTTAGCACTCAAGTTATTAAATAATAGGATTTTGCAACGATGTGGTTAGCAACGATTGCGGTACTGATAGGACTAGCTATTTTGGTATGGAGCGCGGATGTCTTTATCGATGGCGCAGTGGTATTGGCCAATAAATTAAACGTTCCTAGCTTTTTGATCGGCGTTATTATTTTGGGGCTTGGTACTTCCGCGCCCGAGATGGTGGTATCGGTACTAGCGGCGTTGGAAGGTAGCCCTGATCTGGCTTTAGGTAATGCTTACGGCTCCAACATTATCAATATAGCGCTAGTGCTTGGCGCGACAGTATTAATAAGCCCAATCATCATTCGCAAAAGCATCATCAAGCGTGATATGCCGCTACTATTATCAGTGACAGCAGTCGCGGCACAGCAGCTCAGCGATGGCATCTTGAGTCATACTGACGGTATTGTCCTCATCGTCCTGTTGGTGCTGATATTAGCTATTCAGATCGTCTCAAGCCTACGAGAAGGCAATCATGAGCACGAAGATGATCCTGCTTTAGAGAGTGCAGAAGAGACGAGCGCTATCCGCGGTATTGGTGCGCTATTTCTAGGCTTGCTAGTACTGATATTAAGCTCACGTGCCATTGTGTGGGGTGCAGTAGAGCTGGCGACGTTTTGGGGCCTCAGTGAGCTGATTATTGGTCTGACGATTGTCGCTGTTGGCACATCCCTACCAGAGCTCGTTGCAAGCTTGTCAGCGGCGCGTAAGGGCGAGCACGATATGGCTTTGGGCAATATTATCGGCTCTAATATTTTTAATACCTTAGCCGTCGTCGGACTTGCAGCACTTATTGCGCCAATCACTCCGAATGCCATTATTTTGTCACGCGATATATTGGCAATGGGGCTGCTCACTATACTGCTGTTTGTAATGTGTTTATTTGCTTTTAACACCAAACGCAGCTTTGGCCGCAGCTCTGGTGCCACTTTAGTCTTGTTCTTTGTCGGTTATACGGTGTGGTTAATACAGACGGTTAGTTAATACAAACAGTCGGCTAATACAAAGGATTAATTAATATAAACGGCTGGCCATTTAAGTCGCATATAAAAACACGGTTAGCCTTTACGATTTCTAATCACTCGCCATAAGCTCTCATTTTCAGTCTTTGGCATCTTTAAGGTGATAGTATTAGAGATCATATCTTGCACAGCCAGACCGCGGCGATTGAACAGACAAAAAGCATAGTTGAACACCAGTCCCAAAAACGCGCTAGTCAAGATGATAGCGCGTGACCCACCGATTAAGCTGCCGATAACGCCGAAGACCAGCGGCATTAAACTTGCCGCCATAATTCGCTTAAAAGACTGGCCCCAAGTGAGTAGATGGCCTGAGTCATTGACCGTTTTTAGTCGCCAAGTCTGCATCCCTAAAGTCTGGCCACCGCGACGCCAAAACAGTCCATAAAAACCCACTAAGGTTAGGATAAACGATGGCGTCATCACTATATTTTGATACCAAACAGGTAGTGAGCGGGCTTGTGCGGACTCTGTACCCGTCTGCATAGTCAGTAGCGTGCCTATCACCGTCAGTACCGTCCCTACTAAGAAGAGCAAGGCCAGTATAAGCATGCCATCATAAACGATAGCGGCAAGCCTAGTGGTTGGTTTGGCGATAGTAGGCTCTTCTACCGCTGGCATAGGCGCAGACGCTTGGCGGCGTGGACTTTTGGTTTTGACAGTGGCTCTTTTTTTACTCTTTGGCATAGCTTAAGCTCATAGCAGGCATCAAATGATAGCCTATTGTACCGTAATTAAGAGGTTTATCATAAAGCTATGAGAGATATTAAGAACCATAGCGATAAAACCAACAAGCACAAAAAAACCGCCAAATGTCAGAAGACAGGCGATTGATTTAGGGTGTTCTGTGCTAACTTTTAAAACAGTGATAATGCAAATGGTGCGCCTGGAGAGATTCGAACTCCCGACCCCTTAGTTCGTAGCCAAGTGCTCTATCCAACTGAGCTACAGGCGCTTATTGCACATCATCTACTACGCAGTATATAACTTTTGTAGCAAATTAGGTTGGTCATTATATAGATAATTTCGCTGTTGTCAATAACTTTGCTCATATAAACAAGATTATTTTCGCATTTAATCTAAGTTATCTACAATAAACCGAATAAATGGCGGTGAAGGAGGGATTCGAACCCTCGATACGCTTACACGTATGGTTCCTTAGCAGGGAACTGGTTTCAGCCACTCACCCACTTCACCGAACAAGATAAGACTTCTATAGTATAGAATACGGTATCGATGCTAACGATACGTCTTATGCTGTGGGCGAGTATTATAACAAAGCCAAAACGAATTGCAAGCGTTGCAGCCGTATTTGCTATAATTTAATTTTTATCTTATGGATTATTACAGAAACAACTCTAAGGAAACCTTATGCGTCCAGTCGTCCTTTGTTTTTCAGGTCTAGATCCTTCTGGCGGAGCAGGCTTGCAAGCCGATATCGAAGCCATCGGGCAAGCAGGCGCTCATGCCACTGTCGCTTGCACCGCTATTACCATTCAAAGCTCGCAGCAGGTCTTAGGCTTTGAGCCTTGTGACTCCGAATTAGTCAGAAACCAAGCGATGGCGGTACTCAATGATTTGCCGGTCAAGACGATCAAATCTGGCATGCTTGGAACGACTGATAATATAAAAATGCTGACTCGATTATTCGCTAACAAAGTGATTAAAAAAAATACACCCTTTGTGCTTGATCCAGTACTAGTCGCCAATAGTGGTGGCAGCTTAGGTGATGAGGCGACTTTAGTGGCAGCATTTAAGCAGCTACTTCCTTACGCGACTTTGATTACGCCGAATACTCATGAGCTACGGGCTTTAAGTGGTGAGCAAGACTTACATACGGGTGCAAAAAAGCTCTGCGCTCAGGGTACCCACGCCGTACTCGTCAAAACCTCGCATGACTTCGATAGCGGCGATATTGAACAGTATCTGTATATAGAGGGCGATATGATACATAAGAGTGTGTTGCCGCGCTTAGACGGTGAGTTTCATGGCTCTGGCTGCTCACTTGCCAGCTACATTGCAGGACGCTTAGCGATAGGCGACGAGGTAGTCGCCGCGGTAAAGGCCGCGGATACTTGGATTACTCAGACGTTAACAGCGGCGGACAATCCCCATCCTGATGATTTGCAAGCGCAGCTGATACCCAACCGCTTTGTTAAAGCTAAGAGTTGATAAACATGTAAAGTTTAACCAAAATAATCACACAACAAAAAGCCCTACCCTCATAACATGACGGTAGGGCTTTTATTATATTAAGGCAGGTTAAAAAAACTTAACCCAACATCGGCATTAAACTAACCGCTACGGCGTTAACCATAATCTCTATTAAATAAATGGCAAAAAAAGCAATAATTGGTGACAGATCAAGCATACCTAAATTCGGCGTGATGCGGCGAAATGGCGCTAGAATAGGCTCAGCAAGCTGCATGATGATACCAATAATCGGATGCGAGGACTGAGTAAACACCACAATCCAGCTGACGATGATAGAACCAATAATCAAATAACGACTCAATCTTAAAAAGTCTAGAATCAGGCTAAGTGTACCCTGAAAAAATAGTGGAATCGGGGCAATACCTTTATGCATTAACGCCGCTTTACCTGAGATATCTATCAGTCGAATCAAAAACATCAACACGATAGCAGCAATACTAATGCGCCCACCTCCTAACGTCGGAAAGATACGGCCAAATACATCGACGATATGCGTCGCTCTATAGGCAGGCGCAATCATAGGATCGCGCGCATCCATCCCCGCAAACTGCAGCATAAAGCGGATAAAAATCAGCAGCATCGCAAAGGTGGTGACCAAATCAAAAATCTGTAATAGTACGTTGTTCATTAAAGGCTACTCAAGACGTCGGTATAAAAAGACTACACAATTCATTTATTGGTCGCTTTGTTCGCAGCGACCTCTATTATCGATACTTATCACTAGTTCTCGCTACTTGTACTAAATAATGGCAATACTGAGCACTGTGAGCGCGTACGTTTTATTTCATCTCTTCGCTAAGTGCTTGGCTACGATCATAACAAGCTTGCATCGCCTCGCCTATCTGTCGGCCGACCTCATTGGCTTGCATCGATTCAATCGCCGCTTGCGTGGTGCCATTCGGTGAGGTAACTTTGCGACGTAGCTCGGCAGGCGTATCATCGCTACCCATCGCCATCTTGGCCGCGCCTAGCATGGTTTGCATAGCCAGTGCTGAGGCTTGCTCTTTATCTAACCCTAGCGCCACACCCTGATCAATCATCGACTCAAGAAAATAAAACATATAAGCAGGCGCTGAACCAGACACCGCCGTTACCGCATGCAAGTGCTCCTCGTCCTCCACCCACATTACGAGACCTGAAGCTTCCATAGCTGCAGTCGCAAGCTGCTTTTGCTCTGCATTGATGCTATCAGTGGCATATAGACCCGTCGCCCCCATCTGTATCATCGCCGGAGTATTGGGCATAGCACGAACGATGTTTTGATAACCGCCGAGCATATCTGCTAAAAGCTCTGTTGATAGACCAGCGGCAACCGAGACGATTAATTGCTTATCGAGCACATCCGTGAAGCCACTAACGACCGCTTTCATCACTTGTGGCTTCACTGCTAGTACTACTAGATCGGCGTCTTTTACCGCAGTCGTAGCATCGGCAGTAGGATCTACTGTATTCAAGCCTTTAGCATCTAGTTGCTGACGGATATCGGTACTTGGATCAGCGACTGTAATCATCTCAGGCTTGACACCGCAGCCAACAAGGCCACTGATTAATGCCTGCGCCATATTACCGCCACCGATAAAGCTGATTCTTTTATTATTAAGAACTGAGTTATTATTTTGTTCTGACATCATAATCTCCTAATTAGCAATTTCTAATATAACTTTGTTAGAAATAGTTAAAAGTATTCAAAGTGATAGCTCTAAAATGGAGTCTAGTTTAGCATACTGCTATTATTGTCGTTTGATAAATTCACAGGCTTAGGGTTGGCTGGTTTCTTGCAAAACATTAACGCAAGCTTCGTTTAAAAAAGTGAATTGATCGTCAGCTTTATGATAGGACAGCTCGCTTTTTAAAGTCCAGCTATGAAACGGTGATAAAAGTAGCAACGGCACTACTGTTTTTGCATGCTCATCATTATTTACAATCTCAGTGTCTGTTATAACCGCGCTAACTACGACTAAACTACTGCGCAACCAAACAGGGATAGCTAGCATCTGATAGAGCTTTTTGCCCGCTTGCGCTTGTCCCATGGTCATGGTTTGTATCTTGTGCTGTCTATCTAATGGCGTTATCTTGAGACTCATTTTATTTTTATTATCCATAAGCCATGAATATTGAGCGTTATCTGCCTTAGTCAAATCGATTTGTAGCTGCCAAAGATAGCCCGTATCCCTACTCTCACGAATATCAATAGTTAGACTTTTTGACAAAGAATAGCTGTTTCCAATTGTTGCTAATACAAGCCAACTCAGAAAATCGTAGCTCAAACGATAAAGCTGCTGACGATAGCGATAGATACGGTAGTGCTGCAAGCTGGCGTACCAGTCAAGCTCGGTTTGATGGTCATTGTCTTGCCGCTGAGTGAGCGCGTAGACATCATCGACTAATTGCTTCGCTGGCGGTAGCGGCTCATCCTGCGCTAACCAGTAACGCAGTAATTGCTTTTGCCTTGGCGCTGATAAACTGTGTAATTTATCGATAGCTAACACCCGCTGCGCGGTAGAGAATTTAAGCGCCTCTACCGCTGTCATTTGCAAATCTTGCTCAGCTTGCGCCTCCACTATCGCTTGCGCTTCGCTAAGCAGTTGCGCGCTACGAGCGATATTGCCTATGACGTTAGGGTTATAATTAGCTAGTAACGGCATAACCTCACGGCGCAAACCGCTACGTACGTTATCACCGCTCACGTTGGTTGGATCATCGATATAAGGCAGCTGCAAGCGCCGCGCATAATCACTAATCGCGGCGCGAGTTACCGTCAACCACGGACGCCATAACGCATAATGGTGGTTTTGATCTTGGCCTTGCTGTGCTTGCTCTCGCCATGGCTGCATAGCGGCTAAACCCTTAATACCTGCGCCTTGGATCAAACGCATGATTACGGTTTCTGCTTGGTCATCGGCATGATGAGCGAGTAATAATACATCGCCTTGATGGATATGATCGAGCATCGCTGTATAGCGAGCTTGCCGCGCTGCTTGTTCATCTCGGCCTTGCACTTGTACTTTTAGAACCGTACAAGGTAGCTGCTGAACGGCGGCCCATCTAGCAACATGACTTGCCCAAAACGAGCTATTCGCTTGCAAGCCATGATCGACATGCAACAGCTGTGGCAAAAACGGTAATCTACCTTGCTGATAAAGCTGCACACATAGCGCGGCTAAAGCCAAAGAGTCACGGCCACCGCTACACGCTAGCCAAATACGTCGACCCAGTAGCTGCTGATGATAATCTGCTAAACTATTCAACAATGCCGCTGTCAGCTGCTGATCGACAGCTAACTCTGCTATCGGCTTGATCGGATAAGGCTTAATAGCGCTATTTGTCATAGTTATTCTTATATAGCCAATTGGGAATAAAATTACCACGCTCATCTTACCAGTGCTACTGGTATAGGTTTTCCTTGCGTGCGGTATCAGTTTTAGGGTGACTCACCTATATTCATGCTAACGTCTAAAAGGAAACCTTGAACTAAAAAACAGGTAGCCAAAAAAAACGCGCTAATAAATAGCACGTTTTAGTTTAGCATTAAGTCAGCCTGTTAAGCTAAAAACCCGACTAGCTAGTCCAAGTCTTTTAGTGAAAGATTAGCAAGGCAGCATCACTTCTGAATCGAAAGATTTTAGCTTCTGGTAACGCTGCTCACAGCGCTCATCGGCATCCATATCGACTATCTCGGCCAGTTGCTCTTCTAACAACGCCTTTAACGCATCCATTACCGGCTGCGGCTGCACATGCGCGCCTTCCCCTTCATCAATGACGGCATCAATCAAACCCATCTGATAAAGGTTAATCGCATTTAGTTTTAATGCTTCGCTCGCATCTTGCGCTTTTTCAGCCGTTTTCCATAGAATAGAAGCGCAGCCTTCAGGTGAGATCACCGAATAAATACTATTTTGTAACATATTTACTCTATCGCCAACACCTATCGCTAGCGCTCCACCTGAACCGCCTTCGCCAATGATAGTGACGATAATAGGCGCTTTTAGGCTCGTAAATACCGCAATACTTTCAGCGATCGCTTGCGCTTGTCCACGCTCCTCAGCGCCAATACCAGGATAAGCGCCTTGAGTATCGACAAAGCTCATGAGCGGAATATTAAAACGCTCAGCCATCTTCGCCAAACGAATCATTTTGCGGTAGCCTTCGGGATTCGCCATACCAAAGTTATGGGCGATACGCTCACGGGTACTACGACCACGATGCTGACCAATCACCATAACAGGCTGACCATTAAAGCGCGCAAGGCCGCCCAAAATTGCTTTATCGTCAGCAAAAGCGCGATCACCATGCAGCTCATCAAACTCCGTAAATAGCTGATTGACGTAGTCCATAAACAGTGGACGTTTTGCGTGTCTTGCCAGCTGTACGCTGTCCCAAACGGTACTCATAGACTTATCCTTATTGATTTTATAGAAGGTGGCAGTACAAGTGTAAACTCAATTAGGCTATAGTAGCACATCTTAACGACTATGGCAGCGCAGATACCCTTGCTTTTTTAGAGAAAATTATCTTTCAATAACGCTAAGCTGAATACCCCATTTTGCAAACTGCTCGATATCGGCGTAAAGATCGGAGTACAAGAAGGCGTAGTGTTTTTTATCAGTGCTAACGGTAATCTGCCAATGGGTGGCGTCTATAATGACCAACTCCATTAAAGGTAACTCGTACTCGCTACGGCTGTGATGCGCGGATACTGCAAGTCTTAAGAGCAAACACAAATAGACCAGTTGATCGCCGCCAAGTTTGCAGGCTTGCTCAAGCAGGTCGCCTTTTAGTTTACGCCTATGACTGAGCACCAGCTGTGCCAAGCGCTTTTGATCGACTTGCGAGAAGCCTGGAATGTCTGAATTTCCTAGCAAATATGCGCTGTGGCGATGATAGTTACTATGACTAATCGCCAGCCCTATCTCATGTAGATAGGCCGCGCGTCTCAATAGATCGCCATCACCATTGCTTAGCTGCAAGTCATCTTGCACTTGCCTAAAGAGATGACGGCTGGTTCTGACCACTTGCCGGGCTTGTTTTTTATCTACTGAATAGCGCTTAATCAGGGCGAGCACGCTACGATCACGCACATCTTCACTAGCAAAGCGGCCGAGCATATCGTACATCACCCCCTCGCGTAGCGCGCCGTCAGAATAAGCTAAGGTCTCTATACCGAGCACCTTCATCAAGGCGCGCAGTACCGCTACCCCCGCTGGAAACACCGCTTTTCGGTGCTCTTTCACGCCTTCGAGCTCAATATCTTTCACATCACCAATGGTAATTAATAATTTTTCTAGCTTTTTCACGCCTTTATAAGTGATGCACTCTTGCTCGTTGGCCCAGCCTTTGGAAACGAGAACATTACGCACCGCCTTGATGGTACCACTTGAGCCGATGACGCTCGTCCATCCCGCTTTTTGGTACTGACCGCTGATAGCGAGCACTTCTTTGCGCGCCGCAGCGATAGCACTAGTAAAGGCTTTGTCAGTGATTTGACCATCAGCAAAGAATTTTTTGGTAAAGGCCACACAGCCCATCTGCAAACTCTCTGTCAATAACGGCTCAAACCCTGTACCAATGATAAATTCAGTCGAGCCGCCACCGATATCTATCACTAAGCGCTTATCGCTACTGGCATTAGTGTGTGAGACCCCCAAATGAATCAGCCGTGCTTCTTCACGCCCCGCAATAATTTCAATGGGATTGGGCAAAATCTCATTGGCGCGAGTAATAAAATCATCAGCATTTTTGGCTTGACGCAAGGCGTTGGTAGCGACAATACGCACCCGCTCTGACGGTACTGAATCTAAGCGCGCGGTAAAACGGCTCAGACAATCAAGCCCTCGGCGCACCGCTTCTGCACTGAGAATGTTGTGCTCATCGAGTCCTGCTGCTAGCTGTACCTTTTCAGACATAGAGACTACTTTACGCACCTCACCATGATCGAGCCGACCGATAGCTAGATGAAAACTATTGGAGCCGATATCTATCGCTGCCATCAGTTCGTCTTCGGCAAGAGGCGGGTTTTCAAGGTAGTTATTGAGCATAAAGTGGCGTTACCGTAAATAGGGGTTAAATAACAGGTTTGAGATAAATACTAATATTAAGTTAGCATAAAAAGGGTTAGCAAACGCTAGTGATAAATAGCGCTATAAATAAAAGTGCTTATTAAAGCATTTATGCCAAATCCTAGCAAACAATGTAAACCTTTACCGAAAGGTTGTGTAAAACTGACTTTCAAGTAATGCTTAACGCTGGTATTGCTAAGAAGTATTTGCTACATTTAAATTCAGCAATATACGATAGATAACAAGAACTTAAGTTCAAATATCAACCTATATTATCGAATTGGCGATTAACCAAAGCCTAACAATAATTTTAATAAAGTAATTTTAGCAAAGGAAGCTACTATGACTACTCGACAGGATACCCAAACCGTTAATAATAGCAACGCGGCTAGCACTGATCAGCATCTAGCTAATCAAAGTCGTCAAGAAATGACAGAAACTAAGCGTAAGGCGCAACAAAATTTTTATGACTTTTATTTAGAAGAGCATCAAAACATGGCTTGTCGCCGTTTGCACTTTGCTGGTAGCAGTTTTGGTCTACTAGGACTAGCAAAGTCCATACAGACCCGATCGCCTAAGCCTCTGCTCAAAGGTATTGCCGCAGGCTACGGCTGTGCTTGGGTTGGCCATTTTTTCTTTGAAAAAAACAAACCGGCCTCTTTTAAGTTTCCTCTAAAAAGTTTCGCTAGCGATTTTCGTATGTATACTGACGTACTGCGCGGTAACTTGAGCTTGAGAGATATCAAATACGATAAGCGCGCGAAGTAATGACTGCTGCTAGCACATAATACCTTAAAAGCAAAAGAAGCCAACACCTTTAACGATGTTGGCTTCTTTTTAGCCTCAGGATATGCCGTTAGTGCCGGCTACTGTATAGCTTAAAATTTACTCGTACTATATGCATTTATGCCTTTGCCATTTCTGCAAAGATCTCATCAGCGGCTTTTATCGACTTATCCAAATCATCGCTGCTATGCTTAATCGACATAAAGCCCGCTTCATAAGCAGAAGGCGCTAAGTAGATACCGCGATCTAGCATACCGTGGAAGAAAGTATTGAATGTATCCATATCGCAAGCGGTCACGTCATCGAAGTTAAGCGGCGTTGGGGTGTCGCTGTCTTTGACAAAGAAAATACCGAACATGCCGCCCAGTTTATTGGTGCGCAGGTGAATACCGTGCTTATCAGCTGCTGCCTGGATACCATCGACTAGCTGATCGACTTTAGCGGCTAACTCGTCATAAAAACCATCAACGGTTAGATCTTCAAACATCGCAATACCCGCACGCATAGCCAGTGGATTACCCGATAAAGTACCCGCTTGATAGACACCGCCCATCGGTGCGATACATTCCATAATCTCACGCTTACCGCCGAAAGCGCCTACCGGTAGACCTGCACCGATAATTTTACCAAAGCATGTTAAGTCCGGCTCAATACCGAAATGCGCCTGTGCCCCGCCCAGACCAACACGAAAGCCCGTCATCACTTCATCAAAGATAAGCACTGCGCCATTAGCACTGCACTCTTGGCGTAAAGTGTCATGAAAGGTTTGCTCAGGAATGACCATATTCATATTACCCGCGATCGGCTCAACGATAACGCAAGCAATAGTATCGCCCCATTTCTCAAAGCAGTCTTTGATCGCTTGTGGATCATTATAAGGCAAAGTAATGGTGTGCTTAGCAAAGTCAGCAGGCACGCCCTTCGAGGTCGGTTCACCGATATCGAGCATACCAGAGCCCGCCTTGACCAATAAGCTGTCAGAATGCCCATGATAGCAGCCCTCGAACTTGACGATATTGTCACGACCCGTATAGCCACGTGCCAGACGGATGGCGCTCATCGTCGCCTCAGTGCCTGAGCTGGTCATGCGAACCATCTCAACGCTCGGCACGATGTCGCAGATTTTATCCGCGACAGTAGTTTCAAACGGCGTTGGCGTCCCAAAACTTAAACCATCATCGGCCGCTTTTTTGACCGCGTCGATCACTTTGGGATGCGCATGCCCTAAGATCATCGGCCCCCATGAACCGATATAGTCGATGTAAGCGTTGTCCTCGGTATCGTAAATCTTGCTGCCAGAAGCCTTGTGCATAAACACCGGCGTACCGCCTACTCCTGCAAAAGCGCGGACTGGCGAGTTGACACCACCAGGAATATGTTTGCGGGCTTGGGCGAAGAGTTGTTCGTTTTTAGTACTCATAATTAGTCTCTATTATTTTATTGAAGTTCATTTTTAGTCTTGCTTGGTTTTGGCTTACTTAGAAGGCATTAAAAGAAAAGGTTTTAGATAAGTTTTGTTTATAAACGATTTATTTCCTATCAGACTCATTAACAGGTAGTATAAGCAATAATAAACATAAATCGATAATGGAGTTATTCGCTATGTCTGCTAATACTAATATAACGACAGCGCCAGAAGCCATTCCTATGAAAGATCATGAAGCGATAACCATTATCCAAAAACTTATCGACGGCATTCATCCTCTATCAGATGAGCCGCTCAGCGATAAGCATTTGTGCTTAGATAGCGATATCCACAGAGCGCTACAAACGGCTATCCCCGCCCTACGTAATCAGATCAAAACGGATGAGCGCCGAGCCAAATTACCTGCTAATGCCGGAACCCCTTGGAGCGATGATGAAGACCAGCGATTAGCCGAGGCTTTTGATAACGGCGACGCTATTAGCGTACTAATGACGCAGCATGGGCGCACTAGAGGCTCGATCAACTCACGCTTATTAAAGCTTGGTAAAATCACTGCTTAGATTAAGCTATCTTTATTGACTACTAACTAAAAGAGCAGAGAATTAAGCTTTTTTCACAACGGAGGATTTGAGCTTCATTTGCCCAAAACCATCGACCTTACAGTCAATATCGTGTCCGTCTACGGGATCATCAAGCAGACGAATACTTTTGACTTTAGTGCCGACTTTGATGGACGTTGACGAGCCTTTAACTTTTAAATCGCGGATGACGGTCACCGCATCGCCATCTTGCAACGCATTACCGACAGCGTCACGGACGATGCTGTCTTCTTCTGCCTGAGTCTCAGCAGCATCCGCTTCTGCAGCCGTCCACTCATGAGCACACATGGGGCACGCCAATAGCGCACCATCTTCATAAGTATAATCCGCATCACATTTAGGACAATTGGGTAAGCTCATAATTCTCTCATTAGCGATATGACCGCCACAATACTGGGCGTATTATTAATAGAATATAAAGTCGTCTGTCTAGTACTCATTGTAGCGTAAGTCATCATCTTTGACCAATGATCGCCCGTATTCGTTTGGCTTGAAAAACACTGATAATACCCAATGTAAAAGGTACTCATTATGTTTTTTTGAGCTAAGTTTTTATGCTACTCTTCTTAAGCCTTTTAACTAGTCATGCGAATAATTCAAACCTCATCAATCAAAAATTATAATAGGAATACCAATGAGTGACGCTACTTTCTTATCTGATCATAGTCAGCTGCCTACATTTACCCAACTAACGATGCAAGGTGAAGATGCAGAGAAATTCTTGCAAGGCCAAGTCACCTCTGACGTCACCAAAATCGGTCTTAGCTTTCAGCCTACTGCTATTAGTAATATTAAGGGGCGTATTGATTTTGGTCTTTGGATAAAAAAACAGGACGAGAATCAGTTTGATTTGGTCCTCAGCACCGATTGTGCCGAGTCTCTACAAGCGCATTTAAAAAAGTACGGTGCTTTTTTTAAGTTAGAAACTAGCGCGCCATCACCGATTTACCCTTGTATCGTAGCCGATGAGCCTACCTTTAGTCATAAAGAAGAGCATAACACTGCCGATGAGACACAGGCTTGGATGCAAGCAAGTATTGCTACGGGTAACTACTGGATAGTAGCGGCGACGCAAGGTCAGTTTCAACCGCAAGAGCTGCGTCTGCATCAACGCGGCGGTATGGACTATGATAAAGGCTGCTATTTAGGTCAAGAAGTCATCGCTCGTATTTATTTTAAAGCGGCACCTAAAGCTTTTCTTCATTATGTAAAAGGTACAGGCGATACGCCAACAGCAGGCGAAAAACTTGGCAAGATTCAAGTGGTCAATGCTATAGCAGCAGGCAATGGCGATAGTGGCTTTGAAGCTTTAGTAGTCGCGCGTCCAGAGCAGTTAGCAGAGAGCGAGATGACTATTTTGGATCTACCAACTGCCTTGCAAGCTGACGTTGCGCGTCCGCAGTAGTTATGGATTAAAGGTTAGTATAAAAAGTTTGATGTCACTACTGCCGTGATATTACCCTAAAAACCATAGCCCACTAGAGACTTTTACTTATGAGCCATATCGCGGTACTCGGAGCTGGAGTGGTAGGTGTGACGACCGCTTGGTATCTGCAAAAGGCAGGCTATAAAGTTACAGTGATCGAGCGCGAGTCGGCCGCTGGTATGCAAACGTCTTTTGCTAATGGCGGACAAATCTCAGTCTCTCATGCCACCCCTTGGGCCAACCCTAAAGCGCCGCTTAAAGCGCTCAAATGGCTGTTCCGCGAAGATGCACCGCTGCTTTACCGTTTGCGCGCCGACAAAGCCCAGCTGAAATGGGCGATGCAGTTTTTAGCGGAATGCCGTGCCGATCGTGCCGATGCCAATCTAGTGCAAATGGTTAATTTAGGGCTTTATTCACGCGCGGCGCTGCAGCAACTCAGACGCAATATCGATATTGAGTACGAGCAGCAAACGCGCGGTATCATGCATTTTTATACGAGCCAATCGGAGTTCGATGACGCGGTTGCACCGACCGAGCGCATGCAGGAGCTTGGCTGTGAGCGCTACTTTATCGATATCAATACTGCCGCCAGTCTCGAGCCAGCGCTTTACCCTATCGCGCACAAGCTTATTGGCGCGACTTATACTAGTCGCGATGAGTCTGGCAACGCCCATCTATTTACCCAGCGTTTAGCGACCAAGTGCGAGCAAGCAGGCGTCAACTTCCTATATGATACTGAGATTCTGGCTTTGAACGCCGATGCTCATTCTAATCATCCACATGTGCATAGTATTACTGTTCGCCCTGCTGGCGAAAATGCGCAGACTTTTAGCGCTGATAGCTTTGTGATCGCTTTGGGTAGTTATAGTGTGCCTTTGCTAAAACCTCTAGATATTCATCTGCCAATTTTCCCAGCCAAAGGCTACTCAGCCACTTACCGCGTCAATCCGCGCGCGCCGCATTTAGCGCCCTTTATTAGCCTAATCGATGATGAGTACAAGCTAGTCATGTCACGACTTGGCGATAAGTTACGCGTGGCTGGCACCGCAGAATTTAATGGCTATAATATGGATCTGAATATGACGCGCTGTAAAGCCATTACTGAGCGCGTACAGCAGATTTTCCCGAAAGGTATTATCGCTAACTCGGCTGAGTACTGGACAGGCCTGCGTCCTATGACGCCATCGAATGTACCACTAATAGGTCGCGCGCATTTAGGTCAAGTCCGTCACGGTAGCCAAAATAGCGAGGCAACTTTTGATAATTTATGGCTCAATACCGGGCATGGTACGTTGGGTTGGACACACGCTTGTGGCTCAGCTAAAGCCATTAGCCTGCTGATGCAAAATGAAAAGCCAAAGGTGAAATTTGGTTTTGTTGGTATTAATAGGCGCTAATATTTTATAAAAACCGTTTATGAGGAATGACAAGAAAAAATGCTTATCTTAGATAAGCGTCTTTTCTTGATTTAGTGTCAGTAGCGTTCTACATAAAATTTAAGCCACTACTTTATCTTTAACTCTATTTATCTCGTTATCTTCTCGGGTAGACGCGAGCGCTTGCAAAGTCACAGGTACGCCATTCACTGCCGCATTACCACTTAACTTGTCGATGAGAGTATCATCGGTTAAATCATTGACACTAACGCCAGCATTAGCCTGAGCGATTTTTTGTTTGACGCTTTTGCGACCATGACCGAAGCCGTGCGGAATGCTAACCACGCCTGGCATCAGCTCATCGGTGACCTCAGCGGCGATAATGACTTCACCAACACGCGAGGTGACTTTGACTTGTTGACCCTCTTCGATGTCATAAGCTTTTGCGGTATCTGGATGCAGCATCAACGTACAGCGCGATTTGCCTTTGGTTAGGCGATGACTGTTGTGTAGCCAAGAGTTATTGCTGCGCACATGACGACGCCCAATCAGTAAAATCTGGCTATCGTCATAGCTAGCCATTACATCCCTTACCCGCGCAAGATCGGCTTGATAAAAATCAACATTGAGATTAATTTGCTGATCTTTGTGCTTGATCGCTTCTGGCAGCATGGGTTTTAGCGGCCCTAAATCCATACCGTGAGGGTATTTTTTAAGCTTGCGCAGAGTGAGACCATAATAAGGGCCACGGCGCAGGCCTTGATCGAGCACAAACTGTGGCCCTAGCTTTTGGATGAGTTTACGCTCAATTTTGGTCGCTAGCGGCGCTTTTTTATCCAAACGCTCAGCTAGCTCTAAATATATCTGCCAATCGTGCTTAGCGTCTTTAGGCTTTGTAAATAGCACAGGCGAATATTTGGCAACATTATGGGTGGCAAACCCATTAAAAGTGACATCGTAATGATCACGCTCTAAGGAAGAGACTGGCGGCAGGATAATATTGGCATGACGGCTAGTCTCCGTCACATAATAGTCAAACGACACCATAAATTCTAAATTCTCAAACGCTTTATCTAGCTTCTCGCCATTAGGAGTACTCAGTACTGGATTACCCGCGACACACATAAAACCTTTGAGCTGCCCTTCTCCTTCTACTAGCATCTCATCCGCCATAGCCACTACGGGATACTCGCCGTTGAAGTCAGGTAGATTACTGACGCGGCTATGACGTTTACCCAGATAACCGGGACCGGTATTTTGCACCACGTTGACCGCAGGATTAGGGAACATCAAGCCGCCCACTTCATCCAAGCGACCCGCGACGATATTGATAATCATCACTAGATACTGACTTAATAAGCCAAACTCTTGCACCGAGACGCCCATACGGCTATAACAAACTGAACTTTCGGCTTCGCAGAACTCTTTCACCAAGCGCTTGATCTCTGAAGCTGCGATACCGGTAATACTAGCGACGGATTCCGCGCTATAGCCTTTGGCAAAATCTGCCATACGCTCAATCTCTGGTGCCAAATCCGCTGCTCTATTATTAGCTAGTGATTTCTTAGCATAACCCTGCGCGTAGATCTCATTGAGCATCGCTAATAGCAATAATACGTCGGTCGCAGGACGAATAAAATGATGCTCGCTAGCAATATCAGCAGTTTCTGTACGCCTTGGATCGATGACCACCACTTTGCCAGCGCGAGCTTTGATATCTTTTAGTTTCTGGCGCATATTAGCCGCGGTCATGATACTGCCGTTAGAGGCTAGCGGATTACCGCCGATGATCAGCATGTGCTGAGTGCGATTGACGTCAGGCACAGGAATACGCAGCATGTGACCGAAGAGATGCAAGCTAATAATATGATGCGGTAGCTGATCGATAGAGGTAGCCGAAAAGCGACTACGCGTTTTTATGCTACCAAGTAAATGCTTAATAGTCAGCATACCGCCCAAGTTATGCACGTTAGGATTGCCTAGATAGACCCCAAAAGCGTTGTTGCCATACTTTTTTTGCACCGACTGTATACCTGCGGCGACTTTATCTAACGCTTCTTCCCAACTGATCTTTTTCCAGCCATCAGCGGTGCGCTCGACAGGATGACGCAAGCGATCAGGATCTTCGTGCAAATCTTGCAAGGCGGTTGCTTTCGGACAGATATAGCCTTGCGAGAACGGATCCTCTTTATCGCCTTTGATAGACAGTACTTTTTCGCCGTCATACTTGACGACGATACCGCACATCGCTTCACACAAGTTACAGGTTCTAAAGTGGGTTTGCTCGGTTGATTTTGTCTTTAGCTTGCTCATAGTTTTGCTTCCTTGTTGTTTTAGCGCTTATAGCCTTAGCTAAAAAATTCCGTTTATAATTTTCTTTAAAATTTATTCTAAACAAGTTATTTTAAAAAGCTCTCTTTTTGCCAAAAACGTGTGAATAAAGCATTTAAGTTTTGACATAAAACAGTAATAGCTTGTGCTCGAGTATAACGCTGTTGATGGCAGCCTAATATCAGCTCATGGACTTGCGCCGCCGCAATATCGACACATAGATTGACTTCAGATTCCAAAAAATCACAGTCAGATAGTGTCAAACCTTCAATGAATATCTGCGTCCACTCTTCTTGAATCTCATTGATTAACTGCCCTAAACCGCTATTTGCCGACAACTGAGTTTCAGTACTAGGACTCAAGCGCAGACGATTCTCATTCAAGCGCTGGAATAAGTTAATATTGATAAAGGCGGCATCAAAGATATGAGTGAGACACTGCTCACAGCGCTGATTGAATTGGGTTTCATTGAGCCAAGCATAATCTTTAATCATGGTTATCCAAGCAGCGCGCATGGGCGAGAGATAATTGTCCTTGAGCTGCGCGCTTAGCTGTTGTTGCAACTCATCTAAACTCGCAAAATGATTATAAAAACTCGGCTGCGCAATTCCCGCGCCTTTAGCGACTTTATTCATACTCATGCCAGCGCTGCCTTCAGTACTATACAGATGCAAGGCACTTTGCATTATCGCTTTACGCGTCTTAGCCTTGGCAAGGTTGCGCGGTGATGCGTCAGTCGCTTCTTCACACCCCTCTTCCTTACCATCTACATCATCAATTATTTGTTTCACTTTCAAAGACTGGCCCTTTATTTATTATCTTCATACCTAACGAATATCTCAACTATAAGATTATAGTCATTTAAGCTGTCTGTCTATTATTTAATTTTTCTGATTATCAGATTGGATGAATAAGCTAGCGGTGGATTAAGTAGGGCTGCCAGAAGGGTGCCATGAAAATTCAAAGAGGGTTGGGCTCTATAAAACGATATTATCTAGCAAAGTAATAAACTGACTTAAAATAGCTAAATCTTATATGTGCCATATCCTATACCTCACTGAGATAATGAGCTATGTAGATGTACGTTTTATTCTAATTTTTGCTTATCCTTACAAAGGTTACATAGCCATAATAAATTTATGGTTTCTATTGTCGTTGAGCAACACTAAAAACACCGTTAATACAGACAGTGCGAGCGATAATTTATATAGTGGAAATCACTAGTTATTGATTAACTGCTCAGCTTAGTAGCAGTACATCAAATGCTAGAGAATATAAATTCATTAATCGGCTATATTATAAAAACAGGTAAGCAGAAGGACTTTTATTTTACCAAATTAGCCGCTAATACAAGGATAATCACTATGAATGAACATACTCTCAAAGGCGAATGGAATCAGCTGAAAGGCTCAGTAAAGCAGAAATGGGCGGATTTAACTGATGATGATTTAACTCACATTGAAGGTAGCCGTGATAAATTAGTAGGCCGTGTGCAAGAGCGCTATGGTCATAGCAAAGACGCCGCTGAACGCGAGGTGGACGACTGGCGCCGTGAGAATAATTACTAATAAGTAAATTTACTAATTACAATTAAATCGTTTTTGAGTAAATAATTTAGATTTAAACCGTATTGGCGTAGCCAGTACGGTTTTTGATATGCCAGTGTTAACTTACGAAGATATTTTGACTCTTTGCTAAATACAGTTAGAAAATAATGAATTAAAAACCATAATTCAGATACTATAAGACCGCATAACAATCATTGTTATGCGGTCTTATCGTTAACTATCCTTGTTACCTATCACAACTCATTCCACTGCATCCTTGCAGCACATCGAGTATAGCGTGATAGCAGAGCATCCTGCTCTAAATACAACTAGCTACCAGCATTTCTGCCATCAGCATGGGTCATGTATCCTTACTTCACTAATTCTGGTCATCCTGACTTAAATTACTGAAATATTATCCCTAATTCGGTTAACTCAATCCTTGAGTCACATTCCCTGATGCCGTGTGACTATAATGCCCAAATGTAATTGTCTTGTTAAGAGGCGTTAACGTCAATGCTTGTAAGCATATGCTTACAAGGTAAAATCTAGGTCTAAATAAAGAAAGCGATTTACTTTGTCAGAGCAGCATCTCACCAACGATTCCTACTAAAAATCCTAACGTTGCACCTAGCGGTGTCAGATAGTTTTTAGCGAGTTTACTCTCAGGAATAATATCTTGAATCAGCAGATATAAGATACCGCCACTGGCAAAGGTCATTAGATGAGCGGTTAAATCAGGATGTTTACTCAATAAAAAATGACCTGCTAGCGCCGATAGTATGCCAAAGAAGCTTAATACAAAGAAGATAGCTAAGGTATTTTTGACACTAAAACCGCTTTGTACTAAGTCGCGAAAAGAGTTAAAAGACTCAGGCAAATTTTGTAAGCCGATAAATACTGCTAATAAGGCAGCCATTTGCGGCTCAATAGCGAATACTGCGCCAAGAGCGATTGATTCAGGAATAAAGTCCATCAGCATCGCCAGTAAAGTCGCTTGTCGCCCGCCCGAATTTGCCAAACGATAATCAATAGCCATAAAGACTATCGCGCCTAGTAAGAACGAGCCTATCACACCCCAAACACTAAGCTCCTCCATACCCTTTGGCACTAACACTAGCGCTAATGCCGATAATATAATTCCCGCGCCAAACGACATCAGAGTATGAGTAATCTCGTATTTGATGGGACTATCTTTGACGTGATGATTAAACAAATTGGCCAATAATCCGCCGATAAATACCGTCGCTCCGGCGAAGCCTGAATATAAAATGAGCTTGAATAGCATAACTAATATTTCCTACAATGTCCTATTAGGATTATTCACCTGATGATTAGGCTTGCTCTAAAATAGTTTTAGCGAAAAAAACACTACTTAGCAATACTGTTATAACTAAAAGCTCTCACTCATTACTCAAGCTGTTGCATTGCTTACAACTTGCTGACTTAAAAGACATCTACTAACAGGTTTTGCGACTTACTATGATGATGTAAGAAAATATTTCAAAAATATTTTTCAAGCGATATGAATAAAGTCGCTACTATCAGGTTTAGGAGCTTAAAATATGAAAACACTCTCTACTCTCCCACTTAAAAAACTACTCTCAGCAAGTCTTGTTTTGACGTTGTTTGGCGTGTCGGCTGGTTGTACGGTTGCTAGTCCAGGCTATAATAATCAACCGATATATCAGGGCAATGATGGCTATAAAAACGTTAACTATAATCGCGCTAAACAAGAGCTGCGTAAAGACCTACGCCGTCAAGGCTATCAGTTAATGGATATCAGGCCTGACACTTATCGCGGTAAGCGAGTGATTAAAGCCTATGCAAAAAAGAACAATCAGGCTTATGAGCTTACTTACTCCTATCCTAACTTAAAGCTGCTCAATTCAAATAAAAAACAATGGGATGACGTGTGGCGAGATAAGGATCATAAAAAAGGCAATAAAAAATATAAAAACAATAAGCGCTACGATGATGTCGAAGATAGAATAAAACAAGAAAGTCGCTATTCGGCGGTTAGACAGCGCGCTATTAGAAAGGTAACTGCTATGGGGTACCGTGTTAAGGATATCGAACTCGATGAGAGAAACAATCGCGGCGTATTCGAGATCGAGGCTAAAAAAGGCTCACAAGATTATGAGATTCTGCTCAGCTATCCAAATCTAAATGTCATTAAGATAGAAAAGGATTGATGAGCACGCTGAGCAATAGTAGAGTGATACGCTTTCGCATCGCTGTTATACATACAGTCTTGATGCTGAGGGTCAGATATAAGCGCTTAGCTTTTGTTTGACCCTTTTTTTTATGTCCGTTAAGTCATTTTAATAGCTAAAAATTCAATACTTCAATGACATCATAAGCAGGGGTTTCATAAGGATGCGCTTGTTTTAAGGCTTTAATCACCTCTTCTATCACTGACGTCTTAACCACCATCTCGACGCGCCACTCATCGACTTTTTCAATATTATTTTGACTACCAAGATGCGGATTGCTACCCGCCATTGGCATAAACTGCCCTTGACCTTGTACTTGCCAGCCGCAGTGCTGATAGTTACCGATAGTACCCGCCCCTGCAGCGAATAGCGCGGCTTTAACATCCTCTAACGCTTCATCAGGAATAAAAACGGTAAGTTTATACATGATGCATCCTTATTTTATATCAGCCTATTTTTTTGATAGTGACGGATGATCCGCCCATACATAACGCAATAGCCAGTCTGCCGCCTCCCCTGCGTAATCGATACCGATGCGCGGTCGCAATGACACTGACGGCAAACAACCATCATCTTCGACCCAAACACCAGACTCAGGCGCAATTGGTGCACCGTATAACGCACGGTTAATTTGCAAACGTTTACTTAATTTTCCTGGACCAGCGAACTGCTTGATATAAGAGAGCTGCTTATCAGAACTTAAATTTCGCTCTTCAAGCAAACGCTCGCTATCCTCAGCTAGAAATCCGGCTCGTATCAACACCGACTCTGGAGACTCAGCAGCACCACTGACTAAATTGAGCATCAAATGTACGCCATAAGTCAGATAAACGTAAAACACGCCGCCCTCAGCGTACATGATATCGGCTAGCGAACTGCCTTTTTCGCCTTTGGCTAAGTGCGCCGCAACTGAGCCATCTTGCTGTCCTATATAAGCTTCGGTTTCAGTGATGCGCATGCGTAATGTTTTTTGCACGTTATCCGTGTCGGTTATTCGTCGGCATAAGACTTTGCCAATCAGATCCGCCGCTACCACGCAAGTCGGCCGAGCAAACCAAGAAGGCTCTAGGATAACTGGGATCGTCTTCGCTATGGACATGATAAAATTTGATCCGAATCAGATGATAGCTTTTAGTATAAGCAATATAGCCAAGATAACGGTCGCATCTTAAGAACATTTAAGTAAAATTTTGCATAAAAAAACTGAGCGCGCGGCTCAGTTTTGTTATAGAACTGCTATTTACAGTTTAGTCTAAAGGTACCCCAATACGGCGAGCCACTTCTTCGTAGCCTTCAATCACATCGCCTAGAGACTGACGGAAGCGGTCTTTATCGAGCTTCTTCTTAGTGATTTTGTCCCAGATACGGCAGCCATCGGGTGAGAACTCATCCCCTAAGACAATGCGGTCATGGAAAACGCCAAATTCTAATTTAAAATCAACTAAGATCAAATCGCCTTGATCAAACAGCGCTTTTAGTACCTCATTAACTTGATAGCTTAAGGCTTTCATCTTGGCAAGTTGCTCGTCGGTTGCCCAGTCCAAAGTGACGGCTAGAGATTCGTTAACCATCGGATCGCCTAGCGCGTCGTCTTTATAAAACAGCTCAAAGGTCGGCGGCGTGAGCGCTTGCCCTTCTTCTAGCCCCAAGCGGCGCACTAGACTACCGGCGGCATAGTTACGCACCACACATTCAACGGGCAGCATATCCATGCGTTTGACGAGCACCTCATCGCTAGAGAGCTGCTGCTCAAAATGGGTCTCAATGCCAGCTTCGGTTAGCTTTTGCATAATAAAGCTATTAAAGCGGTTATTGACTTCACCCTTACGTGCTAGCTGTTCAATACGCTTGCCATCTAACGCTGAGGTATCATCACGAAAATGCAGAATCAGCAGATCGTTATCTTCAGTCTCATAGACTGATTTGGCTTTACCTTTATATAAAAGTTGTTGTTTTTGCATGATAAGAATCCTGTTCTTGCAAACTTATATAAGACATCTAAAAGAATAATAGCCGGTTCAATGTAGGCAGAATAAGTGCAGCTGCCATACTGACTATAAAACCTAAGCGCTGCTGCACTGAACGATGACAGCCCGGCAAAGGCTTATAGCAACAGCACGCTAAACGTTTGACGCATTTACTATTTTGAACAGACTATTTAGATGCTATTAAAGTAAAAAATGGTCTATTCAGTAACCGTGGTAGTAGCCACAGTGCGCTGAGGTTTTGGTAATTGATACTGCTTGCCCGCTTCGTTTTCTAAATTCAGCGTATTAACCCCTGCGTTTGGAGTCGGATATAGAGGCACGAATGGCGCTGTTTGTGCATCGGCAGGCAGTTGTAACGGTTTAAGCTTTTGGCTTTGCTGATAGTCCAAGCTACCATTATCACGTTTTCCCACGAACTCTTTTAGAGACTGGCAACCGCTGAGGACTAAAGTGCTCCCTAAAATAACCGCTAGCATAGCAGGGGTGATTTTAGAGATATTTAATTTTAGGATATTTAATGATGTTTTCATCATATTGTCTCTGTATTGTCTTAAGCGTTGGCGCTCATTGGTGATTGCGCTTGGGTTGTAACTTAACGTTTAGCATTAAATGCGCGTTTGCGCTGATGCTTAGGTATTGGCTCATGCTTAGATATTAGATCAAGTTTGCTTTTACCAAGGCTTTATCGATGGTCGCGTGATGCGGCTCAGCCAGCCAAACTAGGGGCAAGCGAATCCCTTTATCTATCATACCCATTTTATGTAGCGCGTATTTGGCAGGGATAGGACTGGACTCAATAAATAAATCACGGTGCAGATGTTCGATGACGTCATGAGCGGCTTTGGCGGCGGTAAAATCACCACGTAAGGCGGCTGCGAAAGTCTCGCTCATCGCTTTTGGTGCGACATTGGCGGTGACTGAAATATTGCCTTTGGCGCCGACTTTCATGAGATCAAGCGCGGTACCGTCATCGCCAGACAAGACTACTAATCTATCGCTAACGGCTTTGATAAGCTGCTCACCGCGCCCAACTGAGCCTGTCGCATCTTTGATAGCCACAATGTTATCAATGTCTGCTAAGCGCTCAACGGTTTCTTGAGCGATATCGACAACGGTACGCCCTGGTACGTTATAGAGCATCTGCGGAATATCAACTGCTTTAGCGATAGTTTTATAATGTTGATATAAACCTTCTTGTGGCGGCTTATTATAGTAAGGCGCCACAAGTAGTGCACAGTCGGCGCCAGCGTCGTAGGCTTCTTGAGTAAGTTTGATAGCCTCATCGGTACTGTTAGCGCCGGTGCCAGCAATCACAGGGATACGACCATCGACGTGCTTGACGAAGAAGCGAATAACCTCGCTATGCTCAGGTACGGATAGGGTAGCCGACTCACCAGTGGTTCCTACCGCTACTAAGCAATGCGTGCCCTGCTCGATTTGCCAATCTATGAGATTTGCTAGACGTTTATAATCGACCTTACCGTCAGGATGCATAGGCGTGACTAAGGCTACCATTGAGCCTTGTAATTGGGTTTTGATATCGTCGTATGCTGTACTCATAACCATGCCTTACTGTTTTTTTTGCGGTAATATTATCAATTTTATATAAAGGAAACGTTAGCTTTTGAGCGTATTTTTGGTTTATAGCTACTACGAGCTGCACGTATAATTAAATGCCCGATAGTGTAGCATATTTTGCTTGAGCTACTAGCTGTCAATTAGCGGCGGCCCCACTTATGAGTCGCACGCTAGGACAATTTATAGCAGTAACCCGCTTTAATCATTATCTTTTCTGTCTAGGATAGACTCAAGCCATCTACGTAAACTATCGAGAGCAGTCTTAAGACACTATTTATAAGCCAATTCTAGCGTAAACCTTCGAAGATAATAAAGTACCTAACCTTAGGTTTCATCCTGTATTAACGAATCGTCAACACATCGATAGTCGGGCGGTATAAGCGAAACGGTAAGCTGCGAGTACCGATACCGCTACTGACAAATACTTGCGCACTACCATGCTGATATAAGCCGCGTTTACTGAATTTACTGTTAAAAGTGCTAAAGACGGTTTGGCTATTCTCATCAGTAGCTACCGATCGACGTTGTTCACGGGTTAACGCTTTTGACTTTGCTTTTTTGGCCGCGCCTGCTATCAGTAGCGGTCTTGGCTGCAAGTCATTAGGCAGATCGGTGATACTATCGAAGCGTGAAGCTAAAATAACGACTGGTCGCTGTGCTCTTCTGATCTCTTCGCAAAGCTCAGCTTTATTAGCAGTCACGATAACCTCTTGGCTAAGCTCTTTTTTGCTCAGCTCTGTTCTACTAGGGATTTTGTCATCTAGCAAGCGAGTAGCGTCGTGTTTTTTGACTTTATGGTAACAATCTAAAGGCGCGTCTGTCTCTGTGGCGACTTCCTGCATTTTATTGACCTCAGCGCTGGCCTGTTTGGTAGCCTGATTCGGCAAGTCTTGCCAGCCGCATAGCATAGCTAGACTCGCTTCAGCGCCGACTATTCTTTGCTTTTGATCAAGGGTTGTGCTTTGGGTCGGTAGCGGCCAGCACTGCTGACCTATATAGGTAACGTCCAAGACATCAAAAGCGCTTGCTAAGGTATCTTCTAATAAAGGCTTACCTTGCTTAGTGGTATTCATCGATTGATAACGTAGATCTGAGATGCTCATAACGGTATAAATGGGCTTATTGACCCCTTTAAATAACATCATCTGCCCTACTAAGTCGGCACCTGGATAATAAAGCCAGTCACCGGTAATCAATACCGCATCTACCGACAACTCATTGATAGTGGTAATCAGCTTACGGATATGTCGAGGCTTGCCGCTATATAGTCCAATACGTAGATCCGCCAGCACCGCTACTGTCAAAGGCTTATCTAGGCTTAAATCAACCGCCTGATGATGCAGGCGCAGACGATTGGGCTGTACCACGACGGTATAAAAGTACAGCGCCATAGCAGCTAGAATAAATAACACCGCTGAAGTCGTTAACCCCATCAGCTTTGGCGTCAAACCATAAGTCCAACCGACTACCGTGAGCACCGCCCAAAACGGCATAGTGTAAGCGGCGTAATACAATATCAATTTTAGCCAAATAGCGAAAAAGCGCTTGGTAGGATTGGCATTAAAGGTTTGTAGCCAAGACCACAGCACTATATACGCTAGCAGTAGTGCCGCCGCCGTCGTCGTCAAAGTGGTGAGTAATGGCTCAGTCATGGTTACCTATCTGTGAAGCGCACTAAAATTATGCGCTCCTTTTATAAAATCGGTCATTATAAAAGGCTATAACGGTGATAAACAAGCCCTATTCTATACGCAGACCGATAATAGCGGGAATGCCTTGACGCACAACCTCGATAGTCACTACGCCTTGCTTAGGTAGTGAGGAGATAGCGCTAGTAAAGTCAGTCACAGTCTTAATCGGTTTTTGGTGCAGATTAGTGACGATGTCACCAGCCATAATGCCAGATCTTGCGGCTAAGCCAGTAGGATCAACGGCTGTCACTAAGACACCAACCTGACTTTCTGAGGCAAACTGTGCTTGCTCATCGGTGGTCAAGTCGCGTAGACGTAGGCCTAGCTGTACCTCATTGTTCTGCTTATCGCGGCTCTGCGCTTGCACATCACCCGGCGCACGGCTGAGCTTGCCGGTCAACATCAAGCGCTTACCCTCACGCTGGATTTGGACTTGAAAAGAATCATCTGGACGCGCGCGGTTCAGTAAGTTCAGTAAATCATCGGCGCGTATAATCTGCACCTCATTATACTGCAATATAATATCACCAGTCTTGAGTCCGGCTCTTTGCGCTGGCGAGTCTGGCGAGACTCGGGTCAATAAGGCACCTTGTGGCCGCGATAACTTATAAACTTCTGCTAAGTTGCGATCGATATCCTGCGGATAGATGCCTAAATAAGCACGAGTCACCTCGCCATTGGTTTTGAGCTGCTCATAGATATCCATTGCCGCATTCATTGGGATAGAGAACGATAGTCCCATGTAGCCGCCAGTACCACTAAAGATACGCGAGTTGATACCGATGACCTCTCCGCGTTGATTGAAGAGCGGGCCACCGGAGTTTCCAGGGTTGAGTGCTACATCCGTCTGAATAAACGGTACGCTAGTCTCCCGCGAAAAGCTACGCGACTTGGCACTAACGATACCCGCTGAAGCAGAGTAGTCAAACCCAAAGGGCGAGCCTATTGCGAGTACAGGCTCACCCACTTTTAACAGATTGGAATCGCCAATACTCAAAGCAGGAAACTGACTGCCCTTCACCTTTAGCACCGCAACATCTGAGCGCTCATCACTACCCACTAACACCGCATCTAACTCAGTGCGATCATTGAGAGTCACAGTAATCTTATCGGCCCCCTCAACGACGTGATGATTGGTCAGCATATAACCATCAGTAGTGACAAAAAACCCAGTACCATAGGCGTTTTCGATAGCGGGTGTGGGCGGCCGGTCTGGGAGACGCACGCGATCACCAAAGAACTGACGTAGCAGCTCTGCGGTTTGCGCTTGGGCCAGCTCCTCATCGCTGATATTGGTCGTCACGTTGACCCGAGCTACCCCTGGTGTCACTTGCTGTACTAAATCTGAGAAGTCCGTACTAGCGACCGCGGCTTGGGCAGGAGTAACCATCAAGGGACTCAAAGTAGCAGCGCCGACCCCTATCGCTACGGCTAGTAAGCTGCGCTGCCACCAATATTTGAGGTTATAATCGGCCATTTGCCCCTGCATATTCTTCCCCTTATGCTAACTTTATATTATTATTTGCGGTTTTTATGCTCAATATCAACTTATTGGCATGAAAACTCCTATTAGTATGAGGTAATTTTAACGTTAATAACAGTGTCGTCTGAGTGTCGTCTGAGTATTGTCTGTCAGTCTCTTGCTGAGTCATTATTCTGGTTGTCTAAGCCATAAGTGCTTTTATGACTAAAGAATGACCGTCAGCTTGGTAGCGTGCTGATACAACTGAAATAAAATCATGCTATTATGATAAACCGAATACTATCTACGGCAAACAAAAGTCAGCTATCATCCTTTGATATTTGCTATGACCGTCATGAAGTGGTCAGGCTAAAATTTAACTTTAAAATAAAACCTCATTAGCGCTTTATAGCATTATTAAACCGACGCTAATCTGTGATATGTGACAGGTTTATAAAAAGGATTAATTTATGGATACCGCCCTATTACTATCTGGCGTAGTTGGCGTCGGCATCGCCGCCCAATGGCTAGCTTGGTACTTAAAGCAACCGTCCATTTTGTTTTTATTATTAATTGGCATTATCGTTGGACCTATCCTTGGTATTTTCGATCCTGATTTGGTACTAGGCGAGCTGATGTTCCCCTTTATCTCTTTGGGGGTGGCCATCATTCTATTTGAAGGCTCTTTGACCTTAGAGTTTGATGAAATCAAGCAGCATGGCACGGTCGTACAGATGCTAGTGTCGGTAGGTGTGGTTATTACTATCGCCATCGTTGCGCTCTCAACCTATTTACTATTCGATGTCGATCCGCTGATCGCTTTACTCTTCGGTGCGCTCGTTTGTGTGACTGGGCCGACAGTGATCATGCCGCTATTACGTAGCGTTCGTCCCAATAAGACCATCTCCAATATTCTAAAGTGGGAAGGCATCATTATCGACCCTATTGGCGCCATCGCCGTAGTCTTGGTCTATGAATACATCATCTCAGGTGGACAAGCCAACAGCATTCTCTTATTTGCCAAAATTGTCGTATTGGCTACCGCTTTGGGCTTAGTCGGTGCTTGGGTATTGGCCTTCTTAATGCGCCGCCATATGATACCTGAGTTTTTGCGCAACGTCTTTACGTTAGCTTTTGTATTGGTGCTTTTTTCGATCTCCAACCATCTAGAGCATGAGTCTGGACTGTTGACGGTGACTGTCTTAGGTGTGGCATTAGCCAACTGGCCAAAATTCCCGCGCGACAACATACTAGAGTTCAACGAGTCGCTGACGGTACTACTGATATCTGTGCTATTTATTATCCTTGCCGCTCGTGTCGAGCTCTCCAGTCTGCTCAGTGTCGGTTTTGCAGGCTTAGTTTTACTAGCGATTGTGATGCTAGTCGCGCGACCGCTTTCGGTTTGGGCTTCCTCTATTGGCTCCAACCTAAAGACTAATGAGAAGCTGATGATCAGTTGGATTGGTCCGCGCGGTATCGTAGCCGCCGCTATCTCCTCCTTATTTGCCATTCGATTACAAGAGTATGATATTCAAGGCGTTGAGCTATTAGTGCCATTAGTCTTTATGGTGATCATCGGTACGGTAATGATTCAAGGTTTAGGGGCCAAATTCGTCGGTAATTTATTAGGCGTACGTGAGCCTGAGACCAACGGTATCTTGATTGTCGGTTCTAACCCCATTGCGCTGTTAGTAGCGACATCTCTAAAAGAACAAGGCTTTGATGTCATCGTCGCCCATAACAACTATACTAATATTGCCAAAGCGCGTATGAGCGGGCTGCGAACTTATTTTGGCAATCCCATCTCAGATCATGCCGATCATCATCTCGATCTCATCGGTATCGGTCGTCTGTTCGCTATGAGTATGGATAAAGAGATGAACACCTTATCTGAGATTCATTATCGTCATGAATTCGGTGAGCGTAAGCTGTATCGTCTCAAATTCAGCGAAGAAAAAGTTAAAAGCGAGCGCGATGACAAACAATCGAACTTCAGCTCGCAGTGGCTATTTGGCAAGGATGTGACTTATACCAAGCTGGCGAGCATGATCTCCAAAAAAGCCAAGATTAAGATCACTAATATCACTGATAGTTATAATTATGAGCAGTATAAGGCCGATAACAAGCAATTTGTACCGCTCTATACTATCGATAAAGAAGGTAAGCTGCACGTCATCACTGATAAATTCGATGGTAATGTCCCACGTGATCGTAAGCTTATCGCCTTAGTGGTTGATGATGGCATCAAGCCAAAACCAGTGGACGTCACGGCCAAGCAAGAACAAGCTCGCGCCGCAGCCGATGCAGACTTTGAGGCCAGCTATAAAGCGCCTGAAAAACGTAAAGAAAAAGAGTTAGTAGAAGATGCTGCTACTGATAGTGCAACAGAAGCGAACACGGCTGATGTTAAAGAAGGTGGCGTTGACAACGCCAGCGCTAACGGTTCTGGTAATAATGAGCAAAGCGCCGCTTCCCAAGTCGACGACAATAAAGCCTCTAAGGCGGACCCTATTTCTGATAAAAGCACTGTAAAACCGACTACCTTAGCTGCAGAAGACACAGTGGCTAAAGGCGTAAAGGCGAATAACGCCCAAGCCGCGACCAAGACTAACACTGGTACTAACGTCAGCGGACGAGCGCCAAAGACGAAAACGGGAGCGCTCGACCCCAATCGTCTGCCTGGCAGTAATGATAGCAGTAGTAATAATAGCACTGATAAATAGCGAGTCTTAACACTGTTATTCGCTGAAAGCTAGCACAAATAAAAACGCCAACTCCTTGATCTGAGTTGGCGTTTTTATTGAGTCATTGCTTTATAAAAGCCCTGACAAAAGCGATTAGTTTAAATCAAAGCGAGCTTGCACAGTTTGCCAAACACGCATACCGACTTCATCACTACTACCGCTAGCATCGATACGCTCAATCCGCTCAGGATACTGTGCGGCAAGCGTACTAAACCCATGATGAACGCGGGTGAAAAATTCCGTGGCCTGCTGCTCAAAGCGATCAGCCGCGCTACGTTTGCCGGCGCGGGCCATGCCTTCTAACACAGGCAAATCCAGCCATAACGTCAGCTCAGGTAGAGGCGCGATAAACAGCGCGATAAGACTATCAATTTTTGCTAAAACTCGCTTATCGCCATCGGCGCGGCCATAGCCTTGATAAGCAATGGTCGAGTCCGTAAAGCGATCACAAATCACCCAAGCGCCGCGCTGCAAGGCTGGCAAGATAACGTGCTGTAAATGATCCGCGCGCGCGGCGAATAATAGCAGTAGCTCGGTATCGTCGTTGATATCGGTCGCCGGATCTAGCAAGATCTCGCGTAGACGCTCTGCAAAAGGGCTACCGCCTGGCTCACGGGTACGTATGTAGTCGATACCAGCGGCCTGCAAGCGCTGGCATAAGCCATCAATAGCTGTGGTCTTACCAACGCCTTCTGTACCTTCAAAACTAATAAACCGACCTACTGTTGTTGTCACATTATTCCTTAAATCATACTAAGCCAATTTTTATGCTTATTTGAGCTTGATTGAGCGCGATTATTACTCACCAGGCGGGGTTTGTGATTTTTTCTCACGCATAACTTTTAGATACTCTTGCACCGCTTTATTGTGTTCGCTCAAGCTATTGGTGAATTTATGACCGCCCATGCCCGTCGCTACAAAATACAGTGCCTCGCTATCAGCAGGATGCAAAGTCGCTTCGATAGAGGCAGGCGACGGCAAGGAGATTGGCGTTGGCGGTAAACCGTCGATTTGATAGGTGTTATAACCGGTCTTCTCATCGATATCTTTACGGCGGATATTGCCATTGTAGCGGCTACCCATACCATAGATAATCGTTGGATCGGTTTGCAGGCGCATGCTTTGTTTTAAACGATTATTGAACACCGCCGATACCAGCGGGCGCTCATCGGCTACGCTGGTTTCTTTCTCAATAATAGAGGCCATAATCAGCGCTTGATAAGGGCTGTCATAAGGCAGATCTGGCGCGCGATTCTCCCATGCTTCAGTTAGAGCCTGCTGCTGACGCTTGTACAAATCGGTCAAGACTTGGGTGTCGGTTGCGCCTTCCCCGTAATAATAAGTATCTGGGGTAAACCAGCCTTCAAGATTGTAGTTGACGATAGGATCATCGCTCGTCGTCACCGACTCTGGCAGTATCCCAGCCAAATCCAGCGCTTTGGCGATACTGGCATTATCTGCACCCTCGACTAGCACTTCTTTGACGATACCTTCATTGTCACGCAAGTTCTGATACAGATCGCTTGCCGTCTTGCCTTCGATGACTTGTACTTTGACCATCGCCACTTTTGCGCCTTGACCAAATATATGCAAGGCTTCTGCAATCGTTGGGTTCTCAGGCAGCGGATAGATACCCGCGTGTAGCGGCGCATCGACTTGCGACTTGATGTAGAGCTTGGCAATACTAGCCGAGAACAGCGGGATTTGTTGTTGCCACTGCGGTAGCAGGCCATAATAAGTATCGCCCTGCTCAATAGTAACTTTTTGGGCAGGCTGAGTGATACGGCCAAATAACGTTTGATACACCATCACTAGCAAAAAAGCGGCAATTAGCCCAAGCACTAACAAAATCTGATAGCCGCGTTGCATAAAAAACGATGGATTGTCTTTTTTGTAGCGCCGCGGTTTACTGCCGCCACTAATTAGGGAGACGTCTGTCGCTGGCGCTTTGTCTAGATCATCAGTAGCGTCACGCTCAGAGGTTGACTCTACGCGTGATGAGTCGACTATCTCAGGGTTTGACTGAGTCGAATCAGTAGAAGCGCTGTCATTAGGTTTGTTATCAGGGTTTTCAGGGGTCGGCGTGCTCATGGCAACTCAAAGGGCAGAAGTTTGCTAGAATTTAGCACTGAACCGTAAGCTTTTCAATGGTATTTGCTTAGCTTATGGATTATCTTAGGGTTTCTAGCAAGTTTTATGGCCTAATAGCTATCCTTCTATCGTCCCCAGTTAATAAAGATATTTCATTATGAATTTAAACTTTAATCAGCAGCTTGCTAGCGCTTATAAGTCTCCTAGCCAAATTGTACGAGTGCTCAGTGAAGATTGGGTAGCCAAGCAAAGCTACTGTCCAAACTGTAGTGCTCAACCTTTAATTGAATTCGGTAACAATCAACCTGTGGCTGATTTTTACTGCGGTAGTTGTAGTGAACAATTTGAGCTAAAGAGTAAAAAGGCCAAATTAAGCAATATTATCAATGATGGCGCTTACAAGACTATGCTTGCGCGTATCAATAGCGACGACAATCCCAGTTTTTTCTTTTTGACGTACTCGCCAGAGTTTACGGTCAATAACTTTTTAATTATTCCCAAGCAGTTTTTTAAACCTGAAATTATAATCAAGCGTAAGCCTTTAGCTGCTACTGCCAAACGCGCAGGCTGGGTTGGCTGTAATATTGATTTGCGGCAAGTGCCTGAGTCGGGCAAAGTATTTCTAGTAAAAGATAAAACCGTCATTGCGCGCGACACTGTCACGCAGCAATTTCAAAAAACGCTTTTTTTACGTGAGCAATCTATAACCTCTCGCGGTTGGACACTAGATGTTTGGCACTGCATTGACAGACTTGATGACAAATTTAATTTAAAACAAGTCTATGCTTTTGCAGATGAACTACAGGGTAAGCACCCTGATAATAATCATGTTAAGGACAAAATTCGCCAGCAGCTACAAGTGCTACGAGACAAAGGGATTATTGAGTTTTTGGGGCGTGGATATTATAGGAAGTCATATTAATTCTTATAATTATCCCAAAGAGGTAGGTTTTTTATCGCTAATAAATGGTTATGATACTTATATGGTAGGTAGTCTTTTTCCAACTCATCATTAACTGGAAAAAAGGCAGCAGGATTACCATTCACATAGTTATAAGGTCCGTTTTTAACATATTTATTCCACTGCCATAATAAAGCTAATAGTGTCCCAACAGGTTTTGTAAAAGCTTGCCTGCTAATAGTCATCGCACACATTACGAATTCATCGTGATGAATTTTATCTAATTCCTTTTCTAGCACTTCTTTCCTAGTATGCGCGTATTTAAAAACTCCACCGTAAGCGACATACTTCTTATTTCTCTCAAAATATATAACGCTGAAAGCAAGCTTTGTCTTAGAGTTTAAATACACGATTTCATCAGGATGTTTTCTAGCCTTACGACAAACTTCGCTAAAAATTAATAGTCGACGGATTTGTAAAGGTATGCGTTCATCTTCGTAGACTGAGCCCATTTGCTATCACCCTTTGGTAAAAACACTAGCATTGATCGATTAACGTCAATGCACAAGCTTAGTTAACAAAAGACGATCACTTCTCAAAACTCTTTTTGTTAGGATCGACAGCACTACTCGTCAGCAAGAATGGGAACAGTTATGAAAAGTGAAACAGGTTTAAAAAATTATCAGATAGAAATCGTTGAAACGATGAGCGCTATTATAGAAATAAGTGCTAAGGATGATTCTTCAGCAGTTATGCAAGCGCAAGAGAGGTATAGGAACGAAGATATTGAGTTAAATTATGATGATTTAATTGATACTAAATTTAATATTTTTGAAGTGGAATGACCGATTAACCAAACTCAACCACCTCACCCGACAGCAAGGTTAAAGCGGACACAGGCATGACACCGCGTACTGCATTACAAAAGAACATTTGGCTGAGTTTAGGCAAATCCTCATCGGTTAATGATCTAATAATCACCGGATTGTCGGTGCCAGCTAAGCTATCGATGATAACTTGACGCATGACCCCTTTGACACCCGACTGCGTCATAGATGGTGTGTACCATTGACCGTGCGTTAGATAGTTTTTGTCGCTATTTTCAATATGATCTAGGTGATTACCGTTTTTAGCGTTAGATGCGACTAGCTGATAGAAGACATTGCTCATCACACCCTCCACCCACTGCCCGCTCATATCGCGCACTAGCCCTTCATTAATGACAGCCGTCTTAGCTGACAAGTTTGTAGCTTTAGCTTTAAGCCGATAGAGCTCGCCACTGGCTAGCACATTATCAAGACGGTTTAGAGATTTTAGTCCGGCCAAAGTAGGCGGCAGCACAGAGATTTGCGAGGTAAGACAAATGGCGCGACTCGGCGCTTGCTGAATAACAGGGGCGCCATTTGACAACAGTAAGGTATCGTGAGAGCTAGCCGCTTCATGAGTGGTGCTTTGTGCCTCACTAGGCATAAGCTTGAGCCAAATCTCGCAAGCATGTCCGTCTGCACCCGCGGCAAAGCCATAACCGCGCAGCGACTGGCTCGCGCGAGTGACGATGAGCTTCATCATCCCTTGCTGGAGCTGCTGAGCATAACCCTTTAAATTCGCTATTAAGTCGGGCTTAGGGATATCGAGCTGCAGCGCAAGTGCATGACTCTTTAATCGCTGCCAATGATAGTCCGCCCACAGTATCTCACCATCAAGCACTGCCATAGTGGTGAAAAAACCATCGCCATAGGCCAGACCGCGATTGTCTAATGGCAGCCCAGCGGATAACAAGTTGTCTGACCGCTCAGCTCTCGACGATATGCTTAGCTCAGCACTGTTTGGCTTCGGGCGTATAGCGTACCAGCCGCCCTGTAGGCTATGATTACAAGTGTTATGAGCATTGTCAGCATTGTGAGCCTTGTCACTATCGTCGATACTCACCGCCTAGCCTGCACTCGCTTGTGCCTTTGACTTATTGAAGATAATCATACAGCTATAGAACTCGCATTTGGCAAGCTCAACGGTTTGACCGCCCGCGGCTTTATTTTTGACGATTTGACCATTGAGCATATCAGCGAGCACTCGGCCGCCCTCATCACCCATCAACTGACGGGCTAATGTATAGGCTTTTTGAGCGTGCGCCTTACTGAGTTCTTTTTCTTTGTCAGTATCAGTAGGATTGGCATAATACCAGCCCAGCTCTAGATATTTCTGCGAGTCGATAACATCTAGATATGGCGCATCGGTCTGCATAAAGCGGTATTTGGTCGCCGGATTACTAGCGTAATCGAGGCTGTTTTTGTCGGTAGTGACGACTTTACCAAAGGTCGCTTGAATATTATCTAACTCATCGATACTGACCGGCTCGACCGCTGTGCTGCCCCAACTCGACATATCGTAGCTGACGGGGGTTCCTTGATTAGCAACTGCGCCATCGAGATCGGCGGCATCCGTTGAGTTGCTAGCAGCTTCGGTGGCGGCCTCCTCAGTGGCTGTCGACACCTCGGCTTCGCTCTCCGCGCCTTGGTTTGAGTCATTACAAGCGCTCAAAGAGACGCCCGCTATCATTAGCATACTGACCATCAAAGGTTGAAGGCTTTTTTTCTGCATGGGCAATTTACTCATTTTATCTAAAATATTGAATGTAGAGTCGTCAGACCGAATTGATATAAATAGGGTTTTAACAAAACTTTAATGCTGATAGTTTACCCAACTGTTTTAGCCTTGACCAGCCTTTACCTTACTGATAACAATACGAGCGAGTACAGATTTGTTAACGGTATTGTTGTTTTATGACCGCTTGCAATGCTAGTTTGTCAAAGATTTGCCTATCGCTTATGATACCTTAGCTCTAAGAGACAGCTCCAACAGCATAAACAAAAACAAAATCAGAAGCGCTCTCAAACTCGCCTAACAGGATTTTAGCAATGACTCAGCATTTCATCGTTATTGGCAACCCCATTAGCCATAGCAAGTCCCCTCAGATTCATCAGACCTTTGCCGCTCAATCCGAGATCGATATTCGCTATCAGCGCCAGTATTGTCCAGATAATGAGGCTAGCTTTATCGCGGTAGTAGAAGCTTTTTTTAATGGTGGCGGCGGCGGCGCTAATGTCACCGTACCTTTTAAACAAATCGCTTTTACTCACTGTCAGGAGCAAGGAAACTTATCTGAACACGCCCGCGTGGCAGGTGCAGTCAATACCTTATTGATAAAAGGCGATGCAGTTTATGGTGACAATACCGATGGTCAAGGCTTAGTCAATCACATCATAAGCTTAGGATGGCCATTGAAAAAAGCGCGCGTGGCTATTATTGGGGCAGGCGGTGCAGCGCGCGGGGTGGTACTACCTCTCATTCAAGCGGGTATCGCGTCCTTAACGATTGCCAATCGTACTTTAAGCAAAGCGCAGACACTAGTCACTGAGCTTAGCGCGGCCAGCCAAACGATTGAGAAGCAGGCTATTGAGACTTGTACGACGGCGGAGCTAACTGGCGAGTTTGACTTGATTATCAATGCCACTTCCATCGGTCTAACGGAACATACCCTACCGATAGCCGATAGTCTTAACACTCACTATGCTTACGATATGATGTACGGGCGCGCCCTGCCCTTTTTAGCGCACTTTGCGCAGCGAGGCGCGCAAGTGTCTGACGGTTACGGCATGCTTATCAATCAAGCAGCGCTAAGCTTTGAATGCTGGACCGGAAAGGCCGTAGATATCGCGGCAGCTACAAAAGAATTGCCATCGCTATAAAGCGCTTTAGAGTAACAGACAATCTTAGACACCAAAACGCGCTAATAGCCAGCGCTCCAAGCGACTTAGAGATACACGCAGCTTTGCAGATTGCATCGCCATACCGCCCATCAGGCCAATAAGACACCCTAGCGCGGTATCTAGCATTCGTGCTCGAATGACTTCTTGATAAAGCTGCTGCGAAGGTGATAGACCACTGCCGTATTCGGCGATAAATACAGTTAATGGCGTGATAAATATCACCGCGAGGCCATAATGGCGATCGACCAAGGACTCAATACAAAGCATCAGCACAAAAATAGCAGCAGCGACTTGCCATAATGTCAGATGCCAAGACAGCATCCATGCCGCTACCCCCATACCTATAAGCGTGCCTAGCAGACGATGGAACTGCTTAATCCACATTGTACGTAGATGAATGCCTTGAATAATAATAAAGCAGCTCACCGCTGCCCAATACGGATAGGGCATCGCAAGCACTAAAGCGAGGGACAAAGATAGACTGACAAAAGCAGCCACCATGATACTTTCACTGATTGTCTCCGGCTGATAGCTTTGGGCTGGCAGGTTAGTACGCTCGCGTGTCGCTAATAACCACAGCGAGTACAGCAACGCCATGATGAGAGCAAAACCGCTACCAAGCATCACGAGGCCAGTCGCTGCGACAATTTGTGTCAAAGGCACTGGGATAAATAAGGCAATAGCGGTAGACATCATCACAAACAGTCCTGCCGGCGGTGGCTGGTTGTAATAGCGCCCAAATATCACAATAGCAAAAGCCACTAACGCAAATACAGGAATCTTCATAAAAGGGAGCTGCTGAGCTATAAGCCCTAACGCGAAACATAACGACATCGCAAAGCCCCAAGCCATCACCGTCACCATACGCTGAGGCAGACTTCCTATAAAGGGTAAGTTAAGAATAATCATCGCCCCAAGCGAAGCTTTTATCCCTGCAGATAGAGCGTCAAAATAAGCGCCAACAAATACCGGAAAGCTAATCGCAATAGCAGCGATAATGGGCATATGCCAAGGCCGCCGGCTTTGATTGACGGTCATTAAATGTTCAATCTCACCGCTAATCAAGCGCTTGATAGTCGCCAATAGTCGCTGAAAAAAGCGATAGTGAACGTTGCGACTGTGCTTTATTGACATATATAAAACCCTAAATTACTCTATACCTTTTGCATGATTTCATGACTCTAATGCTGCAAGAACTGTGTTATATTTTACTTGCTTGCTCTAAGCCTTTATTTTTCATTGCTATCTATTCAACTCAGCCTCAGTAATAACCAAAAGTAATATTAAAATTTGTGAAACATGAATATTAGTTATGGATGGTATATTTGTGGCCGCAGACTCTTTATACTGGGCTTATCATAATTGTCATAGCAATACCCCTTTATAGTCAAGATACGAAAAACTATCTTATTCCTATATTAGCCTGACTTATAAACTCTAAAGCCAAATAGCCGATAAAGATCTAACGGTCTACTATCGTCTGTTGTCCCAACTTACCAAAGAGAGCCCCTATGTTAACTTACAAAGCCCCTTTACGTGATATTAAGTTTTTGATAAATGATGTTTTTGATTTTCAGTCACATTACAAGACCCTAGACAATGGCGAAAATGCTGATCCTGAAACAGTCGATATGATCTTGCAAGGAATGGCTGATTTTGCCGAAAACATCTTATCTCCTATCTATCAGCCTGCTGATGAAGAAGGTTGTCATTTTGAAGATGGTGTCGTCACTACGCCTAAAGGCTTTAAAGAAGCTTACAATCAGTTTGTAGAAGGCGGCTGGCAAGGTATTTCATATCCTGAAGAATACGGTGGTATGAATCTGCCGATGTCGATCAACTTGATCAAAGCGGAAATTATCGGTACCGCTAACTGGCCGTGGGCAATGTATCCTGGCCTTTCTACCGGTTGTATTAATACCATTATGCAATATGGTACTGATGAGCAAAAAGAAACTTATTTACATAAATTGGTTGAAGGCACTTGGGCCGGTACTATGTGCTTGACTGAGCCGCAGTGTGGTACCGATCTAGGACAAGTTAAGTCAAAAGCCATTCCGCAAGAAGACGGTACTTATAAGATTAGTGGTACTAAGATTTTCATCTCGAGTGGTGAGCACGACTTGACGGACAATATCGTCCATATCGTTCTTGCACGCCTACCGGATGCACCTGAAGGCACTCGCGGTATCTCACTATTTATCGTGCCAAAATTCTTACCCAATAGCGATGGCGAAGCTGGCGAGCGCAATGGTGTCACTTGTGGCTCTATCGAGCACAAAATGGGAATTAGCTCATCAGCGACTTGTGTCCTAAATTTCGACGGCGCAACTGGCTATCTCATCGGTGAGCCGAACAAAGGCCTAAAAGCCATGTTCACCTTTATGAATACCGCTCGTATCGGTACTGGTATCGAAGGCTTAGCGCATACTGAGCTGTCTTTCCAAAACGCGCTACCGTATGCCAAAGAGCGCCGCTCAATGCGTACCCTGTCAGGGACGAAAGATCCTGAAAAAGTCGCGGATGCCATTATCCATCACGCTGACGTACGCCGTATGCTACTTACCCAAAAAGCTTTTGCTGAAGGAGGTCGCTCGATGATCTATCACTCCGCTCGCTATGCCGACAAGATGTCGCAAGGCGTTGCTAATGGTGATGATGCCGAGTTTGAAAAGTGGGATGATAAATTAGGCTTTTACACGCCTATCCTCAAAGGCTTCTTAACTGAGCTGGGTATCGAAGCGGCGAAGCACGGTCAGCAGGTTTACGGCGGCCACGGATATATCAAAGAATGGGGCATGGAGCTTATCGCTCGTGACGCGCGTATCGCTACTATGTACGAAGGCACCACCGGCGTCCAGGCTCTAGATTTATTAGGCCGTAAAGTTATCTTGCAGTCGAAAGGTAAGATCATCCGCGACTATACCTCAAGCATTATGAAATGGTGCAGCGAGCATGCCCTTGATAAAGACATGCGTAAATTCGTTTGGGCTTTGACTAAGCTATGTGCTGAGTGGAACACCCTAACTGTACGCTTGATGCTGATGGCGCGTAAAGATCGTGAAATCATCTCAGCGGCTTCAGAAGATTTCTTGATGTACTCAGGCTATGTAATGATGGGCTACCACTGGGCACGTATGGCAGCTGTCGCTTATGACAAGCTAGAAAATGGTGGTGTAGAAGCCCCAGAATTCTATCAAGCGAAGATCCAAACGGCTGAATTCTATTTCGATAAGCTTCTGCCTCGCACCTCAGGCCACGCCGAAGGTATGGTCGCGCCAAGCGAGAGCATGACCGCGATGGATATCGAAAACTTTGCGTTTTTAGACTAAAATTTAGAGTATTATAGTTAAAAACCAATTAATAAAATGAAATCAATAAAAAGCGTCTATTCATTAGGCGCTTTTTTTATGGGCAAAAATAAGAGTATTATTAATTAGTAATTATGAGCTAAAGCTAAATGCCCTAAGAATCAAACCGGAGCTACCGATGATAATGCAAAAAACTATCCTTTCCACATTAGCCAAGCACTCACCTATGACTAGTGTCAGCACTTTATTACTCATTGCTATTAGCTATAACGCGGTTGCTCATACTCATACTCCTGCTACTCCTATCACCTTTGCCCAAGGCAAAATCAGCGCTACTGTTAGTGGTGAATTAAGCCCTAAGCAGAATGAGCATTGGTATCAGTTTGAGGCTAGGAGCTCTCAATATGCCATTATCAACCTCTCAGCACTTGCCGGTAGTGCTGAGACCGCTAACGTTGGCGTGCTGCATATGCCAAACGGTGAGCAAGACGGCAATAAAGGCGGTATTATTTACCAAGGTTGCTTGCCGACGAACGGCACTTATCGCTTACGCATAGCGCGTAATCTGATGGCGACTCAAGGACAGACAGCAGGTTATAACGCTGACATTATCGTACTTCCAAAATACGCTAGTGCGTCTCTATGTGAGTAGCTGATGCTTTGTCTAGACTAGTCGCTCATGATTTGTTTATGATATACAGCGCTGATCTCTTCCACTTCTACGCATATCTGCAGCGCCGCGCGTCCTGATTGGTCACTTGCGACTTCACTATTTATAGCCGTCACTAATAGCTCAGCGAGCTGATTACGTACTATGGTATCGCGCCCGCTCATCAGCTTAAGATGCGCATAAATAAAGCCATACTCTTGCTCATCATCTTCGACCCCGACTAAAAAAGTATCTATAGGTAAGATGCGCGCCTTAATATCAGTGGGCTTGCCGAAATGTCCGCTGTGCCACAGCGCTTGGTTTAGTACTTTTAGCAGCGTCTCAGGGCGGTCGATACTGACATTAGGCGTGGCTTGAATAGTGAGATGCGGCATAGAATTTTTCCTTATGAGATTTTTACATTTATACAAGGTGAGTACAGTCACTCATCAATAATATCAGCAAACTGAGCCTTTAGGGTTGCCGCAAGCTCGCTAGCCGGCAGCTCAATCTCTAGCCCGCGGCGTCCAGCGCTAACATAAATAGTTGAGTGTTGCTGCGCGCTGCTATCAATCACCGTCGCTAGACGCTTTTTTTGTCCTAAAGGACTGACCCCGCCGAGCACATAACCGCTGCTACGCTGCACTTCTTGCGGCTCAGCCATCTGTACCTTTTTGCAAGATAAGGTTTTATTAATACATAGCGCTTTAGCCATTTTTTTAAAATTTAAAGTGTTTTCCACGGGCAGTATCGCGACCGCTAATTGGCCATTATCAGCCTTAACTACTAAGGTCTTAAATACTCGCTCAGCCGCAACGCCCAATTTCTCAGCGGCTTCTAGGCCATAAGAGCTTGCACTAGCGTCATGCGTATATTCATATATTTTGTAAGTGAGTTTGAGTTTCTTGGCAAGGTTAATAGCGGGAGTCATAAGCAGCTGCTCCAAAGATTAGGTAAAGAATAAAGCACTGAAAAGCTATTTATCTTAACCAATTTTTGTACTGATTAACATAGCCTGACATAGGCGCTTAGATGCAAGACAAGCTAATAATATTAGCTCTAAATAATGATTTAATACTAAGATAGATACTGAGGTCATATATCGCTTTATGTACTTTTGTGGCATCATAAGCGTATTACATTTTGCAGATATGATTTTAATTATGATACCCCGTTTCCTAAAAAAACGCTTTTCTAGATCGTCGAGCGCTAAGACTTCCGATAACTCAGCAGCTTCTGAAGCGCATCACCAAAATACTCAAGAGGCCAATGAAAATATCGATGTCTATGATGACAACGATAAACTGGCGAGCACCTCTTATAGCAAAACACCCATTAGCCAGATCTACCGCAAACTATCAGGAAAAGCGCTGGGCATAACGGTCAAACCTAAACTGCTAGGCGAGCTCCCCAAACTTGCCAATGATGAGCAGACCCTGACTTTTTATGTGCTACAAGATTACTCTCGTTCCAACAGTATTCTTATCGATTTGCAGACCCAAGAACATCAGCTGCCACCGGCTCTAGTCGGGGTAAAAGATTTAGCTCATGACCTCGATGAAAACGCTGCTATTATCTTTTTGAACCATCCAAAAGCGACCGACGATCAGCTCTCACCGCGTCTAGCGCGTTTGGTTGCCGCCACGTTGCAGCATTCTGACCTCAACATCAGATTAGTACCGGTATCGATTCTGTGGGGACGTGCGCCTGAAAAGGAAGATTCTTTATTTAAGCTATTAATGACCGATAACTGGGAAGATCCTAGTATCACCAAGCAGCTGTTTAATATTGGGGTCATGGGCCGCGATACCTTTGTACAGTTTCATACTCCGCAGAACTTACGTACTATCGTTTATAACCATTTAAACGATGACTTAGAGGGAGCGGATGACTCTAAGCCTAGTCACCAACAGCAAGCGCCAAGCGACCCTATCTTGCTTAGCAGTTCAGAGATTGGCAGTTTAGTGACTAGTTCTTCAACGACAAACGCCAATACGGCTTTGGTTCCTATAGCCGATGCTAACCGGGAACTACTGCGTAACCTGCAATATCAGCTCGATCTCTATTTAGATAAGCAGCGCGCTAGCATGCTCGGGCCTGATCTCTCTGATAGGCGTAATTTGGTCGATAAGCTGATTTACTCGCCCGCTATCAAGCATGCTATCGAAAAAGAAGCCAGTGACACAGGAGTCTCTGAGCACGAGGCGCGTGACGTCGCTCGCGGTTATGCTAATGAGATGGTCAATAACTACTCTTACTCGATTATTAGAGTGTTTGAGCGCTTTTTGACTTGGCTATGGACACAGCTTTATGACGGTGTGGAAGTGCATCATTTCGAGCGCGTACGAGAGCTGGCCACCGATCACGAAATCATCTATGTGCCCTGTCATCGCAGTCACGTTGATTATTTATTATTGTCTTATGTTATCTATAAGCGCGGTTTGAGTATTCCTTATGTGGCGGCGGGTGATAACTTAGATGTACCGGTATTGGGACCTTTATTACGCGGCGCGGTAGCTTTCTATATCCGTCGTAGCTTCCGTGGTAATGCTTTGTACACAGCGGTACTACGCGAGTACATGCATACCTTAATCAGTCGTAGTACCCCTATTGAGTACTTCATTGAAGGCGGGCGTTCGCGCTCAGGTCGTCTGCTGCCGCCAAAGATGGGAATGCTTGCAATGACAGTGCATAGTCAACTGCGCAAAACCAACAAGCCAGTCGTGTTTATCCCCACTTATATTGGTTACGAGCGCATTATGGAAGGCGGCACTTATATCGGTGAGCTCAAAGGTAAGCCGAAAGAGTCAGAGTCGGTTGTTGGCTTATTAAAAGCCACCAAGAAGATCGAACGGATCTTTGGCAATGTGCATTTGAGCTTCGGTACGCCGCTACATTTGAGCGATTTTATGCAGAAGTTTGAAGTTGCAGCAGATAGCTTACCGAAAGACCGGACAGATACGCCTCTTGATAAAAAAACCAATGCTATGGTCGATAATATCGGCGTCAAGATCATGCAGCATATCAATAAAGCAGCGGTCGTTAATCCCATCTCCTTATTATCATTAGTGCTTTTATCAGCGCCAAAAGCCGCGCTTGATGAAGTCATCTGCCGCGAACAAATCGCCCTGTATCAAGGTATCGCTCGTTATCTGCCTTATGCTGATGATACGGTCGTGACCGATATGAACCCGCAAGACATCATCGATTATGGTATCAAGCTCAAGCTCATTGAGCGGATACCGCATATCTTAGGAGATATCATTCAAGTCGCGGGCAAACAAGCGGCGCTACTCAGTTACTTCCGCAATAACATCCTGCATGTTTTTATCTTGTTATCCTTCTTAGCTGCGCTCGTCGCTCGTAATGGCCGTATTGAGCGTAGCCGCTTAGATAATATCGTCTCGCAGCTGTATCCGTTTCTGCAAGGTGAGCTGTTTTTATATTATTCAGCGCAGAGCCTGCAAGCGGTCCTCAATCAAAAGATAGATAACTTGATTGAACATGGGCTAATCGTTGAGTTAGAAGATGGTGTGCTCAGTGCCCCTGAAACTAACAGTAGCCGCTATCAGCAACTGCAAGTGCTTGCGACTCCTGTGGAACAAAGCCTTGAGCGTTACTTTATGACGCTTGCGCTATTAGCGCAGCAAGGCTCAGGAAATCTAACGGAAAGCGAGGTAGTCGATCTGTGCCATCTATTAGGTCAGCGACTATCTGTGCTCTATGCCGACGACATCCCTGATTTCTTTGATCGCTCGCTATTTACAAGCTTCGTCAATGCCCTCATCCGTCTCGACTATGTACAAAAAGACGAAGAGACTGGCGTGCTAAGCTTCGATCAGCGTATCAATAATATTGCTCATCATGCCAAGTACATTTTGACCCCAGATATGATGCAAATCTTGCAGCAAGTGGCCAGTCTCGATGAAAAAGAGATTACTCACGCTATTACAGAGATCAGTAATAAAAAACAGCGTAAGTTTGGCCGTAAGCGTTAATTACCTTACTATCTATAACGCTTCAAAAAAAAACCGCTAATCAATTAGCGGTCTTTTTGTATACTAACATAAAGCGACTTTTTAGCTTAACTCGTGATTTTTTTGTACTTCATACGCTTGGGACCAGCATCATCGCCCATGGTCTTTTTGCGATAAGCCTCAAACTCAGTGTAGTTACCGTCGAACCAAATCGGACCTTCTTCTTCAAAGGCTAAAATATGGGTAGCGATACGGTCCAAGAACCAGCGATCATGCGAGACCACCATCACTGTACCTGGGAACACTTGAATAGCGTCTTCTAGCGCACGCAACGTCTCGATATCCAAGTCGTTAGAGGGCTCATCGAGTAATAATACGTTCGCGCCTTGCTTCAAGGTCTTCGCCAGCTGTAAGCGGTTACGCTCACCACCTGAGAGTTGACCGACGTGTTTTTGTTGGTCTGAACCTTTAAAGTTAAAGCGGCCGATGTAGGCGCGGCTTGGCGTGGTGTAGTCGCCAACGGTGATAATATCTAAACCATCAGATATCTCTTCCCAGACCGTTTTCTTATCATCGAGGTTATCACGTACCTGACCGACATAAGCGACTTTAACGCTTTCGCCAAGATCTACAGAGCCAGTATCAGGGGTGTCACGCTCAGTAATCATATTAAATAGCGTGGTTTTACCCGCCCCGTTCGGACCGATAATACCGACGATAGCCCCCGCTGGCACATTGAAGCTAAGGTCTTTATAAAGGAGACGATCGCCAAAAGATTTGGAGATATTATTTACTTCGATGACTTTATTGCCTAGACGCGGACCGGGCGGAATATAAATCTCTGAGGTCTCATTACGTTTTTGGAACTCTTGTGAGTTCAGTTCTTCAAAACGCTGCACCCGCGACTTAGACTTAGCCTGTTGGCCTTTTTGATTTTTACGAATCCACTCAAGCTCTTTTTTCAGCGCTTTAGCAAATGATTCTTCTTGCTTGTTTTGTTGCTCTAAGCGGATATTTTTTTGCTCAAGCCACTCAGTATAGTTACCTTCATACGGATAGCCATGGCCACGGTCCAGCTCCAAGATCCACTGCGCCACATTATCCAAGAAATAACGGTCATGGGTAATGGCGACGATAGTACCGCTATAGTTCTGCAGAAACTGCTCAAGCCAAGCGACTGATTCGGCGTCTAAATGGTTAGTAGGCTCATCAAGCAGTAGCATATCAGGACGTGATAACAATAGACGACACAAGGCTACACGGCGTTTTTCGCCGCCCGATAATCTGCTGACATCGGCATCCCAAGGTGGTAGACGTAGCGCATCAGCTGCTTTTTCTAGTTGTGGCTCCAGGTTGTGCGCGTCCCAAGTCTGGATAATATTTTCCATCTTGCCTTGCTCTTCAGCAAGCTTATCAAAATCGGCATCCGGCTCAGCATATTCGGCATAGATTTGATCTAAGCGCGCTAGCGCATCTAACGCTTCACGCATCCCATCTTCGACGTTGCCACGGACATCTTTGCTATCGTCCAGTTGTGGCTCCTGCGGTAAATAACCAATCTTAGTACCTGTCTGCGCGCGTGCTTCACCGCTGAACTCAGTATCCACGCCCGCCATAATACGCAGCAAAGTTGACTTACCGGCACCATTAATACCTAAAACACCAATTTTGGCACCCGGGAAAAAAGACAGATTGATATTTTTTAGAATTTCGCGCTTAGGCGGAACAAGTTTTGACACGTTGTTCATCGTGTAAATATATTGAGCCATTAACACTCCGATGGACTATATAAAAGAGGCGAACAAAAACATTTTTATCAAAAAACTGAATAAAAACAGCGTTTATGAGGCCTCGGAATAAAGAATATTAGTTATCACTCATTATCGCATTGAAGCGCACACCCTGCAAGCTGACAGCGTGCTTTGTAGTGTGTTTTGTACTTTAGTTGGCCTATAGAATACCGCTCAACATAAGTACGATAGTTGTTTTAACATTTGCTGTAACCATTCTTACTATAACTACAGTAAAGTTGCTAGTATGAAGGTTGCTAATGGCTTTATAATAAACATTACAACTAGGGCGCTATAGACAAGTAGGGCGACAACAACAAATAACTGAGGAATGTTTATGAGTAATCAACAAACAAAAAACAATCTACAGATCAGTCATGACGAACAAGCCAATCGTTTTGAGACCACTATTGATGGTCAAACGGGTTATATCAGCTACCAAGATCGAGGCAATGCCTTAGTCTACGATCACACTATCGTACCACAAGCTTTAGGCGGACGCGGCGTCGGCTCAGCATTAGTCAAACATGCCTTAGACTATGCGCGTGAGCATAATAAAAAAGTCGTGCCCCAGTGCTCCTTTGTAGACGCTTATATCAACAGACATCCTGAATACCAGGATTTAGTATAATCGGTCTTGCATAGGTTGTGTTGACGAATATTGCCAATGATTACTATCACCATAGGCACTATAGTATAGAGTACTATAGTGACCACTATAATAATAAAGGATATTGCTATGAGTAGTTTATCTGAAAAACAAGTCGACCTGCAGCTACAAGATTTACCAGGATGGCGGCGCGATGGGAATAGCATTGTAAAATCGTTCGAGTTTAATGATTTTGTAGAAGCGATTAGCTTTATGACTCAAGCGGCTTTTTATGCTGAAGCGCTGGAGCACTATCCTGAATGGCAGAATGTTTATAATATTGTTAGAGTACGCCTGACTACCGATGATACAGGTGGTATTAGTAGTTTAGATATCCGCTTAGCAAAACGTATGCAGCATATTGTGCAGCCCAAAAGACTTTAGAACTTGTTTATTAAACGTAAATAACAAGCATCAAAAAACGTCCTTTTAAAGGACGTTTTTCTTTTTAATCATTGCTTGTTTAATACTTATCTTAGTAACTACATTTTGCGACCAACAAAGGCCACGATAAATAAAATGACGGCGACCACTAAGAAAATGTATGCCAAGTTCGACGATAACCCTGCAACACCGCCGAAACCTAATAAACTAGCGATAAGTGCAATAACAGCGAAAATAATAGCCCAGCGAAACATATCCCTTCTCCTCGAATTAAAATTAAAGCTTTAATAAACTTGATTGCTGTCTAGTCACTTATGTGAACAGTAGCTTGCTTTTAGTAGTGCTTAAAGCGTAGTACTAAAGACCCAAAATGATTAAAGCTTTTAATTTATAAAGTATTTATTACATCATAAAAATAAAAATTATTATTAGTAGCCTTACTCTTCTTTACGAGATTTGGCTTACGAGAATAGATTAGCAATAATCTATAGTTACTTTAAACCCTAGCTACGTTGATTTTGGTAAATAACGCGCTGTATTGTGTATTCTGTGTAGCCAGAGCTTTAGTTTTGTAGCATTTTGACGAGGTTTCTTGGCATTATGCTTACTTGTATATATGGCTACAAAGCTTGCAAGTACAGGCAAAATAGAGAACTAAGTACAATACTATTGAATGACTGCGTAGGTGACTCGTTTAACGTTTGGCAAAAGCTTTAGACCTTTAAAATACAATGTGTAGCTATCACATGTAGTATCATCTATTACAGTTAAAACTGACACTACTCTATTTTTACTAAGAGTTTTACTAACTTAGCTTCATTATTATTTAGCATCATTCTTAGTATCGTTATCTTAATGAGTAAGACTAGATTTATCATCTAATATATAAGGAAATTGAACATGGCTAACTCTATAGAAAAACAAGCGACTGACGCAAAACAAGACGAACGTCCCTACGCTGTGGTCCTCTATGGTGCCACAAGCTTCGTAGGGCAAATTACTGCTAAGTATTTAGCAGAATTTTTAGCAGAGTCTAATGATGTCGACTGGGCCATCGCTGGACGCGACGAAGAAAAATTAAAAAAACTTCAATCTGAGATTATTGATTCGGACTCAGCCAAAAAGGTTGATATTATCATCGCTAATAGTAACGATGACGCGAGCCTCGATGCGATGACCAAGCAAGCTAAAGTGGTGATCTCAACCGTCGGTCCTTATCTTAAATACGGGGAGCCGTTAATCAAATCATGCACGAGTAACGGTACAGACTATGTCGATTTGACGGGCGAAGCTATCTTTATTAAAGATATGATGGACAAGTATCAAGACGCCGCGAGCAAGAGCGGAGCTCGTATTGTTAACTCTTGTGGTTTTGATTCCATTCCCTCAGATTTGGGAGTATATTTTACTCAGCAGCAGGCTGAAGAGAGATTTGATAACGCTTGTGAAGAGATTCATATGCGAGTCAAAGCAGCCAAGGGCGGGTTATCTGGCGGTACGGTTGCTTCTATGGCGACTATCTTTGAAGAGGTTGGTAAAGATAAGTCGCGCCGCAAGCAAGTCGCTAATCCTTATTTGCTCAACGATGACACGGATGCACCAGACGTGCGTCAAAAAAACGTCAGTAAGCCTGAATATGACAGTGAGCACGGCCGTTGGTTGGCTCCGTTCGTGATGGCTAGTATCAACACGCGTATCGTCCATCGTACCAATCAGCTCACAGATTATGAGTATGGCCGTGAGTTCAAATATGACGAAGCGATGTGGATGAAAGATGGCGTCAAAGGCCAACTCACCAGCTACGCTTTGAGTGCAGGATTACTCGGGTTTGCCACTACGATGATGTTCAAGCCTAGCCGCGAATTACTTGCTAAACATGTACTGCCAAAATCAGGCTCAGGTCCTTCTAAATCAGAGCAAGAGAATGGTTATTTCGATATTCGCTTCTTTGGTCACACCGCAAAAAATGACTCTATCAGTACCAAAGTTACTGGCGATAGAGATCCAGGTTATGGTAGTACTTCAAGAATGCTTGCACAATCCGCTTTGTGTTTGGCACAAGACATCTCGCATAAAGACGTTAAAGGTGGGTTTTGGACACCCGCATCAGCCATGGGTGATCAGCTCATAGCTCGTCTTGAAGAGCATTCTGGTCTTAGCTTTGAAGTCGTAGAATAGAAATAACCTATCAATAAATTCTACTGAGCAGACAACTAATAATAGTCTGATATATGACTGGCGACCGCATTCTATTCATAAATAGGGTGCGGTCTTTTTTGTATTTGAGGCAGTACTAATAAATAAACGCAATTAAGCCATCTCTTACCACTTCTCTTCTATTACAGCTATATACAATGTTATCAAATAATAACAACGTATCACTTGCGTAATTGACGCTGCTAATTTTTAGATATTAAACACATAATGCTACATATTGTTAGCCGAATGACACAGCGATAATTTAAGCGCTCAAGTAATATTGTTTGTGTCTAGGCGTTAATTATTGAAAACAAGCACTTATTAGTCAGTAAAAGCTAAATACTAAGAAAGATTATCTCAGCTAGATAGTTCTAATTAATAGAGTTGTTTTAACGAAATAAAAACCGACTAACGCTTAAGAATGACCACAAACTTTGCTAAAAATTAATGATAATAATTGAGAGGGAATAATTATGAAATTCAATGTATTGACAGCAGCTCTACTCACCTCTGGCCTAGCTATGGCTGGAACTAGCGCTAACGCTGCTATGACGACAGATAGTCACGGTAACGTCGGTTATGACAGCTATGATGAATGCGTCATGGCGGTAAAAGACGGTTCTGCCAAGTTCTATACTCCTTATACTTACCAAAAGCCTATGCCGCGTGCTGGTGAAGCTAGCGTGGCAAAAATGCGTTTATCAGAGGTGATGATTCCTCAGCGCGTTGTTAGCGATAATAACTTGCGTACTGGTGATTATGAAGCAGGTGCTTGTGATCTAGGTGTGGGTCAATCAAATGGTCGTTATGGCGTGTCTGGTGCATTAGTAGGCAAATACGTTCCTTTCGCTGCGGATATGCCTGTGAACGTTTATATGGATAGCAGCGGTAATCCATTACGCGTTACTATGCAGCAATGTGATAACCATTTTGGTAGTAACTTTCCAACGCCTGTCATCAGTGAGATGAAAGCTCCAGAAGCTGAAGTTGCTATCGCTGAAGCGCGTACTGTCGAGCCAGTCGTTGTGCAGACCAGACGTGTCATCCGCCCTTCTACTTATAGCGTAAAAGAAGTGATTGTTGCTCCTGCAGATCAGATTCAGCGCGTTAATACGAATACAGGCACTGCCATTGCTATTCAAGATGGTCGTCAGACAGCTATCGTAGGACAAGAAGTGGATCCTGCTATATTAAATCAAACTGAAGTCGATCAAACCTTCCCAGTTATTCGAGTTCCTGATGCAGATGTAGAAATGGATGATATGGAAGATATGAATTAATAAAGTTAATGTAGTTTTACTATATTTTCATACCCGACAATAAGAGTACAATAGTTGCACAAAGTCACTTACGAACATTAATGTGTTAGATTTTTAATCTATGCACTACTGAATTAACGGTAACTTAATTGGTATTCTGCCGCTTAGAGTTTTTGACTGATTTAGATTGGTTAATGATACTCTTTATTCGAATCGATCATGATAGTCGCTTAGCGATTATCATGATTTTATTTTATTTAGAGATAATATGTTAGATATAATAAATATATAGATTTAAAATTCTAAATAAATTCGTAATATACAAAGCCAAATACAGGTTAAGTTTAATGTCTTTTAAGCTGACACTATAAAAATGCAAACTAAGGAATCAATTGATGAAACACCGTACTCTACCTTTATCGTTAGTTATTGGCGCTGCACTTACTATCCCAAGTTTAGCAATGGCAGCACCTACTGAGACTACCCCAGTAGATATACAAGATGCTGCTACTGCAACCACTCTTGAAACTGAAGCTAGCAACGCTAATAATGAGTCAGTATTAAATCAATCTGATTCGTTTCAAATCAGCGAGACCCAAACCATATCTAGAGCAAACACTAATAATCCTAACCAACAGCCGATGACTACCGAATTAGAAGCTCCAGCAGATGCTTTGCAAGACCAAGAGTTGCAAACAACTGAAGTGACCTCTCAAGATGCTTTGTTAGATGAAGCAGAAGATCTACCGGAGGTTTCGGAAGAAGACGATCAATAAGTACATAGCTCATCAACTTTACTTACGCAATCATTGCTATATCTCATTAGTCAAAAACAATGTTGGTATCGATGATTCAACAAAAAAGGCAGCCTGATGGCTGCCTTTTTAGTGCTAGTTTATAATAATATAGTTATTTCTTTTTGGTGACGCCAGCTTCTTGTAACAGAGCTCCTAGCGTACCGATTCTGCTAGGCGTTTCCGCTTTTGGTTTTGGCGTACGATTGGGCTGATTACTCGAACCTTTGCGCTCTTTGTCAGTACGCTTACCACGCGGCGCTGAACGCTTATCTTTGGGACGATTAGGCCGATCAGTAGTGTTGGTACTCGCCTCTTTAGTCTTGATATCCGCTGCAGGCTTCACTCGGCCTTCAGACTTTTGGGCTTCGGGTTTCATGCTAAAGCCAATGCGCCCACGCGGCTCATCAATAGAGATGACACGTACTGAAACGATGTCGCCTGGTTTGACACGATTCATCGGATCAGCGACAAAATCATTAGCCATCTGCGAGATGTGCACGAGCCCATCTTGATGCACGCCCACATCTACAAAGCAGCCAAAAGCCGTTACATTCGTCACGACGCCCTCTAACTGCATACCTTCTTCTAGATCTTTGATGCTATTAACGTCATCGCGGAAGCTTGCGGTCTTAAACTCAGGACGCGGATCACGAGCGGGTTTGGCAAGCTCTTCTACTATCGCTTTAATACTAATGTTGTCATCGTTAGCAGCGATCGTACTAGTATCTAGACTATTAAGCACCCCATCATTACCGATAATCTCGTTTAAGTCTTTATTGGTGTGTTCAAGTAAGCTATTCACCATATCGTAACTCTCAGGGTGTACGCCAGTTGCATCAAGAGGATTACTCCCCCCATGTACTCGCAAAAACCCAGCGGCTTGCTCAAAGGTTTTCACGCCCAAACGTGGTACCTCTTTTAGCGCTTCACGACTAGCAAAAGCGCCGTGCTCTTTGCGATAACTGACGATCTGCTGCGCGACATTGCGATTAAGACCAGCGATGTGCGTCAGTATTGCTGGGCTTGCCGTATTGACATCAACGCCCACCGCATTGACGCTATCTTGAGTGACTTTATCCAGACTATCGGCCAACTGGTTTTGATTAACATCGTGTTGATATTGTCCCACACCAATAGCTTTTGGATCGACTTTTACGAGCTCAGATAACGGGTCTTGCAAACGACGAGCAATAGATACCGCGCCGCGTACCGAGACATCTAAGTCAGACAATTCATCACTAGCCAGCTCACTGGCAGAATAGACCGAAGCGCCAGACTCATTAACGATGACAGCCTTGGCCTTTAATGATTGGTTAGCCGATAAAATCTCTTTTATCATAGCGTCCGTTTCGCGGCTAGCGGTACCGTTACCTATAGCGACCAAATCGACGGCATAAGTGCTTAATAACTCATCGATAAGCGTTTTGGCCTCGCTCATTTTGTTATCAGGAGCAAAAGGATACACGGTAGCGACAACAGGCTTGTCAGCACTATCAAGCATTACATGGCCTTGCGCATCGATGATAGCCATTTTGACGCCATGACGAATACCAGGATCGACACCCAAGATCACTTTCGGGCCTGCTGGAGCTGACATCAATAAATGCTGCAAGTTATTAGCAAAGACATCGATAGCGTCAGCTTCTGCGGCTAAGCGCTTTTCCGTTAATAAGCGATGCTCAATATGTGGACGCCATTTATCTTTCCACAAGCTGTTCGCCGCCTCTAATAGAAACTCGCGGCGCTCGCTTGGCGCTGTCGCATCAATATTGAAATGATTGATAATTTTTTCGATAAAAGGCGTATCTTCGCCGTCAACTTTTATACCTAACACATTCTCTTGACGACCGCGTAGCATGGCAAGCAGGCGATGATTGGGCAGACGCGCTAGACTCTCACTATGATCAAAATAGTCTTTGAACTTCTCTCCGACTTCGCGTTTATCTTCACTGGCAACGCTTGTGACGATGCTAGCCGTTTTGGCAAAGCCACTACGTAAGTTATCGAGCAGGTCAAGCGCTTGCGTCCACTCATCAACGATAATGGCCTGGACACCCGCCAGCTGCTTATCGAAGTCGCTAAAATCAACTTCAATCTCATTGCCGCTATCATCAGTGACACTCGTAGGCAGCTGATACTCTGCTAGCGCCTGCGTAGGCGTAATCTCTTGCGTTAACAGAGCTTGTGCTGCGCTGTCTAAACCAGCAGCGCGGGCCTTAGCCGCCGGGGAGCGGCGACGTGGACGATACGGTAAGTAGATATCTTCAAGCTCAAGCTTCGACGCCGCATTATCAATACGGGCTTGTAGCTCGTTCGTTAGAGTGTCTTGCGCGCGCAGCAGCTCAGTGATTTTCAAGCGACGGTTGGCCATATCACGCTCATAGTTGAGCGACTTTTCTAGTGCCCTGAGCTGTGCATCGTCGAGATTTTGCGTTTTTTCTTTACGATAACGCGCAATAAAAGGAACCGTTGCGCCTTCATCAAAAAGTTTGACAAAAGCGTTGACTTGAGCCGTCTTAATGCCAAGCGCGCGAGCAAGCTTGTCGTGGATATTCGCGTGTGTGGTTGCATCTAATCCCTGCGCATTTGCTGAGACTGCCGATGACGTTAAGCTATCAGTGCTACTCATATACGTATCAATCGTTGAGAAATGGTGATTGGCATTATAGCAAAAGCTGACTGATTTATAATCCTTTTTATACTTTCGCTGTATATCCTTGTATTTTATGGATGAAATAGCATTTTTTTAGGCTAAAATGACGCAAAATCAAACAAATAAATGTTTTATTTACCCTGTTAAACAAACGCATACAGCATTTCAGTGAACAAGTGATGCAATTAGTAGCGCAATCTTATACACTGAGGTACTACTTTGATACTTTTAAAAGTAACCCTAGAAGAAAGAAAAAACAATAGGGAAAAAGATAAGGTTTTAAGGATTAAACAGCTCAGTAAAAGCGATGACACAAATTCAGAACCATTACATAATTATGAATAGATGGGTTCTCCAATCATTACCGCTATTTTTATAATAATAACCTTCACTAGAGGATATCTATATGACTGATAATAAAAGCTCCGATACTCTGACTCAGCGTATCTTAGTCGTTGACGATGATGCGCGTCTGCGCTCTTTGCTCCAGCGCTTTTTAGAAGATGATGGCTTTGTCGTACGTACCGCCCATGACGGCAGTCAAATGGATAAACTCATGCAGCGTGAACTGTTTTCTTTAGTCGTTCTCGATTTAATGCTACCAGGTGAGGATGGTATCAGTATCTGTAAGCGCTTGCGCGAAGATAACGCCGATATTCCGATCATTATGCTAACCGCAAAAGGCGGCGATGCCGATCGTATCGCTGGCCTAGATGCCGGCGCTGATGATTATCTGCCAAAGCCTTTTAACCCAAAAGAGCTGCTCGCCCGCATCAAAGCAGTATTGCGTCGGCAGAACCGTGAGTTACCTGGCGCGCCAAGCCATCAGCTAGAGGTGGTTGAGTTTGGTCCCTGGACGCTTGATTTGTCTACACGTACCCTCAAACGTGACGGCAATGTGGTAACGCTGACCACTGGTGAATTTTCAGTACTAAAAGCCTTAGTACAGCATCCTCGCGAGCCTTTGACCCGTGATAAGCTGATGAATCTTGCGCGTGGCCGCGAATGGGGCGCGATGGAGCGCTCTATCGATGTGCAAGTATCACGTCTGCGTCGCCTAATCGAAGATAATCCTTCGCAAGCTCGCTATATTCAAACCGTATGGGGCGTCGGCTATGTATTCGTTCCAGACGAGGCGGATGCTGACGTTGAAAACAGGTAAGGCGTAAACGTTTAGGAACTATGGTGACAGATCATAACGCTCCCCCTCACAAGTCTAACGTTCGTACAGACCACACTCAAGCGACTCTAGATGAGCATGAAAATGCTCATTATGACAAAGATGATGCAAAGTCGAATCCTTCTTCATCAGAACACAGTTTAACTGCCGTACTTGAGCAATTAGACCCTGATAAAGATGCTGGCAAGGTAAATATCGGCGATATCATGGATACGCTTAACTCTAAAGGCTTTGGGCCTTTAATATTTGCCCCTGCACTTATTGCCATCATGCCAACGGGAGGCATCCCTGGGGTGCCAACGGTTTGCGGTGTGATCATTATTTTGATAAGCATTCAGATGCTGTTTGGCAAAGAGCGGCCTTGGCTACCGCAATTTGTCGATAATATCTCTTTTGATGAGGACAAGCTGGATAAAGGTGTAAATATTGCATCAAAAGCCACAAAACAGATTGATAAAGTCGTTAAACCCAGACTTGAGCAGTTAACCTCTAATAAAGCAAAAAAGGTGGCGGCAGCCCTTTGTATTCTTGCCGCCCTTGCTATGATTCCGCTTGAGCTCGTGCCTTTCGCGGTTATGATACCTGCGGCCTCGGTGATTTTATTTGCCATCTCTTTAATTACAGAAGATGGCTATGTATTTTTAGCCGGTTTATTGCTCAATTTGGCTACTATTTGTTTTTTGATTACGCAAGTGCTTTTATAAAAAAACCAACCGCATCGAGTTGGTTTTTTTATAGATATACGCTTATCAACGCAGTTGACTGTCCTTACTACCACGGCGATTAAATAGCTCAGAAGCCTTAGCGTCTTGTTCAAGATCGTTCTGACAGCCAATACAGTGCTGCACACCAGGTACCGCAGCTCTTCGCGCTTCTGGTATTGGCTCACCGCACTCATCACAATACTGCGCACTCTCGCCCTTTGGTAGTGCTTGGCGTACCCGGTCCAACGCATCGTTGACGGTAGCATCCATTTGTTCGTGCTCTGCTCCATCTCTTGACCATCCACCTGCCATAATCTAACTCCTCTCAAGCTTATCTATATTTATCATAAAACCCTTTAATTACAGATAGATGGGGCGTATTAGCTAGGATTTCAACACATGGATCGTTAGGTATATACAAGAGGATTTGGGCAGTAAAAGCCGCGCATACTTTATTATATTATTTGGGCTGCAGGGCTATCACTTGTCCGCGCACATCGATACTCTCATCGCTCATCAAGCAAATATAACCTGGCATAATGTCTTCTGGTGTTTTGAGACTCATAGGACTCTCTCCCGGATAGGCGTGTGCGCGCATATTAGTGCGAGTGCCACCTGGATTGATGCAATTAAAACGAAGGTTGGTGGTGTTTTGCGTTTCTTGAGTAAAGATATCGCTCATTCCTTCGACGGCCTGTTTGGATAAGGCATAAGCGCCCCAAAAAGCGCGTGGATAAGTGCCGACCGTGCTTGAGGTAAAGACAATAGAGCCGTTTTTGGCATCTTTCAATAGTGGCAGTAACGCTTGAGTCAGCTTAAAGGTAGCGGTGAAGTTTATCTGCATGACTTTAGCAAACATATCGACATCATACATCTCAAGCGGAGTTAATGCTCCCAAGATGCCAGCATTATTGAGAAGACCATCTAATTGACCGAACTCTTTATCAATAAGCCGCTCAAGTTTTTGCATCTCATCATAACTGGCGGTTTCTAGATCCATAGGCAAAATAGCCGGCTGCTTACCGCCTATATTTTCGATTTCATCATAAACAGTCTCAAGCTTACTAGTGGTGCGGCCTAAGAGCAGTACTGTTGCACCAAAACGTGCATAAGTTAAAGCGGCAACTCGGCCAATACCGGCCCCCGCTCCAGTCACTAGAATAACCTTGCCCTCCAAGCTGTTATCCTTTGCGACAAAATTACGGATTTGCTCATGACTTAAAGGCTGATGACTGTTTTTGGTTGTCGTATTACGCTCAGAGTTTTTCTCAGTACCGCTCATAGTATTATTCATGGTATTGCTCACTGCTATCGATGTATTTTGGACGAGATTCATTACTATTAAAAAAGCACTACCGCTTACAAGTAATCAAACTTACCAGACCTTAATAATAATTGCTTAAGCTGCATCGGCGTCTCGACAATGTGAGTTGCACCCCACTTTTTTAGGGCAGGCTGATCATCTACTGAGATATAGCCATAAGCCGCTAGAATGGTAGGCATACCAGCGGCATTTCCCGCTTCGATATCACGAATATGATCACCGACATAAAGTACGCAAGCAGAGCCGCCACGCGCTATTCCTAATTTCTCTAGTGCCAGATACATAGGCTCAGGATCAGGCTTAGTACGTGACACATCCTCAGGACAGACCAGTACCGAGCAGCGCTCCTCGAGCTGTAGTTTATTCAGTAGTAACTCTGCTAAGTGGCGTGGTTTGTTAGTGACAATACCCCAAGGTGTGCCATTCCTCTCAAGGGTTTCTAGTAGCTCGTCAAGCTCAGTAAAGACACCACTATCGACACAGATGTCGGCTTCATAATCATCCAAAAACTGCTGACGATAAGTGAGTAGCTCCTCCTCAGTGACACCAGCTTGACCATTATGCTCTAGCATCAGCTTAACCATTGCTGAGGCGCCAGCAGAAACCTGCTGACGAATATCGGCATCGCTTGGCGCTTGCCAACCATTTTCTTGGCTCATCTTGCCAATGATACGCACAAAATCAGCAGCGGTATCGATCAAAGTGCCGTCTAGATCGAAGAGTACCGCCTTTACAAAATTAGTCATAGTAGCTGCCTTAATTGATAAGCATTATTATGCTTTTATAAAAAACACGTTTGCACTTACTTCTAAGCTTTATTTATTGAAAAACTTATTTATTCAGCATTGGGCTTATGCACCGCCATCATATAATTGACATCGACATTCTGTGCTAACCAATAGCGCTTGGTAATTGGATTGTAGTGCAGTCCAATAATATCTTGGCGGTTAAATCCGGCATTGAGCGCCATTTTATCTAGCTCAGCTGGGGTGATGAATTTGGCGTAATCGTGCGTACCGCGATCTAGTAGTCGCAGCACATATTCAGCACCAACGATAGCAAACAGATAGGACTTAGGATTACGGTTAATAGTCGATAACACACAAACACCGCCTGGCGCTAATAGATCGTAACAAGCCTGCACGATGGCACTCGGATCTGGGACATGCTCTAGCATTTCCATACAAGTGACTACATCGAACTGACCTGAATGCTTCGCAGCAAAATCCTCAACCGCGATATGCTGATAACGTAGCGTCTCCGCAAGACCGCTTTGCTGCGCATGGACAGTAGCCGCCTTTAGGTTTTCAGTACCCAAATCGATACCAGTGACGTCCGCACCGCGCCGTGCCATAGACTCGGATAAAATCCCGCCGCCGCAGCCGATGTCGAGTATCTTTTTACCTTGTAAGCCATCGGCTGCAGTCTTGCTAGTATCCGCGCTTTGATAACCGCGCTCCACATTTTCGGTGATCCAGTTGAGCCGCAAAGGATTGATCTCATGCAAAGTCGCAAACGCGCCTGTTTTGTCCCACCACTCGCCGGCAAGTTTGTTGAATTTATCGACTTCACTAGGATCCACATTGGTTACCGTTTGATCAGCTATATCCTCTTGAACATTGTTAGTCGTATTTTGCTGAGGTTGCGTTGCGCTCATAGAAATATCCTTTAGTACCATTATTGTCGTTGTTATTAGATCGTAGCGATTATGCTCAAAAAACTAAGAATTCATCAATGATAGCGATAAGGTCTTAGCAAGCTAATACTAAAAACACCTTATTACCAGTATCAATAGCGTTAGAAACAAAGGTTAATGTTAACATGAGAGCCGTTGTTTTACCTTAGGCACCTAGTGACTGATTGTGAACGTCTGCATTAGATAATCAGTTGTCTAATATTTGGCGTCTATTCGTTATCTGACTATAAATAATATCTACAGCATGGCAACTATTGGTTAAGAATACGGTTCACAATGACTGTGATTTTACGTTATTATAGCCGAACTGTATTTAATCTTTTCTTAACACTTTTGAATAAGTGTTTTTTAATACCCTCAAGCCTTAAGAATCAAAGGAAAAAGTATGAAACGTGTCCTCGCATTGACTGGTTTGGCCTGCGCTGTTGGTTTCGCCAGTATGGGCGTACAAGCGGCCGATTATGTCGCCGGCAAAGACTATAAAGTTCTTGATAATCCAGAAAAAATCAGCGGTGATGCTATCATTGTTCGTGAGTTTTTTTGGTACGGTTGCCCGCATTGTTACTCTTTGAACCCGCATATGGAAAAATGGGCAAAAAGCAAAGATAAGGACGTCGCTTTTTTTAAAACTCCCGCCGCTTTAAACCCGGTTTGGGAAGCTAGCGCTCGTGGGTTCTACGCCGCGCAGCTACTTGGCTATGAGAACAAAACTCATGACGCGCTGTTCGATGCGATCCACAAGGATGGTAAAAAACTATTTGATCAATCCTCACTCGCCAATTGGTATGCCTCACAAGGCGTCGACAAAAAGAAGTTCAACAGCCTTTATAACTCTTTTGCGGTAGGTACGAAAATTGGACGCTCGCAAGCAGGTGCCAAGCGTTATCAGCTATCAGGAGTACCAGCAGTCGTGGTGCAAGGCAAATACGTAGTGTCTGGTGAGAGTGCGAAAGTCCCTAAAGTAGTAGATTTCTTAGTCGACAAAGTACGTGCTGAAAAATAACAGCGCCGTTAAATAGCAACTGAGTCCAACACCTTATCGGTACATAATACTGGAAATACGTCGGACAGAGAGTGCATAACGTTGAGAGTATAAAAAGCCAGCTTCATCAAGCTGGCTTTTTACGTTTGTGGCTCTGTTATCTTAAAGCTTTAGCCCCACCCTAATGGCGGAAGTTTGGTAATAGTGCAGGAATACCGGGCAGCATACCCACAATAGCCATCACCCCAGTCAAGATCACAAAGGTCACTACCGGAATAATCCAGCGACTCATCTTAGATAAGCTAGCACTGCGCTCTTTTGAGCCAATCAGACCTAAGTTATCTAATACTAAGGTAATAGACCAACCAAAAGCTGGATTTACTAACGCTGAGGCAAAAACGACTATCGCGGCCGACTGCGTTGTTTTGCCTTCACGAGTCATCTCCATACCTGCCTCAAGTAGCGGAATAAACACCCCAACGATTAAGGCCACACACATGACTGGCTCCCAAATCGCAAGGTCCATTGGATAACCCCAAACGCCTGCAATCACACAAAATAGTCCCGTTAGTACCGCGCCGGCGGGAATAGGGCGCTTAGCAATCGCGGCGGGCACAATATAAGTGCCCCAAGAGGAAGCAAAATTAGAGCCACCAAGCACGGAGCCTGCTACCTGACGGACCGAGGCGCTAATCATAGTATCATCGATATCCATGCGCACGCGCTCAGTGCGTTTAGGGTAGCTTATCTTTTGGAATACTTGATGTCCCAAAAAATCCGGCGACCACATCGCCACTGCTAAGACCGCAAATGGCAGTACCACGATGAAACTCTCAATCGTTGGTAGTCCTAACATCCAGCCGGTGTTTTCACCCCACCAATACATTGGGCTCATATTTGGTAAGCCGGGCGTGGTTTTAAACGCAAACGGTGCGCCCATAGCAAAGGCCACTCCGCCCCCTAATAAGCAGCTTAGCGGCACCGCAAGCCAACGTTTCTGATAGTTTTCTAGCACCGCATATAGCACAATAGTGAGTAAAATCACCACAAAGGCAATATGCGCCATACCGATGCCTTCTGCCCAAGCAAAGAGGTTTTTGACTTGCGAGGTAGTACCAATAAAGCCGAGATAGAGCAGCAGACCGCCACAAACCCCCTTACTGGTTAGATTGGCCAATAAGCTCCCGCCTTTGCTGATCGCTAGCAGCAGACCAAAAGCACCAATGAGTAAGCCAAAAGCCATAGGATGGCCACCAGCTGCGACCACAATTGGGATAAGAGGAATTAGCGGGCCATGAGTACCAGCAAGGTTAGCAGTGGGGAGTAAAAAACCTGAGAATAAAATGACAAAAAACGCAACAATGAGCAGCTCATAACGCACGTTTTCTAAAACAAATGCCTCCCCTAAACCAAGAGGACCTGCAAAAGTAGCAGCGATAGCGCCGACCATGACCACTTTACCGATAGTGGCTGCCATCGCAGGGATGGTATCTTCAAATTCGAAGCGATAATCTCTAAAGGGTAAGTTTGGTCGCCAGCGCTTAGGCTGCATGATCTGTAATTCATGGTTGAGATAAGCGTCGCGACTTTCAAAACTAGCGTAGGGTTGATGTAATTCTTCATAGCTACCTTGCAAATTATCGTTTTCTTGGGCAAGGTTGGGATTAGCTTCTGCGGTTTTCGATGCGGGGATTTGAGGATTACTCATCACATCTCCTTATGTTGACTGAGAACTTAGATAATCCTTTATTCGCTTCAATTACCGATAGTTAGGACTGCTGTCTAGACCTATTCTTAAAGGTTAAACTACCGCGAACAAAGGGGTGGCCATTGTAGGTCATCAGTATCCATAATGCGAGTGTTGTTTTTCTAGAACGATTTGTAGCTTTAATTTCTCATCCTTATTTTCAGCCCCGTTGGCCGCTTTTTTACCCAATTTACAAATTTTTCGACTTCGCTATGCTTTTGTAAGCGCGCTACCGTGTGATAGTAATTTGCCAACTCATGATTAGCAAAAATGTTATGGATTTGGCTGTGGCAAGGACGACAGAGCATAGCAATATCATCGCTCATCTCCGTACGGCTAAAACGGCGCTGCGTACGGGCTTTATTATGGCGTGAGCGCGGAATAAGATGATGTCGGGTTAAGGGCAGATTCGTACGTCCACAGAGCTCGCAGCTCTCCTCTAACGCTGCCTCCTTGTGCTCACTATTCATCTTTGACATAGATAGTCTCCTTTTGTCCTTCTCTCGCTTTATTTTCTATTATAGAATAAAATTTGAGCATTCTAAGTGTACACTTGTACGTTAGACATGCTAACGAATGATAAGTAACGGATGCTTTTCATTATGCAAACCTCTACTTGCGAGAGCTTATTTACTCACAGCTGATTGTAACTAATTGATATTATTATAAATATTAGGGATTGAAGGATAAAAAATGAAGCTATTTCCAAAAAAATTCGAGATACTCAATCGTAAAGCCAAGCAATACATTATGCCGATACTGACGCCGCATCTATTAAAACTACGTATCAATACCTATGCGCCTTATGTGGGTGCCGGTATCAAGCTTGAGTACTTAGATACCGATCAAGGGTTATGCGTCGTCAGTATGGATCTGACGGCTTTGAATAGGAATATCGTTGGCACGCAGTTTGGCGGTAGTTTGTACGCCATGACCGACCCTTTTTATATGCTGCTATTGATGCAGCAATTGGGTAGCAACTATGTGGTGTGGGATAAAAGCTCGCACATTGAATTTGTCGCCCCAGGAACTAGTAAAGTAACTGCGCGGATAAAGGTATCGAGCAGTGAAGCGACGACTATTCGTAAATTAGCTGAGAGCGGCGAGCCGGTATTTCGCGACTATCGCACTGAAATCGTCGATAACAATCAAAAAATCATCGCTATCGTGACCAAGACCGTCTACATTCGTCTGCGTAAGCACAGTAAGTCTAAGAGTCAAGCCAGTCGTCTAGATTTACCTGATAAGCCAAGCGACCAAGCAGCTGATAAAGCAAGCGGCAAACCAGACACTAAATAAAGTTAGTAAGTTTTTGCCTTATAAATACAAAAACCCCAATCTAGCTTATGCATAGATTGGGGTTTTGTCTTTTTTGGTACGCCTACTTATTTATATAATAAACCTATGAATAAGGGCTGGTAACGAAGCTCAAACTGAACTTCGTTACGAATTTAGATACCAGGTGCGGTATCGACAGCGTCAGGTACGCCGGCGTCAGTTTTCTTCTGAGCGCCTTGTTTTGCTGGACGTGCGCCAAGCTTCTCACGGATACGTGCTGATTTACCAGAACGCTCACGTAAGTAGTATAGTTTCGCGCGACGAACGGCACCGCGACGTTTCACTTCGATGCTGTCGATAATAGGAGAGTGCAATTGGAAAGCACGCTCAACACCAACGCCACTTGAGATTTTACGAACCGTAAAGGCTGAATTCAGACCACGGTTACGCTTAGCGATGACGACGCCTTCAAAGGCCTGTAGACGCTCACGCTCGCCTTCACGTACCTTTACTTGTACGACAACGGTATCACCAGCGCTAAAGTCTGGGCGTTCTACTAGTTGAGCATTTTCAACGCTTTGAACTAATGGATGTTTGTTGCTCATGAGAGTTATCTCCTCACATTAGATAATAGAGGCTAAGCGCATATCACCTGTTTGTAATAATTAATTGTCTCTGCCTACTCTTTTAATCAATAGTAGGTAGATACAAGGTAAATGGGGTTGGTTAAACGGCCATTACACTATAGCCGGTTAATTATTGCGCAAAATTCTTTTTTAACGGTTTAGCTATACTTATACTGACTATATTAGTTAGCGTCTAGATATTTAGACAGGCTACTTTGACTGCTCTTTTAGCCAACGTGCTTGTTCAGTAGTTGGACTAAAAGCTTGCCATAAGTCCGGACGCCTGGTCTGAGTACGCTGTACTTGCTGATGAAAGCGCCACTTAGCAATATTGGCATGATGGCCTGAAAGCAGTACTTCCGGAACCGCCATACCCGCAAACTCATGCGGCTTAGTGTAGTGAGGACAATCGAGCAAGCCATCGACGAACGAGTCTTGCATCGCGGATTTATCATCACCCATAATGTCAGGTAGACGACGTATCACACTATCCATCAACACCATAGCTGGGAGCTCACCGCCGGTTAAGACGTAATCACCAAGCGATACTTCCGCATCGACGTATTGTGCTAATAAGCGCTCATCAATGCCTTCATAACGACCACATAATAAAATCATGCCGTCATAATCAGCCATTTCAAGCACGCTATCTTCACTGAGCGTCTGCCCTTGTGGTGACAAGTAGATCACCGGACAGTGTTTGCTATCAGTACGGCAACCTTGCAGACCAGCTCGCTCTTTCGCATCGTCAATCGCTTGCGACAATGGCTGAGCCATCATCACCATACCAGGACCACCACCATAAGGACGTTCATCAATACGGCGGTAATTGTCCGTGGTATAGTCGCGTGGATTGATGCAGTCAATCAGAACTTGCTGCTGAGTCACAGCGCGGCCAGTGATACCAAAATCACGAATCGCGGCAAACATCTCAGGAAAGATACTTATAACGGCAAAATACATCAGCAATCACTAATCACTGGTCAATAGTCACTAGGCCAAGCCGCTATAACGGTTTTAGCCGTTATATCGACTTCAAGCACTGTTTGCTTATGCCAAGGTATGAGACGCTCTTCATTATCTAAACTGTCTGAGGTAGCCGCTACCCGCATAATGTCATGGGCACCAGTTTCAAACATCTCAGTAATATCGCCTAAATACTCATCTTGCTCATTAAATACTCGTACCCCGATCAGATCGGACCAATAGTACTCATCTTCACCAGTCTCAGGCAAGACATCTTGCTCCACCCAAAGGGTTACCCCATTCATGGTTTCTGCAACATTGCGATCAGGAACTTGCTCAAACTGCGCAACAATGCCCGATCCTTGCTCTCGCCAAGCTTTGACAGTCAAAGGCTTCATTCCCATAGCTGTCTTCATATACCAAGGCTGCATAGCAAATATAGCGGTTCGATCATCGGTATCGCTAAAAACCCAAAGCCAACCTTTTATACCGTAAGGCTTTTTGAGCTGACCTATTTTCATAAGGTTATTAGCAGGTGCTGATGACATAACGACTCTAAATGTTATAAATACAGTGTAGGATAAAGAAGATAACGATATGCTATGGAACGCTAGATTTTTAAGTCAGTATTTTTAGTTTTTAAATTCAGACCTTAAAATAGCTCGTAAGCTATCTATAGATCATCACTTAAAACTTAAGCCGTCGCTTCGCTTTCAGCAGCAGTCTTATTGTAAGACTTCGCTAATGAAGCAACGCGATCTGAAGGCTGTGCGCCTTTTGCGACCCACGCATTGTATGCTTCCATGTTTAAGCGAACCGCTTCTTCTGACTCTTTAGCCAATGGGTTAAAAAAGCCAATGTTTTCGATGTAACGGCCATCACGCGCGCGGCGTTGATCAGCAACTACAACTTGATAAAATGGGCGTTTTTTGGCACCGCCCCGTGCTAAACGAATAACAACCATCTGATTTCTCTCTTTCGCAGGTATACCAAAAAGGGCACAATTATATCATAGTCTATTATTTTTGAAAACATAATCTGTGTTTATTTAGTTGTTTGATAACAATCACTTAGCTGAGCTGTTTTTGCTGAGCATTTAACGCAAGCCATAGCGCATTTTATGCGATTGCACTATACTCATCTCAGAACGTCTTTATCTTATTTCTAACTATTTTTTGTACCTCTTTTGGAGCAATCGTCTGCTATGAGTACCGCGAATATCCCGACACGTCGCTCTAGTAGTTGGTCGAACAGCTGGCTGACCACTTTTATGATTACCTTTATGGTCATTATCAGCGTCAGTTTATCTATTTGGTTTTTTTGGCGTAGTCTTTATTTACCTGAGCTAAAAACCCATGCCCGCTATTTGACCAGTGAGCTACAATTGATGAATAGTGCCAAACAAGATTGGCGAGATAACCCTGAGGTTCAACGCTGGATCTATGAGCACTCACATGTGGTGACGATAGACAATCCTAGCGACTTTCCGCAAGTTGAGAAAAAAGTCTTTGTCGGCTTTTTTACCAATGTATTACAACGTGAAATCAGTGCGCAGCTAGGCCGACCGGTAGAGGTTTATTTTAAGTTTAAGCCAACCCCGCAGTTATGGGTGCAAGATAGCCGGGATACGAGTTTTTGGATACGTGAGCCTGTTATCTACTACTCCCAGTACAGTCCGACCCTGTTAGGTTTTTTTCTACTCGGTATTCCTATTCTCACGCTGCTAACCATTATCCTGATAGCACGACAGTTGAACCGGCCGCTGCGGCACTTACAACGAGCCGCGACTAACTATATTCGTCGTGGTCATGCCACTACCCTTCCGACTCAAGCGGGACCTACTGAGATTCGACAAGTCAATTTGGCTTTTAACCGGCTTTTCACCACCCTTAATCAAGCACAAAAGGAGCGCACGATTATGCTTGCGGGTATCTCGCACGATTTGCGAACGCCGCTGACACGCATGCGCCTCACCGCTGAGATGTTACCGGATGATTTTTTTCGGGAAGGCTTGATTTATGATGTTGAAGATATGGATGCGATTTTGGAGCAGTTTATCTCCTTTATGAAAGATGGCTCTGACGAGCCGGTGCGCTTGACTGATTTAGATACGATATTTAATGAGGTTATAGTACAGTTTGCACCAATGGAATTCGTTTACGAAGACCAACTTGATAAGCAAGTACCGGTAAGACCCTTATCTATCAAGCGTATGGTTATCAATCTAGTCAATAACGCCAATCGTTACGGAAAGACGCCTATTTATTTGTCAGCGACGGTCGTACCAACTTTCAAAGAAACGCTAGCCACAAGTGAAAGCGATGTGGTTAGCGAGAGCGAGGTCATGGGTGAGGCGCAGGAGCAGCTTGTCATTTGTGTTCGTGACTGCGGTGATGGCGTGGCAGAAGATCAATTAGAGCGTATTATGCAGCCGTTTGAGCGTGGCGAAACTGCTCGTACCACTCAAGGTAGTGGTCTAGGTCTGGCTATTGTGAACCGTATTGCTAGATTGCATCACGGTACGGTAGAGGCGATTAATCACCCCGAAGGCGGCTTACAAGTCTGTATCAAAATACCGCTGATATCTAAAGTGGATCAAGCAGCAGCTACAGATAAAGAAACTGTCGATAAAGAGGTTAGCTACAAAGAGACCGAGGATACAACCGAAAATAGCTAAGTGCTATTATTTAAATGCTATCGGCGACACTCTTAAGGTGGTAAAGAGTTAAGATACGGTGAAAATAAAAGATTGCTGATTAACAGGTAACCCAAGAGTTAATTTGTAGTGCCAATAGGCGGCGGTATATGCTCTGAGCTGTTGATAAAGTCTATAGGCTGCACTAGCTCATCTTGCGCTTGTTGTAAGCTTTGCGTAGTACTGGGCTGTTGAAAAAACAAATAGCTGATCAGTACAGCCGCATTGAGTATTATCAAGCCACCAAACAAATAAGGCATCCTCGCTCTCCTCTATTGTCATCCTATTGATAAAGCGCAGCTATAATATTTAGCAAACATCCTGTCATAGGCTAATTGTTTAAGCTCAACTCTCAAAGCTGCGCTCGCTCTTTTCTTGCGTGATTTGGTCAGCGGCAATGGTCTGGGTTAAGGGTTTGATAGGCCAAGTCATGATAAAACGGGCACCGCCAAGCTCTGGACTCTCATCAACGCTCATATTGCCATTGAACCAAAAAGCAATTCGCGAAACAATAGACAACCCCAACCCATAACCACCTGAAGCGCGGGTACGGCTGTCATCTAAGCGTGCAAAAGGAATAAAGACTTTTTCGCGATCTTCCTCTGGAATACCCTGCCCATCGTCTTCGACACTGACATATGCATTGCCTTTTTTCACCCAAGCACTAATAATGATCGTACCTTCGGCATAACGCAGCGCATTACCCGCAAGGTTTTGAATCACTCGGTGCAAGTAGCGCCGATCGGCGACGGCGGTCACTTTACTATTCGGTGGATTACCAACGATTTTGATATCCTTGCCTAGAGCGTTAGTCTCACGGACGATTTGCTCAACTAACTCCTTTAAATTGACCGACTCTAAGTCGAGCTTAGGCGACCCTTCCTCTAATTTAGCATAGGTTAAGATCTCATCAATTAGACCATTCAAAGATTCGATATCTTCGTCGATATAATCCCGCTGCATAAAGCGCGAGTCTTCATCGTCGGTATCGGCTAGCATATCGACCGCAAAGCGAATACGGGCAACCGGTGTTCGTAGTTCGTGCGATACCGCGCGTGTCAGCTCGCGCTGCGACTCAATCAAGCGCTTGATATGGGAGGTCATCGCATTGAAGGTAGCGGATAAGCGCGCAATCTCATCTTGACCAATAACTTGTACCTGAATATCAAGATTGCCATCGCTAACTTCATTAACCCCAACTTGTATCAGCTGTAATTTGCGCTCAAGTGGGAAAATGAGCGCATAGACGCCTAAGCTGATTAGAAACATACTAATCAATACCATACTGATAATCAAATTCAGTGGAAACCAGTTAAATAAAGGTATCGGCCCCATAAGAACGGCCATATCATTGATCTCAGAGGGAATAACAATCTTGATAGAAGAGTTGCCTTGGCTACTATTGCTATCTTGCAACAAAATAACCACTTCATCACGGCGCAAGCGTGCCAATTGGTCATCATCTAGATTAAAAGTATCTATAGTGTCTAAAGACAACGGATAAGAGAATTTGTTTTCGAGCTCTGTCAAGCGTGCGCGCTTCTCAGGAAGCGTAGCGTAATAAGAGAGATCATCTAGCAAAAACACCGCCATAGCGCGTACTTGCTGTTCAGTGACCTGCGAGACTCTTACTGTCAACACTTTATCATTGGGTAAACGGTGATAAACATCGGCATAAGCCGGCTGACTCACATAGCGAACTACCGTCTCACCATTTTCGAAACGACGCCGTTCACTGGCGCTGAAATCTATATTCTCTAGCGCTACTATACGAAAGGTCGAACCAAATAAACTACTGGCATCAGATAGCCAATATTCGCGCTGGGTTTCCGTCTCTTGATGCGCAAGACCCTCGCTCACCAAATAAAAAGCGCCTGTCGCCATATTCTCGCGATAGGTTTGCATACGCTCTTGATTGATAGTATCCATCAATAACTGCGCAAAAAGAGCAACACACAAGCAGACTATCAATAGCCCAGCGTATATTCGAACAAAGATACTGTGTTTCAAGGATGAGACTAATGACATAATTGCCGTAACCAAAGCATGGGATGAGTTATGAGTAACACTTACTGCTGCTATTCTATAGCAACGCTCATAAATATGTTAGAGTTTGCTGCATTAAAACCTGAATTAAGAGCTTTGGCTAAAAAATAAAAAAACCAGCATAGCGCTGGCTTTTTATAGACTCTCAATAAAGGCTTAGTTGCCTTCTTTGACGAACAGATAGCCTTTACTGCGGACCGTCTTGATACGTTTTGGATTTTCTGGATCATCACCAATCTTCGGACGAATACGTGAGATACGCACATCGATAGAGCGGTCTTGACCATCATACTCAATACCGCGCAGACGCTCGAAAATATCCTCACGTGATAAGATGCGGCCAGCATTAGAAGCTAACAACCACAATAAATCATATTCAGCACTCGTAAAGTCGACCAACTCATCGCCTAAATTGACTGAACGACCACCATTATCGATGACGAGCTCGCCAAACTCAAGACGCTGCGGCACATCTTCTGATGGTGCATTTTCTGAGCGGCGTAGTAGTGCACGAATACGTGCAAGCAATACGCGCGGCTGAGCGGGCTTAGCAACATAATCATCCGCACCCATCTCAAGACCTAATACTTGATCCATATCTTCAGTACGAGCGGTCAACATCAAAATTGGGTTTTGATAATGCGGGCGTACTTCACGGCAGACGGTCAAACCATCGCTACCTGGTAGCATGACATCAAGTACTACCATATCAGGCTGTTCATTAACGATACGACGAATAGCACGGTTGCCGTCTGTCTCAATTGCGACTTCTAACCCATTTTTAACCAGATAATCTTGGGTTAACATAGCCAGACGCTCGTCATCCTCTACAATCAAAATTCGCGGGGTGTTGTCGTCTTCAGGTGTTGTCATCGTTATATCCTCTAATACATCTCAATTAAAAACAGAAAATTTGCAGCGGAAAATAAGTATCAAGGCAGCAATAGTCTTAAAAATGCTACTGCTTATCCTCAATATCTTTGTATATTTTGTTTGTAAGTGCAGCTCAGTCATAGCAAGCTAGTATACTACTAAACTTATAACTTACCCTACTATAGCTTATTGTCGTTAACAAAACCTATAAAGAAGCCCGCCTAAAATCTTAGTTTTCGTCCAAAATCAGATAAATACAGATCTTTTATAAAACAAAAAATAGATAGTGACGTCATTTATAGGTTTTGATTAAAAATTAATAGTTAAGCTAAGTATTATCTAATTATTTAGATAAGCCTAATATAAGTAGCCGAATGATAAAATACTAAGCCAGCTATATACTTTTATGTTAATAATATAACTAAATTCTTGTCTGACTACTAGGGTCTATAAACAAAAAAAACAGCCCCTATGGACTGTTTTTAGCAAAACCTTAAAGTAACTTAGATGCCTGTCTAGCGCATCAAGCTAATTAAGAGCGGTTTTGATACTTACGAATAGTCTGTAGCTGCGCAACTGACTCAGCCAATGAAGCTAATGCTGCATTGGTCTGCAGTGTGTCGGTTTGATTGACTAATAACTGCTCAGCCTGCCGACGAGCTTCGACGATTTTACTTTCATCAAGATTATGCGCACGCATAGCAGTATCGGCTAGTACCGTAACCATTTTTGGCTGTACTTCAAGTACGCCACCGGACACGTAGATGACTTCCTCTTGACCGTCTGGTGTTTGTACTCGCATTGAGCCAGGCTTTAGCAAGGTAATCAATGGCGTGTGACCTGGTAGAACACCAATCTCGCCTTCGCTACCAGTGGCAATTAGCATACTGATCTCGCCTGAATATAACTCTTCACGGGCGCTTACGACGCGGCATTGTAACGTTGCCATACCTAAATCCTTATTATGAAAAAGTCTCAAAAACAGCTAGCTCTCTATAAAGCCAACTAGCGAATGAAAGTGATAAGCCAACTTTATTCGCTAGGCTGACTCTCTAGCGATTTATGCCGCTGTAGATTTCATTTTTTCGGCCTTAGCGACAACTTCGTCGATACCGCCAGCCATATAGAAGGCTTGCTCTGGAAGGTCATCGTACTCACCAGCGATAATCGCTTTAAAGCTAGCAATGGTATCGCGTAGTGGTACATATTTACCAGGTGCACCAGTGAATACTTCAGCGACGTGGAATGGCTGAGATAAGAAGCGCTGAATCTTACGCGCGCGATAAACGACGAGTTTATCTTCTTCTGATAGCTCATCCATACCTAAGATGGCGATGATGTCTTTTAGCTCCTTATAGCGCTGCAATACTTCCTGCACACCACGAGCTACGTTATAGTGCTCTTCACCGATGACTTGTGGATCGAGCTGACGTGAGGTTGAATCTAGTGGATCAACCGCAGGGTAGATACCTTGTGAAGCGATATCACGGCTTAGTACGACAGTCGCATCCAAGTGCGCAAACGTCGTCGCTGGTGATGGATCCGTCAAGTCATCGGCTGGTACATATACCGCCTGAACTGAAGTGATAGAGCCTGACTGGGTTGAAGTAATACGCTCTTGTAGCATACCCATCTCTTCAGCGAGTGTTGGCTGATAACCAACTGCTGAAGGCATACGGCCAAGTAGAGCTGATACTTCGGTACCCGCTAGCGTATAACGATAAATGTTATCAACGAATAGTAGTACGTCACGACCTTTGCCAGTAGCAGGATCTTTAGTATCACGGAAGTACTCAGCCATAGTTAGACCAGACAACGCAACACGTAGACGGTTACCCGGTGGCTCATTCATCTGACCATATACCATGGCAACTTTAGACTTACTAAAGTCTTCAGTGTTCACAACGCCCGCTTCTTGCATTTCGTGATAAAAGTCGTTACCTTCACGAGTACGCTCACCAACACCAGCAAATACCGATAGACCTTCGTGTTTTAGAGCGATGTTGTTGATCAACTCCATCATGTTGACGGTTTTACCAACACCAGCACCACCAAACAGACCAACTTTACCACCTTTTGCGAACGGGCAAAGTAGATCGATAACTTTGATACCAGTCTCTAATAGCTCAGTGCTGTTAGACTGATCCGCGTAGCTTGGTGCTTCACGGTGGATAGACCATTTCTCATCAGCAGCTACAGGACCTTCTTCATCGATAGGACGACCTAGTACATCCATAATACGACCAAGCGTACCAACACCTACAGGTACTGCGATTGGGCCACCAGTATTCGTCACTGGCAAATTACGCTTAAGACCTTCAGTTGAGCCCATAGCAATCGTACGCACGATGCCATCGCCTAGTTGTTGCTGAACTTCTAGAGTGGTTTCGGTGCCATCAACTTGTAAGGCATCAAAAATTTGAGGAACTTCGTTACGGTTGAACTCGACGTCAAGAACCGCGCCAATAATCTGTACAATACGACCGCTACTCATTGCGTTCTCCTTGAACTTCTATATATGGTTGTAGTCAATTATGAAACAGCAGCAGCACCGCCAACGATTTCCGAGATTTCTCGGGTAATCGCCGCTTGACGCAGCTTGTTATAAACCAACTGTAAATCGTTAATTAGGTCACCAGCGTTATCAGTTGCTGCTTTCATAGCAACCATGCGTGACGACTGTTCAGAGGCAATATTTTCCATGACCGCTTGATAAACGATCGATTCAATATAGCGTCCAAGTAATTCATCAATCAAAGTCTTGACATCAGGCTCGTAGATATAATCCCAGCTAAGCTCAGTCTGCATACCGCTAGCATCATCATCAAATGACCCTTCAGGCAGAGGCACTAACTGATTGACTGTTGGCTTTTGCGTCATCGCATTAATAAATTTATTATAGACTACATAAATGCGATCAAGCTTGCCATTAGCATAATCATCAAGCATAGCTTGTACCGGTGAATTCACCTGCTCGAAAGTCGGTTTATCGCCATAATCTGTCACCGCAGAGGTGACTTTACCGCCGAAATTCTTAAAGAAGCTGACGCCTTTGGCACCGATAACGGCGAATTCGGCTTGTACAGACTGATCTTGATAGTCTTGAATACTTTTAGATAAAGCTTTGAACAAGTTAATGTTCAAACCACCCGCTAGGCCACGATCCGAGGTAATAACAATATAGCCCACTTTATTAACCGGACGCGCTACCATATAAGGGTGTTTGTAATCTGATGAGGCATGTACCAAATGCGAGATAACCCGGCGCATACTATCAGCATACGGGCGACCCACTTCCATGCGCTCTTGGGCACGGCGCATCTTACTCGCTGCAACCATTTGCATAGCGCGAGTAATCTTTTGGGTACTTTTAATACTGGTGACTTTGGCACGTATCTCTTTTAAGCTTGCCATAATGATTCCAATATAAGAGGGTTAAAAAGCAGTGGCGCATGCCGCATATGATAGAGATTTAACACTTAATAACAAGGGTTATATGCGAGCATAACGCGATCTAATACCGATAAGGGTTAAAGCAGTGGCGCAACTATCTACTCAGACAACGCGCCACTTGGTATACGATAAGCTAAAACCAAATCGGCTTAACCCATTAAATTAATAACTGTGATTTTGTTTAAAAGTCTCAACAGCTGACTTCAAACGAGAAGCAATATCATCATTGTAATTTGCAGTCTCATTGATTTCCGTCATAAGCTCGCTCTGTTCGTCATGCATATAACGTAAGTAAGCTTCTTCAAAAGAACCGATTTTCTCTACCGGTACATCAGATAAGAAGCCTTCGTTTGATGCATAAATAACCGCCGCTTGTTCAGCAACAGACATGGGCTGATACTGCTTTTGCTTCATAAGCTCTGTGACGCGCTCACCATGATCCAGCTGCTCGCGAGTCGCATCATCAAGGTCAGAGGCAAACTGAGCAAACGCTGCAAGTTCGCGGTACTGAGCTAGTGCGGTACGAATACCACCAGAGAGCTTTTTGATAATCTTAGTCTGAGCTGAACCACCAACACGCGATACTGAAATACCAGCGTTCACTGCAGGGCGGATACCTGAGTTGAATAGGCTTGACTCTAAGAAGATCTGACCATCAGTGATTGAAATCACGTTAGTCGGTACGAATGCTGAGACGTCACCGGCTTGGGTTTCAATAATAGGTAGAGCAGTCAAAGACCCAGTCTTGCCAACGACTTCACCATTAGTAAACTTTTCTACGTAGTCAGCGTTGACTCGTGATGCACGCTCAAGTAGGCGTGAATGTAGGTAGAAAACGTCACCAGGATAAGCTTCACGGCCTGGTGGACGACGTAATAGCAGTGAAATCTGACGATAAGCAACCGCCTGTTTTGATAAGTCATCAAAGACAATTAGCGCGTCTTCACCGCGATCACGGAAGTATTCACCCATGGTACAACCTGAGTACGGTGCGATATACTGTAGAGCAGCCGGCTCAGAAGCAGAAGCAACAACGACAGTGGTGTATTCTAAGGCACCGGTTTGCTCAAGCTTACGAACGACGTTAGCAATAGTAGAGCGTTTTTGACCAATAGCGACATAGACACACTTAATGCCAGAAGATTTCTGCGCGATGATCGCATCGATAGCCATAGCGGTTTTACCCGTCTGACGGTCACCAATGATAAGCTCACGCTGTCCACGACCGATTGGAATCATGGTATCAACGGCTTTATAGCCGGTCATAACTGGCTGATCTACTGATTGACGGTCGATAACGCCTGGGGCGATTTTTTCGACTTTATCCGTCATCTTGGCATTGATAGGACCTTTGCCATCAATAGGGTTGCCTAAAGCATCAACAACACGGCCTAATAATTCAGGACCTACTGGTACTTCAAGAATGCGACCCGTGCAATAAGCTTTTTGGCCCTCTTGCAATTGCAGATAATCACCGAGTACGACTGCGCCAACAGAATCACGCTCTAAGTTAAGCGCCATTCCGTAGATTTCGCCTTCAAACTCAATCATTTCGCCGTACATGGCATCTTCAAGACCATGAATTTGCACAATACCGTCAGATACTTTGACAATCGTGCCTTCATTCTTTGCAGTTGCACCTGCATCAAGGTCTTGAATACGCTGCTTAATCAGATTACTGATTTCCGCTGGATTCAGTTGTTGCATTGCCTTGTTTCCTTTAATTTATGATAACCCGCCCACTGACTTAAATGCTCTTACTATCACGCAGCCGCTACTCCTTACTAATATAGTAGCGCTGCGCTTGTGACTGGCATTAGGCAGTTAGCTGTGTTTTTAACTGTTGTAACTTGCCGCGCATCGAATCATCAATGATTTTGTCACCGACTTTTATGGTAGCGCCTGCCAATAGACTAGGATCAACCGTTTCGTGAATCACCACACTAGCATTGAGCGAGGCAGCTAGACGCGTTTGAATCATCTCACGTTGGGCTTCAGTCAATGGATAAGCGGTCGTTACATAAGCATCAAGTTGTTTTAAGCTAGTCGCTTTATGGCTACGATAGTGCTGATAAACTTCAGGAAGTAGGGCTAGACGCTCTTGCTGCGCCAATTGCTCTACGAAGTTGTTTAGCGCTGGTGACACTTTAGGATAGCTAATACTATTACCATAACGAGAACCTTTGCTCTCGCCTAGTAGTTGCTTAAAAGCAGAATCGTTATCACCAGCCACTTGTGAGTCATAAAGATCAACCAAAGCAGCTGACTTATGCTCAGCCGTGATGGCTGGGTTTTCTAGCCAAGTACGAAACGCTTTGTCATTGACAATGTTACTTGCAATAAACAAGAAATTTTCCCACTCGTTTATAGCCCCGTTTTCATTGGCATAGTCAAACGCGGCTCTTGCGTAGGGTCGTGCTAAGGTTGATAAATCAGCCATTATATCCTCACAGTTACAGCTTCGCCGCCAGTTGGTCTAACATGCTAGCATGTTTTTGCTCATCGACTCTATCTTGCAAAATCTTTTCAGCACCAAGGACAGAAAGCTCTGCCACTTGCGCACGCAGTGTCTCGCGCGCTTGATTGATCTCTTGATCAATTCCTGCTTGAGCTTGCTGGCGAATACGCTCACCTTCCGCTTGCGCTTGTGATTTTGCATCTTCGACCAGTTGATTAGCGCTCTTATTCGCTTGCTCAATTAAGGCTGCAGCTTTAGTCTTAGCCAGTTCAAGCTCTTGCTGGACATCTTGCTCTGCCGTAGCCAAGTCAGCTTTTGCTTTCTCAGCGGCATTTAGGCCATCAGCGATTTTACGCTGACGATCATTGATTGCGCCGATAAGTGGTGGCCACACGAATTTCATGCAAAAAACCACAAATATTGCAAAAGCAATGGCTTGACCGACGATGGTAAAATTGATGTTCACGTGATCACCTCTTTGTTAATGAAAAATCAGTGTCATTGATCCTGTCTAACCGTCAGAATCTGTATAACTTAGCAGACAACTTAAGACGGTCAAACAGTTACAACTGAGCTTTCTGATTAACCTGCTAGAGGGTTAGCGAACAACAATAGCATAGCGATACCGACACCGATCATTGGGATCGCATCAAGTAGACCTGCTACGATGAACATACGAGTTTGCAATTGTGAACCAAGCTCTGGCTGACGGGCTACGCCTTCCAAGAATTTGCCACCTAAGATCGCAAAACCAATACCTGTGCCAAGTGCGCCTAAACCGATTAGTAGCGCTACTGCGATAACTGTGTAACCACCTAATACTGGATCCATTGATGTATCCTCTTATGCCTATTGAATGTCTAATTAATGTTCAGTTGATGATGCTAATGACATGTAAACTATCGTCAGCATCATAAATACGAACGCTTGAAGGGTAATAATTAAGATGTGGAAGATAGCCCACGGTACTGACAACGCCCATTGAATCCAAAATGGCATCAGGGCAATCAGTATGAAAATCAACTCACCGGCATACATGTTGCCGAATAGTCGTAAGCCTAAAGAGATAGGTTTCGCTATCAGAGTCACAAACTCTAAAATAAAGTTAACTGGGATTAAAATAATTTGTAAGATTGGGTTTTTGGCGCTGAACGGATGTAGCGTTAACTCACCAATAAAGCCGCCGACACCCTTTTCTTTGATACTATAGAAAATAATCAACGCAAAGACCGCGAATGACATACCAAGCGTAATGTTAGGATCAGTCGTTGGAACGATTTTGAAGAAGACATGATGCGGATCATGACCCATCATCGCGCCGATTTGGCCAGCAAGCGCTGGAATAAAGTCAACCGGCAATAGATCCATCAAGTTCATCAGGAATATCCAGACGAAGATGGTTAATGCTAAAGGCGCAATCAGTTTTGAGGTACCACTATAAGAATCGCGAACGTTATTATCAACGAACTCAACGATCATCTCAACGGCAGCCTGCGTTTTGCTAGGTACTCCTGAAGTCACCTTTTTGGCAACCATCCAAAAGATAGCACAGAACACTATGCCCAAGCCTATTGACCACAACATAGAATCAAGGTGGATAGCATTAAAGCCCATGGCACTCGCCTCTTCAGCGGTGTAGGCAACTTTCCAACCTTCGCCCGGCAAATAGCCGTACGTCCAGTTTGTTAAGTGGTGAGAGATATATTCTGTTGTTGTTTGTTCGCCTGCCATAGTGTCAGCTTCTCATTAATCAACGATTTAATCAATTACCAAAAATACGGTCGTTATAAACTAAGAAAATAGTCATTTAAATGTGCAGCAATACTCTTGCCATCTTACAATATTTAAATTTACCTCAAGCTTATAACAGCCAACCTAATCTAACTTGTAATACTAAGGTAATTTGCAGTACCAGGATAAGCAGTACCAAGAAGATTAGCACTGTTACAAATACCTGTTTTTAATAGCATTTCACTGAGTTGCAGAAATTTTAGCTAGCAAAAAAGGGCTTATGAGTAGTTCTTACCAGCCCTTGGTACTGACACATAATCCTATTATGTGGCCTCTTGCTTGTCTCTCATAGTGAGAATGGTGCTCACTGAGACACACTCAAGCAAAATATTTAGCTGTATATCTTAATGCAGCGTAGTAATCATGTAAAGTCAATTATTTATATTTTATCAAAGGTATAAGTAGCGTTTCTACTGATAGCCGATAGGGATGGACATTTGCGCCCAAAAATAATTTATAAAACATCAGTGCTTTACTCTTTAAATGGCGTTTATAACTGATATTTTTGACTTAATTTGCAACATATTCTAGTTATTTCAACGTTTCATGCTACTTTTTGACTGATGAAAAGTAAAAACAATGTATCTATTCGTTAGCGGTAAGCTCATTTTGTCGCTTTAAAGCAGCGACTGTTCACTCAGCTAGTATTCAATTAAGGGATATCATTAGTCATGGAGAAATTGGACGGCAGGATGGCTTTTCTACGATATAGCTTTTTACTTTATAATTTATAAATAATTTACTTTATAGTTTATAAACAAATAGTAAGGTAAAAGCATCACACTATAGACAAAACTGCTTTATATTTAGGGACCTCCATAACATAGAAAGGTCGCCATATAAATAAGCCTTTAGCGTATACGCCATAACATCCAACTGTGACTAATCTGCATGACCATAAAACCGATAAATAGCGCTGGGGCCGATAGGGGTTTTATGGTGATAAAGATTAGTGCGAAACCAAATAGAGTCAATAGCCATTTGGCCATTTGGCCTCGATAGAGCTGATTGACAATATGCAAGCGAGCACGGTAGCCCGTGTGCCAAAAAACAAATCCAGCAAAAACGGCTTGGGTTACAAAGCTAAGCAAAGCACCAATGGCGGTGCTTTTTGCTACTAAAAGCTCACTATGCAGCCAGATTTTATCTATCAGCCAAGTGATAATGATCAGGATAAATAGTATCCAAGCTTGGCGTTTGATATAGATACTGATTTGCTGGTTTTGCGTACGTTTAGCGGGCTTGGTCATTATCAATCCTAATGCGCAGATCGTATCCAAATTACCAAAAGTCAAACCATGAAATTAGCATTCATCAGTTCGCTATCGCGTAATTGTCATCTGACCAAAACAAAACGTCGCTTATTGTAAGTACTCTGCTACTCTTTAGCAAGCTAATTATAATAACTGCCGCGTCATAACCGCCATATAATAACTAAACAAGCAAATATTCAATAGATCAAGCAAAAAGAGGCGTTCTCGTTAAGTAAACGCTAACGCCCAAAAACAGGCTATTGATGCTATCAAGACGTACACTTCATTATCTGCTGCGCCATCTCGCTCCAGCCTGTCACAAAGTCGTTGCTCCCGCTCATATCCTCTAACTGAATAGTCGTTTTAACCGGCTGCAGCTTCGTGATAAGTCCTTTAGCTGGCTTGCTCTGCGTCACCAAGCACATGCGTTTGTTTGGACGCTGCTCATTCAGCCAACGTAGCTGACTCGCTTTTGGCGCTAAATGATGATCGCTACTGAGACTACCAACCAGCTGCAAATTGAGACTGGGTTCTAAGTACTGATAAGCATCATGGTAAGCCCAGTAAGGTCGTCTCTGTTTTCCGTTTTGTAGCTGAGCCGTGACTGCCCTATCCATTCGCTGCGCAAATTTCTGTGCATTGGCTTGATAGAGCGTTTTATTTTTTGGGTCGGCATGACTGTGGATAACAGCTAAGGCCCGCGTGATGGCTTTGGCGTTTTGAGGATCTAACCAAATATGGGTGTCTAACGTATTGGCTATTGGCTTGCCCTTGACATCGCGCATGGGATAACGCTTGAAAGCATCAAAAGCAAATAAAGAGATAGCATTAGGCGCAGTATCCAGGCTTGCAGCTAAATTGTTCTCTAGTGGCGCGCCAAACCAAACCACAAAGGTACTGTCTTGAATCGCTTTGATATCTTTTGGGCTGATGCTACCGTGATGCCCTACTTCACCTGGGTTTAGGAGTTGCTTGGCGGACGCTGCGCCTGCTGTTACCGCTTCACTTAGCAAAAATAAAGGATAATTACTGACGCTTACGGTGTTGGCCGCTTGCGCGCTTGTACTAAACAAGCCTGCTACTAGAAAACTTGCAACTAGGCTCTTAAGCCAAGACTTCAAAGATAGTATTTTTTTTTGCATCGGTTTCATAATGTCACTTTAGCCAATTGGTTTTGATAGTTGTCATTAAATAATCTATTTTCTAACTATCATTATGTTATACTATAACAATAAAAAGTGCACTATTATTTTAGGAGCGGTTATGGTCCATTCTTCATTAGCTAGTCATCATCTCCATGACGTCCAGCAGTTCAGTGCTAATGAGGTGCATGCGCGTCTGACTGCCGCTATAGAGCAATGTCGCCTTCGCGGTGTGCGATTTACGCCGCTGCGTCAACAGATCTATGAGCTGGTATTGCAAGCTGAGCGACCGGTTGGCGCTTATGATTTGATTACCCAGTTGCAGCAAGCTCGCCTGCTAGACAAAGACCACGAGCATCGAACCAAAAATGTCGCACCGCCAACGGTTTATCGTAGCTTAGAGTTTTTATTGGCTGAGGGCTTGATTCATCAGCTCACCTCCATTAATGCTTATGTGCCTTGTTGTCACCCTCGGGCTCAGCACGCCGCGGCATTCTTGATTTGTGAGCAGTGCCAGCGGGTACAAGAATGTAGCAGCTTACCGGTGCAAGAGATGATGAGCTTTGCCGAGCAAGATGTGGGGTTTATGGTCAATCATAGCGTTATCGAATTAAGCGGTCGCTGCCAAGCTTGTCAGTAGTTTTTTATTCAGCTCATAATTCTGCTAAGGCCTTCTATTATGATTTTATGCCCTTTGCCTTTAAAGCCGTTCTCTAACCAACAGGTCAGCTATGATCTCAAATAATTTATCATCTAGACCTTCACTCTTACCGCTTCACTCAAATGATAGCGCTAAGCTGCTGAGCCTTAACAATGTCAGCTACGATATCGATAGGCAGCGACTGCTATCACATATCAGTATCGATATCGCTGTCAATGAAACGGTGAGCCTTATCGGTCCCAATGGCGCGGGCAAATCGACTTTAGTTAAGCTTATCTTAGGCCTTATTACGCCTAGCGCGGGTACTATAAAAGCTCATCAGCCTCTACAGCTCGGCTATGTGCCTCAGCGTTTCTCAATACCGCCTATCTTACCTCTGCGAGTCAAAGACTTGTTAGCGCAAGCGGATAAACGCCGACTACAGCCGGAGCAGCGGCAGTTTATTTTTGATAAGTTGTCTCTGAATCATTTGTTATCACGGCAAATGGGTCATTTATCTGGTGGCGAGACGCAGCGGGTGCTGTTAGCGCGAGCCTTACTAGATAAGCCAAATCTATTAATCTTAGATGAGCCGATGCAGGGGCTTGATCCTGATACTGAAGTTTGGCTCTATCAGTTCATCGATGAGCTGCCGGAGTTCTTACGCTGTGCGATGCTCGTGGTATCGCATGATCTGCATTGGGTGATGAAAGGTAGCCGGCGCGTCATTTGTCTCAACAAGCACATTTGCTGTGAAGGGCAACCGAGCGAGCTTGCTATCACCAGCGAGTTTCAAAAGCTCTTTGGTCATCATTATGAGCAGCCTTATGTGCATCAGCATCACGCTTGTGAGCATCATGCCCCTAGCGATTTGGCACCATAAGTCCTCAGTCGCTATGAATACCACTTTATATTGAAGCTTCTATAAATACCTTTTAGTGCCTATTTAACGGATATCAGTTATGACTGCTTGGTTAGCCATTATTGCCCCGGCTTGGATTGCCGGCAGTATTCTCGCGCTGCTCTCAGCCCCTTTAGGCTGTCTCGTGTTATGGCGGCGTATGGCTTTTTTTGCCGATGCTTTAGCGCATGGTACGCTCTTGGGTGTAGGACTCGCGGTTCTTTGGCAGTTACCGATGGGGTTTGGCGTCGGTATTGTCAGCGTGCTGGTAGTGCTCGGCTTAGTGGTGATTGACGATGAACGTTTGCCAATGGATGCGGTATTAGCCGTAGTTGCAGTTACTTTATTATGTTTGGGTTTGCTGACACTTACTCAATTAACGGACCAACAAGCCAACGTCTTAGGGTTTTTATTTGGTAATTTATTAGAGCTAGATTGGGCGGATTTGCCGATATTAGCAGCGAGTGTCCTGATAGGATTGGCCTTACTTATCTATATTTGGCCCGCGCAAATCAAACTAGCTACCCATGAAGCCTTAGCTCGTATTCAAGGCGTAAACCCGACCCGGCAGCGCTTGTTTTTTATGGGAATACTAGCAGGATTTTGTGCGATCGCTTTACAAGCGGTCGGTAGCTTATTAATTAGTGGGCTTTTGGTACTGCCCGCGCTAAGCGCCAGATTATGGACAACATCACCGAAGCAGATGGTCGTCTTTGCGCTCATTATCGCCCAGTGTGGGGTGACTTTGGGAGTATGGGGCAGTGTCTGGATGGATATACAAACCGGTCTTTCAATTGTATTAGTGCTCGCTATTTTATTTTTTATCGCGTTATTTTTCTCAAAACTGCTTACTAGATTGACCCTAACTAATCGCAAATAAAAAGTAAACTACGAGCGGATATTATTGATCATCGCGCTTACCTTTATCGACTTTCTTTTACTAAGTAGTTGGTTGCTGCATAAAACTGTGCTATAAACAGGCAGATATCTAATCGCTAAACGGTTAATAGACGACCAGGAAGTGTTAAGGTTATCAGAGCGTTTAGGATTATTATCTACTATGACCTAAGAGATCTTACTCATGCTGAGCTACCCCACTTATCGAGTAAACAAGCCGGATGGACCGTTAAACATTCTGCAAATTACCGATATGCATTTATTGCCACTAGCTAGTACAGATAATGCTGAAGACCATGACGATGAAAAACCCAACTGTCGGCACTGCTTTGAAGCCAATCTCGCGCAAGCGCTTGCTGAAGATATTCGTTGTGATTTGATAATAGTAACCGGAGACTTACTCAGTAAAGTTGAGACATCAACTTATGACTATATTTTTGATGTACTTCATAACACGCAGATACCTTTTGCTTGTATTGCCGGTAATCATGATGTCACCGACGAGTCTAGTCATGACCTGCCCTTTGAGCAACGCGAGCTGACGGCTTGTACTATGGATTCGCGGCTGCTGAGTCAACATGTGATTGAGACGGACTATTGGCAGGTGTTATTGCTAGACTCTTCAATCCCTGGCAAGATTGCAGGTGCGGTGACTGAGGCGGATATGGACTGGCTGTGCGCGCAGCTTGAGACTTGTAATAAGCCAGCTTTACTAGCAATACACCATCACGTACTACCGATGTATTCTGAGTGGATAGATGCGCACATGATAGAAAACGCCGATTATTTTTGGCAGCGTATAGCCTCTTATCCGCACTTAAAGGTCATTATTAGTGGTCATACGCATCAAGAGCAAGTCCGTCATCGAAATGGGGTAACAGTTTACTCGACCCCATCGACTTGCTACCAGTTTATGCCTTATGAGGATGACTTTAGTTATGATAAACAAGCACATGCCGGCTATCGCTGGTTGCAATTAGCCAACAATGGTAATCTTGCAAGCTGGGTCAAAAGACTAGATACTTGGTAGCCGGTTTTTAGTGGCATAATGAATAATAGCAAACAGTGGACGTTGGTTAGTATAATAATGATAAAGGAAGTAATCGTTATTAGCTTAATATGAGCGATTGATAACGTATCGCATCACATTGGTGCTAGGTTTATCTATCATATGATTGGCGTACCCCGTGGTGAAACGTTCTAGAAAGGACAAGTCGTAGGGCGATAGATGATTTTTGAAGCCTTGTCTTTTGCAACATCGTTTTGTTGAATTAATTTGGAAAAATAGGATACCCTTATGAGCACTTCAACGACGTCTCCAGCTGAGGTAAAATTTACCCCTTATGTTCCTGCCAAAGACGAAGAGTATATGTCTGATGCGCAGCTTGAACATTTTAAAGCGATCTTACTCGACTGGAAAAGCCAGCTTATCGGTGAGGCTGACCGTACTAAGACTTATATTCAAGATGAGTCAAGCGCTATGCCAGATATCAACGACAGAGCGACTCAAGAAGAAGAGTTCGCCTTAGCACTGCGCACTCGTGACCGTGAGCGCAAGCTGATTCGCAAGATTGATAAGTCGATGGCTGAGATTGAAAATGACGACTATGGATTTTGTGAAACTTGCGGGGTTGAGATTGGCCTGCGCCGTCTAGAGGCGCGTCCGACTGCTACGCAGTGTATCGACTGCAAAACCTTATCAGAAATGAAAGAGCGTCAAAACCAAGGTCAATAGCGAGTCCTTAGCGATATCTATAAATTCTCAAAGCGAGCGCTCTTGATAGAGTCGCTCGCTTTTTTATGCGCAGAATTAAATACGCTCGAACCAGCAAATGCGCCTTTAGCCCTACTAAAAACTAATATATTTTCAAAGCCAGCTTGTTTATGCTAGTGCCATTATTTTATCTCGGCAGCCGAATACTGTGAATTATCCTACAAATAATAACGATCCTTTTTTAGCAGGGCCTTCAGCTTTAATAGAGCCTTCAGCTTCCCTGCTTACTCAAAGGCCTATAGGCCGCTTTGCCCCTTCTCCTACGGGTGAGTTACATCTAGGCTCTTTGACGACAGCGCTGGCGAGCTACTGTCATATCAAATCTTTGGGTGGAGAATGGTTACTACGTATAGAAGATACGGATGCTGAGCGCTGTGATCGGCAGTTTACCGAACAGATATTGATAGATCTAGAGACGCTTGGTCTACAGTGGGATGGTGATGTTATCCACCAATCTGAGCGCATCGATATCTATAACGATTACCTACGGGAAGCGCTAGCACCTTTGACTTATGGCTGCCAATGCTCACGTAAAAGCTTAGCTAGATATTGGGATAATATAGAAAACTTGAGTGACTTGATACCTAACAAGCAACGTTATCCGCGCTGCTGTATTGCCAAGGATTTAGATAAACAACAGCATAAGCTACGCTTGCAGCTACCAAATTATGCCATTGGCTTTATGGATGGTATTCAAGGGATACAATGGGATAATCCACAACAGACTTTGGGCGATATGGTAGTACGTCGGCAAGACGGCATGATCAATTATATTTTAGCCGCGAGTATCGATGATGGTTTACAAGGTATTACCCACATTATGCGTGGGCTAGATATCTTGCCAATGACTACCGCGCAAATCAGCCTATTACAAATGTTAGACCTGTCTGCAGTCAGCCACTGGTATCATTTGCCACTGATCTGTCATGCCAATGGGCAAAAACTCTCTAAACAAAATCTAGCTCAGCCTATCGATACTCGTGATCCAAGCGCACTCATTGCGGAAGCTTTAAAATTATTACAACAACTGCCCGTTGATTTGGATACGCCAGAGCGGATGCTAAGACAAGCTATTAGCCAGTGGGATAACGCACCGCTACAAAATAAACAGCAATTAGCTATTTTTTAATAGCTAATTGCTAATAGCGTTCTACGCACCATACAAAAGCTATTATTTATGCTTGCTGCTCATTACAGGTCAACTGATTCACCTTATTAATAATGACGACATTGGCTCTTTTCGATCTCAGGGCTTTCTTTATATATCTTCAGCAATAACGCTACCATCACTAAGCTAATCAGCATCGAGGAGCCGCCATAGCTAAAGAACGGCATAGTTAGACCTTTCGTCGGCATCGCACCCATATTCATTGCCGCATTGATAATCGTCTGCGCAATAAAGATAATACCAATACCAAAAGCGGTATAACTCATGCGCATCTGCCGACGTTTCAGCGCGTTATAGCTAATACGCATGGCGCTACCGATAATTAAAGCTTCGAGCAGCAGTACCAAAGTTACGCCAACAAACCCCAGCTCTTCGCCAGTGATGGCTAACAAAAAATCCGTATGCGCTTCTGGCAGGTGTGAGAGCTTCTGTACGCTCTCGCCATAACCGACTCCGGTAAACTGACCGCGGCCAAAGGCAATCAAACTACGCGCCAACTGATAATCGGTATCCTGAATATCATCAAAAGGATCTAAGAACGATAAAGCTCGCGTCAGTCGATATTGAACCAAGGTTACTGCTAATACCCCAAGTACGCCAACTACCGCCCCTAGCGCGATAAACTGCTTATAAGGCGCGCCGGCAATATAAAATATCGCAAATACCGTCCCAACGATGACCACCAATGAGCCAAAATCTGGCTGCAATAATAGTAAAAAAGTCATCATACCGATGACTAGTGAGATTCGCAAAAAGCCATCCCAACCATTACGCACCTCAAAAGAGCGGCGCACCACAAAGTCGGCAACAAAAATAATAACGACTAGCTTAGCAAGTTCAGCGACCTGGAAGTTGAACACCCCTAAACTCAACCAACGCTTTGAGCCATTGATCGGCGTGCCAAATAAAGTGGCGACTAACAACAGCGCTGTCACTATCAATAAAAAGAACTGCGTACCCGTCTGATACAGCATCTTAAGCGGTACAAACTTATAAGGTAAAAATGCCAAAAATAGACCAATGCACATATAGAGCAGTTGGTTTTTGAAAAAATAGAGCTCTGTCATCCCGCGACTGAGTGCAAAAGGTATAGAGGCAGAAGCGACCATTAGCAAACTCAGTACCAGCATGCAACCCACGCTAGCTAACAAAATAGCGCGAGCTGAAGGTAGGGACAACACGCCGTCACTACTGGTTTTGGCATAAGAGCTGGAGTTTGAGCGAGAAAAAAAAGAGAGCGCCATAATATTCAAATATACTAACAAACAAAAAATACGGCGTTCAGCGAACACCACCATCAAAACCTAAAAAATAACTCATGCCAAATTTTATTATAAACTATAGAATAAATAATCAGTAATATCTATCACTTATAAAGATTTATAGCTCATTCAGCTATCAGCGGTATCTTGCGTCACTAGCTGCTGCACCAACTGACTAAAATGCTTACCGCGCTCAGCATAACCACTGAACTGATCGAAGCTGGCACAGGCTGGAGACAAGAGTACCGCTTGCACTTGCGATAAGCTGCTATCTGTCACTTGCTGAATACAATTAAAAGCGTTATCTAGCGTCTGGCACTGATGCAATCTGACATCGTCGCTAAGTTCGGCTTCGCGCAAATGCTGCTCAATGAGCTTGGCATCCTCACCGATAATGAGCACTTGACTGACATAGTGGTTAATGAGCGGCGCCAATTCGCCGAACTGCTGGCCTTTTGCTTGACCGCCTAATATCAACAACAGCTTACCATCTTTTGGTGTATAGACGGCTCCTAGGCCTTCAACCGCCGCCATAGTCGAGCCGATATTAGTGCCCTTTGAGTCGTTAAAAAAGTCGATATCAGCCACTGAAGCTACAAACTGGCAACGATGATCGAGCCCCGTAAACTGCTGTAACGTGGCGATCATACTCTCTAGAGGCAACCCTGCCAACTCACCCAAAGCAAGCGCGGCCTGCGCATTAAGCAAGTTGTGACGACCCTTGACCGGTAGCTGATCAGAGGATATGAGGCGCTCGGTACCGCGAGCCAAATAGATCTGCCCATCAGGATCGGTAATCAAACCATATTGATCTTTATCAGGAGCATGAATGCCAACACTGATACGAGGCAAATTGTCCGCGACTAAAGGCCGAGTCAAGGCGTCTTCACGGTTGACGACTACCGATTTTGCGCCTTGAAAGATACGGTGTTTGGCCTGATGATAGCCGAGCATATCGCCATGTCGGTCTAGATGATCAGGAGACATATTGAGCACAGTCGCCACTTGCGCGCCTAAATTGCTGACAGTTTCTAACTGAAAGCTGGATAGCTCAAGGACCACCAGCTCCATGTCTTTATTGGCTAGTAAGCTCAAAGCCGGCACGCCAATATTGCCACCGACGCCTACCTTGACCCCAGCATCACTTGCCATCTGTCCCACTAAAGTGGTGACGGTGCTTTTGGCGTTGGAGCCGGTGATAGCGACTATTGGTATGCTACAAGCTTCACAAAACAGCTGAATATCACTGACGACTGGTATATTAGCTTGCCGCGCTTGCGCCACTGCTGGGGTTGTTAATGAGATGCCAGGGCTGATGATAATACGCGCTGCTTGTAATAATAACTCGCTGTCAAGGCCGCCAAATTGACGAATCTCGACTGCAGCCGGTAGCTGGTCAGCCAATACTGGCGTAGGGTGATTGTCAGTGACTGCAACACGATATCCTTGCTCGGTGAGATAATGTGCTACTGATAATCCGGACTGTCCTAAGCCAACGACCACTTGTAGGCCACTGCCTTTATGAATCAATGTCGCTGGTGCCTCAGAGGTCGACATATGCTTTCCTTATCTTAAACTATGGAAGCGCTCTGAAATGCGAATCACGGATGAGAGCAATCACGTCATTCTGAGCGATTAATATAAGCATCATAACGGTATCGTTGATATTTCGGTACTGCTTTTTTGCCACTTTGTGCTATTATGCCCATGTTTTTATAGCTAATAACGAATGGCTAATATCTTAGCTGTTATTAGTTTATCATGTTGTCACTAGCAGCATGCCTCTGCAACTAGTATCAAGCCCTATTATCTCACTATTCGTTATTGGCTTTTGCTTATATGCAAGTGTCATATCTTTTGACAGGCTCAGTCTGTTGAGCCACGTCTTAGCTCTCTTGTCAGTGACTATTATCAGTAGATAATAGGCTCATGATCAGCGACTACCTTTTTGCCTCTTACTCTATGCAGCTTTCTTATGATATCTTTTATTGATAACTTACGTGATGAGTGGTTCTCTAATGTTCGCGGCGATATTTTGTCAGGACTCGTCGTCGCCCTCGCCTTGATTCCAGAAGCCATCGCCTTCTCTATTATCGCCGGCGTTGATCCGAAGGTAGGTTTGTACGCCTCCTTTTGTATCGCTGTCGTCATAAGCTTCGTTGGCGGACGCCCAGGGATGATCTCGGCGGCCACCGGTGCGATGGCATTAGTCATGGTCGATCTCGTTGCTGATCACGGGCTCCAATATCTGCTAGCGGCAACCTTGCTATGCGGCGCTATTCAGGTGGTGATGGGTATCTTAAAGCTTGGCAATCTCATGCGTTTTGTCTCGCGCTCAGTGGTGATAGGCTTTGTCAATGCGCTAGCGATTTTGATCTTTGCCGCCCAGCTGCCTGAACTCAATCCGATGACGGAGCGGGTCGGTATGACCGTCTATATCATGACGGCGGTAGGCTTAGCGATCATTTATTTGTTTCCACTTATTCCAAAGATTGGCCGCATTATCCCTTCACCGCTGATTTGTATCGTCGGTTTGACAGCGGTGGCGATGTACATGAATCTAGACATTCGTAATGTCGGCAGTATGGGCGATCTGCCCGATTCGCTGCCGGTATTCTTATTGCCAGATATTCCGCTCAACCTTGAGACGTTACTTATCATCGCCCCCTACTCTATCGCTTTGGCTATCGTCGGCTTGCTTGAGTCGATGATGACCGCGACCATCGTCGATGAGCTCACGGATACGCCGAGTGATAAAAATAAAGAGTGCCGCGGTCAAGGTATCGCTAACGTCGTCTCTGGGTTTTTTGGCGGTATGGCTGGCTGTGCAATGATCGGTCAATCGATGATCAACGTAAAGTCTGGCGGCCGTACTCGTTTATCGACTTTAATAGCGGGCGTTGTGCTACTGATTATGGTGGTGTTCTTGAGCGAATGGGTCAGCCAGATTCCGATGGCAGCGCTAGTTGCGGTGATGATTATGGTCTCTATCGGTACCTTCAACTGGCAATCCATTCGCGAGTTTAAAACCCACCCTATGTCATTTAATATTGTGATGCTAGCGACAGTGTTGACAACCGTCATCACCCATAACCTTGCGTATGGTGTCGGTGTCGGCGTACTATTATCCGCCTTAGCCTTTGCCAATAAGATCGGGCAATTCTTGACGATATATAGCGATTATGACGATAGCACCAATACGCGCTATTATTATGTGCAAGGGCAAGTATTCTTTGCCTCGACCACGCAATTTCTAAACAGCTTCGATACCAAAGAAGCGTTAGATATCATTCATATCGATGTCAGCCAAGCGCATTTTTGGGATGTTAGCGCCGTCGATACGCTTGATAAGCTCGTCATGCGCTTGCAACGCGAGGGTATTGATGTCAAAGTAGTTGGACTAAACAATGCCAGTCGTACTTTGATCGATCGCTTCTCTATCCATGATCGCCGCGATATTGGATTGCTTGATTAGATAGCTCATGTCATTTAGCTAATACGGTTGCCTTATGAGTAATTTAAAGCCAGATAGTGTCATTGCTTGTCTAGACTGTCCTGATCACGTGCAAGCGGTATTGGACGCAAGCATGTGGGCCTCCAATCGCCTGCAAGCGCCGATTGGTTTGTTGCATTCTGTACCAAGCATGCAGCAAAAAGCAGCGGTGAACTATTCTGGCTGCTTAAATATCGATGATGAAAGTCACTTGTTAGATCAATTTACTAGTCATGAGCACTTAAGTAATTTTGAGCTTAAAGCTCAAGGTAGGCTGCTATTGCATCAAGCTAAAGCATACTGCGAAGAGCATCAGCACAAACGCTCCGTCTATACCTTACATCGCCATGAAAACCTCAGCGAGAGTATCGACTATGTGGATGAAAAATCGCAATTGATCGTTATCGGTCATCACGTCACTTGTAAAACCACCTTAAGCCAGCTAGTCAGATTGAGTCATTGCCCCATTTTGGTGACTCATGCACCATTTTTGCTCCCTACTACGGCACTATTCGCTTTTGATAACCGCATTACCACCCACCGGATGCTCGATTGGCTGTGCAAAACGCCTTTAGTGCGCGCATTAACCATTCATATCGTAATGGTCGGCAAAGATAATAATGATAACTGCGACGCACTGCGTGAAGCTTATGCGCGTCTCAAGCAAGCAGGTATCAACGCCAAAAAAGCCCTGTTAGACTGCCGTGATGTCAGTGCTGCTCTCACCTACTATCAAAACGAGCATGAGATTGGGATGCTGATGAGCGGTGCTTTTGGGCAATCGCGTCTGCGGGAGATCTTACGAGGTAGCGATACTAAAAAACTGCTCGTCAGTACCAAAACGCCGTATCTACTTTTTCCGAAGCTCTAGTCTGTTAGAGCTAATTCTCACATTCAACCCAACTGACTGTGAATCAGCGAATATCCATCAATACCCTATCATTAATCTTCTACGCTCAATCCACTGTTGCACAGCGCTTACCGCTCTTAGGCGATAAGCGCTGTTTTATCTTGCGATCACTTTGCTTTTATCTCGCCTCACTGTATTCATTTTTGCTGACAATAGACGGCTGTTTTTGCACTTACCTCTGCTCCTGTCTATGCTACAGCCTTCTGATAATCGCTATTCCCTGCTCTATATGATGTTTTAGTAACTCAGTAGGGTATAGCCTCCCCGAAGGCTTATAAGTTCGTTATAATAAAGCTCTTTTTAAGCCAGTGCTACATCGATAAATCGTCTGGTCGTATTGTTTACCCCTTTGTTTATGACGCGCTAAAGTCGTTTAAGGCACCAAGCTTACCTCCCCCTTGAGTAGGCTTGGCACAGTTCTTGAATGACTACTAGTAAGCATAAAAGAGGAGTAATACAGCGAATACTTCCTGATAGTGTCCTCTTTGTAGCCTCACTCATGTAAGGATAACACTTATGAAGTTAATCACTGCGGTTCTAAAACCTTTCAAGCTTGATGATGTACGTGAAGCGCTCTCTGACATCGGTGTCAAAGGCGTTACTGTCACTGAAGTAAAAGGTTTTGGACGTCAAAAAGGACACACTGAGCTGTATCGCGGTGCAGAATATGTGGTGGATTTTTTGCCAAAAGTAAAAGTAGAAGTCGCTGTCATTGATGAGATGGTCGAACCAGCTATCGAAGCTATCACTCGTATCGCTAGCACTGGCAAGATTGGCGACGGTAAAATCTTTGTCACTAGCTTAGAACAAGTTATTCGTATTCGTACCGGCGAGACAGGTCCTGATGCTATATAAAGTATAAAGCTGTAGAAGTATAAAACCGTACTTGCCCACTACTGGTGCAAGAAACGGTAAAAGCCTTAATTATCGGCAAGCCCGATAGCTGCATTGTCAATTCAAGGGGGAATTAAGATGCAAAGTCAGATTTTTGAGTTACAGTACGCGATTGATACGTTTTATTTTTTGGTCTGCGGCGCTCTAGTGATGTGGATGGCCGCTGGTTTTACGATGTTAGAGGCAGGAATGGTGCGCTCAAAAAACACCGTTGAGATCTTGACCAAAAACATCGCGCTGTTTGCGACCGCCTGTACTATGTATATGATCTGTGGCTACGCTATTATGTATGGCGGCGAGCTATTCTTAAGCGGCATCGTAGGCGACGCCGCGCTAGCAGCAGACGCGCTAGCCACTTCCGCGGAGAATGGCTTCGGCGGTGACTCAGTCTACTCAGCAGCCGCTGACTTTTTCTTTCAGGTAGTGTTTGTCGCGACCTGTATGTCTATCGTCTCAGGCGCAGTCGCTGAGCGCATGAAACTGTGGTCGTTTTTATTGTTTGCCGTAATCATGACTGGCTTTATTTATCCTATGGAAGGCCGCTGGACTTGGGGCGGTCAGGATGTCTTTGGTTTGTATAATTTGGGCGCTATAGGTTTTGTGGACTTTGCCGGCTCAGGCATTGTACATATGGCAGGAGCGGCAGCAGCATTGTCGGGTGTGTTGTTATTAGGAGCGCGCCACGGAAAATATGGCTCTAAAGGTGAGATACGAGCCATTCCTGGTGCCAACTTACCACTAGCGGCGCTTGGCACTTTGATCCTATGGATGGGCTGGTTTGGTTTCAATGGTGGTTCAGTACTAAAACTAGGAGATATCGCTAGCGCTAACACTGTGGCTATGGTGTTTTTAAATACCAATGCCGCGGCAGCAGGCGGCGCTATCGGAGCGCTGTTATTAGCAAGGCTTATCTTTGGTAAAGCCGATTTGACTATGCTCTTAAATGGTGCACTAGCGGGGCTAGTCGCTATTACCGCCGAGCCTTCTACGCCTTCTGCCCTACAAGCTACTCTGTTTGGAGTGGCTGCGGGTATCATTGTCGTGTTATCTATCCTCGCTTTAGATAAAATAAAAATTGACGACCCTGTTGGCGCTCTTTCGGTGCATGGCGTGGTCGGTCTATTTGGGCTATTAATTGTACCTATTACGAACCCAGCAGCTACCTTCATAGGTCAGCTCGTTGGCGCGGTTACCATCTTTGCTTGGGTATATGTGGCAAGCTTAGTAGTTTGGCTAGTAATCAAAGCCGTTTTCGGTCTGCGTCTCTCTGAAGAAGAGGAATATGAGGGTGCGGATATCGCTGAGTGCGGGATGGAAGCTTATCCTGAATTTGTCCGATAGATGCAGCGAGTAGTGATTTGAAAATATCAGTGTTCTAAAGTCATCAAAATAAAAATCCCGCATAACCTACTGGCTACGCGGGATTTCTTTTACTGGTTTGTTTTATAGACTGATTAGTAAGTCTTAACTATTACTAATAGTCCTAAAATTTACCTTATTTCTTTTTCCACTGCTGGCTGCGTGAAAACGGACCAATATAACCTTTTAGGTTTAAGGTGTCGCCGCTCAAACTAGCTGTCATGCGATAGTCTTTACCTTTTTCTGGATCAGTAATCGTACCACCGCTATATTTACCACCGCCGTCAGCTTTTAGACCAGAGATAATGGTCATGCCAACGTGCTTTTTGCCTTTGGCTGAGTTGGTACCAATAAGCTTACCAGTCAATACGCCGTTAGACTCAGTGATTTTGACCGTGCCTTTAGGCTTGCCATCATCATAAGTTTGCCAAGTAGTATTATGCAATGGGTCAGCGGCAAATGCCATAGTTGCCATGCTAATACCAGCGGCTGCTAAAGCGGTTTTTGTAAATAATTTCATATATCGACTCCCTTCAATGATTGTGCAATAAACTGCGTGTATTGCGCTTGTCCTTAAAAAATCTCTACGACTAGAACTGTTTGTATCCAACATAAATAAAAAAGAAGTTATTTCTGTGAGTTATCTTTTCCACTTATTATTTAGATTAATAACGACTAAAATAGTCTTTATCAAAACAGTACAAGCGCTGTCTGATTACATTATAGGCAAAAAAAACATTTTGCCTAGTAATTTTTTATAAAGATTTCTTTCTCTAATTCATAACTATATCAAATAGTTACAAAAACGGATTATCAATATTGTCATCTGACCAGTCATCATTTGATTTTGACACTTCATCTATATATGTGTACTGACCAGTTCTTTCAAATTGCTTTAATATCTTATTGGTAAGCTCGTGTAGCTGCTTTGCCTGCTCAAATCCAGCTTCGGTCAAGTATAAATCCAAATCACCGTAGATAATAATCTTGTCTTGTTGATTTTCGATAACCAATTCACCAATTTGCATACTTTGATGATTATTTGCAAAAGGATCGATCATAAGTTACTCCAATTATCAAAAATAGTGATCAGCAACGATCATTTATATTCATTAAGCAATCTATCTCACCAGTATATTCTTATAGTGCCTGTTAATGCCTATGATTTAGATCGTACGACTTATCGTAATTACGCTTGCAGCTGTGTCAACAGCCAATCCACTAAAGCTAAAACGAATATTAGCCATAATGGCTCTTCGCTAGGCTCAGTAGGGGCATCTATCTTTTCTCCCGCTTTTAATGGCAATGCCAAAACTTGCTGCTTTACCGCGCTATCTAACACAGGGAGCACTTCCACCCCTACCTGTTCGCTAAGCTCATCAAGGCTAATCACCTCAACGCGTTCGGACTCATCATTAGGCGCGTAGTAGACGCCGGCTTGATTGAGAGCTGGAATATAAACCGCTTTAAAAAAATGACTAGGTACGAGCACTTGCCTATTTAAGCGCTTCGTTTTTTTATCCGTAAAGGCCACTCCTGTCACGGTATAAACTTCGCCATATTGCTGCGTGAGATAGCGCGTAGCGGATTCGATATTGCGCCAAATGTAGCGGTTATTGCGCGGCGACTGCGGCGCGATATTAGCGAGACTAAAGCTATCGTACTGCTGCGAGCGCGTGGCCATGTCGGCATTGGGCGCAAGATGTCCTCTATCATAGCCTGAGCCTGAATAATCGTCTAATGACGCTCTAGCAGATTCTGGCAGACGGCTCTCTTCATGAAAGCTGTCTTCACGATCAATGGTTTTGGCCTGATTGAGACGGGTTCGAGTCAGATGTTCTGCGGACCATAAAGGTGTGCGCGTCACCCCTGAGTACATGACCGCAAAGCCATCCATACATAGCGCTTGGGTGTTAGCTCTGAGCTTATCATTGATAAATTCAGGATAAACCCCGCCATAAAATGACTCATTACACTGGCTTAAGTCATCGGCATAAGCAGGCGCTATCGCGAGTAGCCATACCGTTATCATCGCTCCTGCACTGGCTGTTATACTATGTTTGACACGACTCATCGCCCTACTATTTATTATTGCAAAACTCATCACGTTATTTTGTACCCTTCGTCGATATAATCGATGCTGCTGTCCTCACTAATGCGCTATCCTAGCAGGCACTTATTAATAAAGAAAGATAAAGCGCAAACCGTGACAATTCAAATCGTATCCGTTATACTAAGCCGTCTAAAAAAGGTGACGTGGGTGAGTGGCTGAAACCGCACGCCTGGAAAGTGTGTATACGTTCATAGCGTATCGAGGGTTCGAATCCCTCCGTCACCGCCATTTCTCTTCTGTTAAATCAAGCTTCCTTGATTGGCACTTTTTCTAGCCTTTTTAAACATTCCTGCACTACTCTTCAAGCAAAGCCTTTTTCATTTTAGCTCGTCACGCTTAGGCGGCACCGAATAAGTCCCAACCACATGGGCCACCATATCCTCAGAGCCTTTGGAATAGAGAGATACTTCGCCTACGATTAATGCGCGTCCTACTTTTATTAAGCTGCACTCAGCAATGATGCTCGCCTCTGCTACTGGTCTGCGCAAAAAGTTAATGGTTAGGCTAGTGGTTACCGCTAAGGGTACGATACCGATTTCACCCAGTATCGCTATATAAATCGCGACATCTGCAATACTCATCAATACCGGGCCGGAAACGGTGCCGCCAGGTCGCAGCTCGTCGCTACCAACAGCGAGTGACAAAGTGGCTTTGCTATCCCCTACTGACTCAATCTTATATCTAGATTTCGGAAACTCTGAGTGTATAAAGGCAACGATTTCTTCTTTAGTGGCTGACATAATTCTCTCCATGTTTTCATTATTATCGTTGTAAGCTTCCTGCTTTTTTATTGAAAATGTATTAGGGTCTGTTGAAATTTAGCTTATGCTTATATAGTCGATTCACTTTAAAAATGACATAGCGCTGTTGGGATGAATTTTACGCAGCATCGAAGGAACGCAGCACGCAAGTAAAACTTATACCAGTAGCGCACTTAGTCTCATAACAATTTTACTTTAAACTGACTATAGCAGCTAACCCCGCGCCTGCCGTTTAAGCGCCTGAGCCTGTCGTTTTGCCAGCTTCGTACTCTCCTCAATCTCAACGGGTGTCAGACCTTTCTTCTTTTCTTTTAGATAATTCAAATAGGCCGGAATATGAGTCTTGCCTAAATATTTATCCAAATACGGCAAAAATCCCGCGTAGTTGCCTTTGAATTTGGCATGATGAAAATCGTGATACACCGGCCCTTCGTAAACTGGCAGTAGATGGGCAGGATTCCACGGGATATCATAGCCGATATGACCATCCGCGCCTTCAATTTGCCGTAGTATCACCCATAGATAGACCACGTAAATGTGCGCGCCAAGCACGATAGGCCCGACCAAGGTGAGCGTCGCGGTGAGCGAGTACTCGACCCAATGCATGTAGTTACCGTTGATACCGCAAGTATTATGAATCCGGTGATGGACGCTATGGATATGCTTGAGTAGCCACTTATTCTCATGCATATAGCGGTGCATCCAGTAGTATAAGAAATCATCGAGTAGCACAAAAAACACCAGCTGCGCGATAATAATGTACCACGCAGGTAGCGCGCCATTATGTACGCCGGTGAGCTTAAGGAGCGGCCAAACCAGCACTAATAAGGCCGCTAAGATAATATTATTGATGATGATACGGCCAATGGACGGCAGTAAGAACTTCTGCATCTCAAAGGGCTTGGATTGTATTTTGTATTTACGCAGCGCAATAGGATCACGCCAAGCGATAATCGTCCACGGAATCGCCACCACCAAAAACGCTGTCATGCTGATGGCTAGCGTCGCCATCGGAAACTGCCAAAACCAAGGATCGTTGTAGAAGCCTTGCCAGTAAGAGAACACATCCATATGTCACCTATTGCACTTACCATGAAATTTATGAAACTTAGTCTAGTAGAGTAATAAAACTTGTACAGATTAGCCAGACATTAACTATTCAGTCATCACTATAGCGCTGATGATGCTAGTCTTATAGCTGTAGCGCTATAAATAACGAATGTCAGACGCGAGCGCTACAAAATTCGATTATAGTAGATAGCAGCGGTCGATATCGGCTGAACGTCAACGCAAAATAATAGCAAGGATGAACGATGAAAAACTTAGCCTTAGCAGGACTAGTAGGACTGAGCTTAAGCGCTTGTGTAACCATCAACGCGCCGATGGATGGCATGGATAACGCTAATGATAGCGTCGTCACTCAATATCCGATTGAGACCGCATTGCTCAATATCTATACTCGCGAGCGTACTGAGACTCTATATGCCGTCGATGAGACAAAACCTTTAGTGTCACAGATCAAGGTTGTGCCTAAGGGCTTTATGAGCTTTGAGGGTAGACAATTGCAGACGGCGCAGATGACGACTCTGACCACGACAGAGGGAAAAGTGGTAGGCAATGCGATAAATCTAAATTATTATAGCTTGAACCCTTTGAAGTTCTACGGATTTACCAATAATTTAGGCCAGTATTCAGTAGCGACGCAAACGGCTACCTTGCCTAAACGAGCGCAAACGGGCGCTGCTAGCGAGCTACTCACTGAGACGGTCTACACCGATAGCAGTAAGCGTCAGCAAGTGAGCCAATTCACTCAAGCATGGACACTATCGCAAGCTAGTAACCATACCGCTTGGTTCTGTCTAAATACCTCTGAAAACCAGCTGACCAATGGTAAGCGTAAAGGTAGCTCGTCACACTGTTATAACATCGATGCCAAAGGTGACATACTAGATAGCAAACTGACCGTCAACCAGCCAACTATCGACGGAACTAAGACCATTCATTATCTTAGTAAATAACTATTATCACCAGTGCCTTGTCCCTACTACTTCAGCACAAAACAGGCTCTTTTACTCCAAAATAAAAGAGGTCGTCAACAGCACTCTATTTATTGACAGAGCTAATTATTGATCTTGTTAATTATTAGCAAAGTTAAGTTTGACGCTGAGGCTACTGTTGTGAATAATGACGCAGACGAGCCTTTTGACGCTCAGTATAAATAGGATAAAAAAGATGGATACTTTAAACGTCCTATATTTAGTAGGGGCATTATTGATCTTTGCTAGCATTATGGCTAGCACCTTATCGGCACGTTTAGGCGTGCCTTTGCTGCTGCTGTTCTTAATAGTAGGAATGCTCGCGGGTGAAGAAGGTGTGCTGGGTATTGAATTTTCACAGTACAATATTGCCAACTTCATCGGTCAAGCTGCCTTAGCTTGTATTTTGCTCGATGGCGGCCTGCGTACCTCCTTTCAGTCGTTTCGAGTCGGACTAAAGCCGGCAGTCACCCTAGCCACTTGGGGCGTTTTTGCGACGGTAGTAGTTTTAGGACTCTTCGTTACTTGGCTCCTCGATGTCGACTGGCGCGTGGGTATGTTGATGGCGGCTATCGTAGGCTCGACCGATGCGGCGGCGGTGTTTTCGCTACTTCGTAATGGCGGCGTCAAGCTCAACGATCGGGTGCAAGCGACACTGGAGCTTGAGTCTGGCGCGAACGATCCTTTTGCTATTTTGTTAGTCACCGGCCTGATCGCGCTAAACGTCGATCCCAAAGGTCAGACGGTGCTTGGCTTTTTGGGTTTACTCGTTCAGCAGTTGGGTTTTGGCTTACTATTAGGCCTGCTTGCCGGCTATCTATTATCCAAGCTACTGCCCAAGATCAATCTAGCGGCAGGGATGTACGCTATTTTGATCCTCTCTGCGGGGCTGGCGGTATTTGCCGCTACTAACCTTATTGGTGGTAGCGGGTTTTTGGCAGTCTATCTGGCAGGGGTCATCATTGGTAATAATAAAGTGCGCTCCACCGAGCATGTGCTGCGGGTGATGGATAGCTTTGCTTGGTTATCGCAAGCGGTGCTGTTTGTGGTTTTAGGGCTATTAGTCACGCCCTCCAACGTGCTCAATGTTTGGTACTATTCGGTCGCGATTACCGCCTTTATGATCTTGGTTGCGCGCCCTATCGCCGTCTATTCTAGTGTCAAACCCTTCAAATTTAAAGATAAGGAGATTGGTTTTATCTCTTGGGTTGGCCTGCGCGGCGCGGTGCCGATTACCTTAGCTATTTTACCGGTCATAGCCTTGGTCGAGGATGCCTTTCTATTGTTCGATATCGCCTTTGGCGTGGTGGTGTTATCGCTGATTTTGCAAGGCAGCACTATTCCTATTATGGCTAATCTATTTAGGGTGCGTATTCCCAATAACAAAGAGCCCAAAGAGCAGCACGAGGTTTGGGTCTCTGATAGGGCCAAAATCACGCTCTATGAGTTTGAAGTCAATGATGGCGCGTTTGCGATAGGTCGCCATCCGCAAACCATCTCTACTAATATTAATGCTAACGAGATAAAAATTTTTGCGCTTGTGCGGCGCCAGTATTTGGTCGTGGTCGATGACAATACTGAGCTCAAACGAGGCGATCATGTCTGGTATGCGCTTAGAGGCAAACATGCCAGCAAAATTGCGCAAATATTCAATGATACTAGCCTCAATAATAAAGAGATGGATGACTTTTATGGCGACTGGCTATTATCGCCTAGCGCTAAACTTGGCAGCCTGCCTTTTTTCGATGAACTGATGCAAACAGAGACCGTCAACACTAAACCTAGAACGAAAAGAGAGACGCCTGCTGTAGATATGTGGCAGCAAACCGTGGCCGAGTATATCATCGAGAATTTAGAAACGGCTCCGGTCTCAGGCGATACCGTGGCGATCAATAATGACTGGTCTTTGGTGGTGAAAGAGATAGATGAAAAAGGCGCTTTTAGAACGATTGGCCTAAAATACAAATAATAAAAGTTAAGGTTATAAAATGGATTGGGCGAGCATTTTTATTCACGATACCACTTGGAGTTTTGCGCTTGAGGTCGCCCTGCGCGCGGCGATCATGTTTATCATGATTATTGTGTTTTTGCGCTTCACCGGTAAGCGTGGCGTGCGTCAGCTGTCTATCTTTGAGCTGACTATTATCCTATCGCTTGGCTCTATCGCAGGCGATCCGATGTTCACTGAGGATTTACCCATTATCCAAGCGGTGATAATTATGAGCGTGGTCATCGGCCTGTACCGCTTATGCACTTGGTTTATGATGAAGTATCAGCCTTTTGAATATCTGTTAGAGGGCAAGCCGGTCTATATCGTCGAAAACGGGCGCTTGGTACTAGAGAAAATCAAAGAAGGCAAGATGTCGCACGATGAGTTTTTCTCTGAGATGCGTCGGCAAGGCGTTGAGCACTTAGGGCAAGTGCGTATTGGTCTGTTAGAGGTCGATGGCAATTTCAGTCTGGTGCTCTATCCGCTCGATGATACCCGGTACGGTCTGCCGCTATTTCCTAAGCCTTATCAAGCGGTGCAGCAAGTCGAGCCCAATTATCACTACGCCTGCATGTACTGCGGTAATGTCGCTTATCTGACGCAGGCGCATGAGCTCTGTAATCGCTGCCATAATAAAAGTCGGCGTTGGGCGAAAGCCATCAATAATGAGATTGTGACTTAAGCTATCGATAGAATATAAAACACATAGTTATAAGCAATTCATAATACCCTTATTATAACAAGGATTTACTAAAAGGCTCATTAGTATACAATTCATGGATATTGATTACCTTTATTAAAGTCTTCTAAACATTAGTGACGGCAATATCCTTTACACTGTAGATAATTTCAATATTTATAGAGTATTTAAAAATATAATATAAATTTTTTACTAAAACTAATTTATTACTAAAAATAGGGAGCTTTTATGAAAAAGCTATTGATAAGCGCCACGCTAGCACTATCAAGCCTAACAGTGATTAGCGCTTGTGCCAATACGAACGCTAGTAACACTATGCCTCATAACAATATGCAGCAAATACATCATAATAACAGCAGTCAACATATGCGTAACAGCATGAACACTATGATGGCTGAGCTGGACTTGACAGCCCAACAAAAAGCGCAAATTCAAGCGCTTAAACAGAACAAGCGTGGTGATCACATGCAAACCCGTGAAGCCATGATGAATATACTAACCCCAGAGCAACGCCAGAAGCTTGCGACAATGCGCGCGCAGCACATGAAACAAGGCGGTCATATGTTGAAACGAGGTCATATGAATCAAGAGGGCCACATGATGAACAAAGGCCACATGAATCAAAACAGTCATATGAACCAATGAGGCTCACTTTAGCTTTAACCATAGAAGCGCAGCCGATATAATTCGGCTGCGCTTCTTTTAGCTCAGTGTCTTTTAAGCTCAGTGATAAAAACAAGCAAATGCTAATGAGTCACGGGCGTGCCTTGGGTACTAAAAGCAAAGCCTTTATTACTAAAATTACCCACCATCACCGCTTCAATAACTGGCGTGAGCGTATCATTAATGCCTTCAACCTCAATGATAAAATTCGCTCCAGAGCCCCCTTTATCTTCTTCTTTTTCGACGATATAGTTCAGCGTGCCCATCGCTGGCAGCTCGATAGGACTATTAACGTATGATTTTACAAAGGTGCCATCCGTACTATAATAATCAATTTTATTGATATAAAGAGAGTTTTTTAGCGCGGTATTACGGACGCTCAAAGTCGCTGAGAGCAACACTTTACGGTTGTCTTTATCAGTATAGATATCCGAATAGATGGGTACATAGAAGGTTTGTTTATAAGTGAATTGACTGCGATCCACCTCTGAGCTCATCTCCAAGTTTTCGATTGGATCTAGATGCTCTTCTGAATAGACGATGTTCGGATCTTGGGCCTCATTATTACAGCCGGACAATGACATTGATAAGGCCACACTAGTAAGCAACAGCATAGATAAATGACAATTATTCATAACCTTCTCCTATGTTAGACGCCGTGGTAGGTCTATCTAGGCGCTGCGTACGACCAAAGTTATCTTTATCATACTCATAGTGCAGGGTATTAAGCAATCAAATCGCTCGCAATAAAGCCTTAGCAAGCAGCAGCAAACTCTGACTTACGTTTTGATATATCTAACGCTATAAAATACGGTATAGTCAACGGATATCTACAAACGAAACGAGCTTTTATTTGCTCGGAGGCTATACAGATTCTATGTAAAAGTTAATTAGACACTAAGTAGAACCTGTGTAGATACTTATGTAGAAATAGAGTAAAAGACTCGCTACCAACGATAAAAATAACAACGGACCGCTTTATGTTTCTAGACATTCTCCTGACTATTCACTTTTTACTGCTGCTGCTGATCTCGGTTCGAGTGCTCGCCCGCCATGACTTGACCGCTCCAGCTCGATTGGCGTGGATAGTTATCCTCTTCGTCTTGCCTTATATTGGCGTTGTGGTTTACTGGTTATTTGGTGAGATTCACTTGGGGCGCAAATTTACACAGAACTATGAGCGCATCAAACATGAGCTGTATCATAATCATCCTGAAGTTCTTGGTCATGACGTCGACTTAGTAAAAGCGGTCAAACCTGAGTACCAAGCGGCTTTTGCTTACTCTGCTGAGGTTACCGGCTTCCATACTACTGTCGGTAATAGCGCTGAGCTGATGGCGGATGCTGCTGAAACCGAAGCGCGAATGATTGCTGATTTCGATGCGGCGACCGATCATATCCATGTGCTTTACTATATTTGGTTGATCGATGGTATGGGGATAGATACCGCGCAAGCACTCATGCGTGCAGCCAAGCGCGGGGTGAGATGCCGGGCGATGGTCGATGGCATGGGCTCGCGTAAGATGGTACGCTCCAAAATATGGCGCGAGATGAGAGAGGCTGGCGTGGAAGTCAGTGTGGCGCTGCCCATTCGCAATATCATTAAGGTGCTGCTCTTTAGCCGTATCGACTTACGTAATCACCGAAAAATCACTGTCATCGATGGTAAGATTAGCTACAACGGTAGTCGCAACTGCGCTGATCCTGAGTTTCGAGTCAAGCCTCGATTTGCGCCTTGGGTTGATATTATGCTGCGCTTTGAGGGGCCTATCGTCGCGCAAAACCAGATGTTATTCGCTAGCGACTGGCTAATGAAAAACCCAGAGACCCCGTTAGACAGCTTTCCTTATTTTGTTGAACCAAAGAATCAGGCTCAAAGCAATTCTCAAAATCAGCAGCAGCACCAGCCTAAAAATATTGCTGCAGCATACGGCATAGCGGCGCAAGTTTTCGCTGACGGGCCGACTCAGCGCCGCGGCACGACGCCACAGTTTTTAAACACTTTGATTGGCCAGACCAAGCGCACTCTAACGATCTCTACCCCCTACTTCGTCCCTGACTACTCTTTAGTTAGCGCCTTATGCGCGGCTTCCTATCGAGGTGTCGAGGTGACGATGATATTCCCTAGACATAACGATTCTTTGATCGTGGCGGCCACTTCTCGCAGCTACTATTGGGAGCTATTACAGGCAGGAGTGAATATTTATGAGTATAAGCCGGGCTTGCTACATGCTAAGACTTTGACCGTCGATGGTGAAATCAGCTTGATCGGCTCAACTAACTTAGATCTGCGTAGCTTTGATTTAAACTATGAAAATAACGTAGTGTTCAGCGATAGAGAATTGACTGAGCAAATTATCGAGCGTCAACAGCAGTATATTACTGATTCTGATCATGTCAGTCTTGAACAGGTAGAAAATTGGCCGTTATATTATCGAATTTGGCATAATATTGTCGCGACAATGGGGCCCGTACTATAATAGGCTATAACGGGCGTTTTTTTAAGACATAAACCACAAATTTTGCCTCCGTATTAAAGCTCGCCGCTGCCGCTTTTGCCAATAGCGCTTGCCGCTTTTCTGGCTGAGCTCGATAAGCATAAGGGGTCATGGTTAATAAATCCGCTAAGTCTGCTGCTGGTAAAGTTAACTCAGCACTTATTCGCTGAGTATCTAATACTTCAAAAAAGGGCGCAAGCTCGGTCAAAAACTTATCCGAATTATGCTCACGTACTTCATCAAATAAGGCCTCGCGCACGCTAGTCAAATGTCCTATATCGGGTTTAGCTATCACTAAATAGCCACCCTCTTGCAAGACATCTGCAAACGCTGTCGGCAATATCGGGCTAAAAATACTAGTAATGCCAGTCAAACTATTGGCGCTCAGTGGTAGATGAGCGGCGCTAGTGACGATAGGATAAATAGCTTCCTTGTTGTCATCTTGCTTATCAATATCTAACCATAAGCGCTTAGCCGCTTTGCTAGCCTTAGCGACTTCTATAACCGCAGGCTTGCTAATATCCGCGGCGATTAAGCTATTAATGCCCTTAGTTTGCGCAATTGCCCCAGTATAATACCCCTCGCCGCAGCCGATATCTAACCAATCGACGGATGATTTGTCTGTTTGTCCAGTACTGTGCTTTGCTGATAGTAAAGCGTTGATTTGCGCACAAACTAGATCACGCAGCGGCTGGTAGTGAGCGTTTGCTAAAAACCGTTGCCGGGCAAGGATAGAGTTGCTACTGTCGCCGGGGGATTTGGATTTTTTTTGATTGACCGGTAATAGGTTGACATAGCCTTGACGCGCCACATCAAAAGGATGAGAAACATTTTTAGGGTTTAAGCTACCATCACAGCGCCAAGTGTCTGCTGCTGGAAATAGTGGTGATTGGCAAATAGGACATATAAATAGTGACACAAGTATCTTAACCTCTTCTAAATTTGCTCATTATTTTGACATTAGCATCTTAACAAAAGTTACTACGGATAAGCGATAAAAAAGCCACTCTAAAATTATCTAGAGTGGCTTTTTGGCTTTGTTATTAAGGGGTGTTGAGCCTAGTAAAGCTAGCATTTAACGCAGTTTTAAAGTCATCAAGCCAAGCACTACTAGCACAATAGCAATAATCCAAAATCTTGCCACCACTTTTGTCTCTTTCCAGCCGATCTCTTCAAAATGATGATGCAAGGGTGCCATGCGAAAGATACGTTTTTTGCGTAGTTTATAAGAGCCCACCTGCAATATCACTGATACCGCTTCAGCGACAAATAAGCCGCCCATAATCGCAAAGGCAATCTCTTGCCGCGTCATCACCGCGATCGTACCAAGCATCGCGCCTAGTGCTAACGCGCCAACATCGCCCATAAACACTTGCGCGGGATGAGCGTTAAACCACAAAAATCCAAGTCCTGCACCCACCATCGCCCCGCAGACGATAATAACCTCAGAGTTATAGGGAATATAAGGTACATGCAAGTATTCTGAGAAGCGCACGTCACCTGAGACATAAGCCATAGCGCCAAGGCCTGCGGCGACTAATACTACCGGTAATATCGCTAAGCCATCTAAGCCGTCGGTCAAGTTGACCGCGTTAGAAGCGCCATTAATCACAAAATACGTAAAGACAATAAAGGCAATGCCAAAAGGCACTGCAGAAAAAGGAATGTACCAATCTTTAAATATAGGCAGCAGTAGATCCTGCATCATACGAGTGGTTGCGATATCAGGCTGTAAAGTGGCAATATAGTATAAAGAGACCCCGACGAAGATAGCACCGACCGATAACCAAAAGTACTTCTTACGCGCAATCAGCCCTTTGGGATCTTTGTATTTAATCTTCAACCAGTCATCTGCCCAACCGACCGCGCCAAAAATAACCATGACAATAAGTAAAATCCAAACATAAGGATTATCTAAGCGCGCCCATAATAAGCTTGCCACACCGATAGAAGTGAGGATAAGCACCCCGCCCATCGTTGGCGTGCCAGTCTTGGCCAAATGCGACTGCGGACCATCATCACGAATAGCCTGTCCATATCGAAGCGTACGTAAATGACGTATCACCCGCCCGCCCAAGAGCAGACTAAACCCTAAGGCAGTAATGACGGCTAATAGTGCGCGCAGCGTCAAGGATGAGACCGCGGAAAACGGAGAATAATACTGGCTAAGCCATTCAAATAACCAAACTAACACCGCTTACTCCTCGATTAGCGCATTGATGAGGGTTTCCATTTCCATAAAACGAGACCCTTTGAATAGCACAGTACAAGGATGTGCTTGCTGCGCTTGTAGATACTGCTGTAAATACTGTAATAAGCTGTCTTTATCCTCAAAATCATGCGCAGTAATACCGCCGATCTCTTCTGCTCCGGCAACAGTGTATTGAGCGTATTCACCAACGCAAAGTAGCACATCGATACCGCTAGCCGCAATGGTACGACCTAAGCTTTGATGCTCGCTAACCGCGGCGTCGCCCAGCTCACCGATGTCCCCGAGTACCATCACTTGCGTACCCGTTTGCGCGGCTAGTACTTTGGCAGCGGCACGTACGGCGTGCGGATTGGCATTGTAAGTATCATCGATCAAGCGATGATTGCCTAATAACTGACTATCAAGGCGGCCTTTCGCCGGACGGGCGTTTTCTAGGCCGATGACAATATCTTCAATATCAATAGCTAACGCATAAGCGCAAGCTGCCGCCGCTAAGGCGTTATTGACATTATGCTCACCGGCGAGCGGTAGACAGATATCTTTGACCTGTGTGCCGATATGCAATTTAAACTCGCTGCGCTCAGGCTCGACATCGAGATGGCTGGCGCTGACATCGGTATTACCAAAACCGATTACTTTTGCGGTATTTTTCTCAGCAGTGCGGCGTAGCTGATTGGTAAAGTCATCTTTGTCCGGCACAATCGCAAACTGGTTATCGCTTAGGGTGTGGTAAATCTCAGATTTGGTCTGGCAAATACCTTCACGGCTACCAAACTCGCCTAAGTGCGCGGTACCGATATTGAGAATACAAGCCACATCAGGACGCACAATTTCAGTGGTATAAGCGATTTCACCGATATGATTGGCCCCAAGCTCCATGATGGCATAGCGATGATGATCGGATAGCTCAAGCAGCATCATCGGCACGCCCAAATCATTATTCAGGTTACCGCGGGTAATCAGCGTCGGCGCTAGGCGACCGAAGATACTGCCGAGCATCTCTTTGCAAGTTGTCTTACCACTTGAGCCTGTAATTGCAATAACGGTTAGATTTGAATGCTGCTGACGGCGATAAGCGCCTAATTGACCCAAAGCCAAACGCGTGTTATCAACCACTAACTGCGGAATGCTCGTTGAAATAGGACGCGAGACGATAGCGGCGATAGCGCCTTTAGAAGCCGCAATGTTGATATAATCATGACCATCGAAATTATCGCCACTAAGCGCTAAAAATATATCACCTGCTTGAATGGTGCGCGTATCAGTGGTGATACGATTGCTCGTCACCTCCAGCTCTTGACTGTCTTGCGCTGCCTGCGCTTGTTGCCAATGTCCACTAAGCGCTGCTGTCGCTGTCAGCAAGTTATCCGCTTGCCAGACATACAGTCCTTGCGACTGAATAGTATTGTGGTGGTCAGCTGTCATAGTGAATACCTTTTATATTAATTATTAACGACTACTTTTTATGAATGGTCTATTGAGGCTTATTAGCTAGACGCCTGATATGCGCTCAAAGAAAGCTTAATGAGCTAGGCACGCCCTACTTGATTAAGGGCCTGTTGCAAGATCACACTGTCATCAAAGTCATAACGCACCCCTTTGATCTCCTGATAAGTCTCATGACCTTTACCAGCGATGACCACGATATCAGCAGCGTTTGCCTGCTCAACTGCATACTCTATCGCCTTTTGCCGGGCAGGCTCGATATGAGTACGCTGATATTGCTCATCCGTCATGCCCGCTTGCATGTCTTGCAAAATAACATTAGGGTCTTCACTACGTGGGTTATCCGCGGTTAATATGACTCGATCAGCGCCCGCCAGCCCTGCTTGCGCCATAATAGGACGCTTGCCAGCATCACGATCACCGCCACAGCCGAATACCGCCCATAGCTTACCTTCACAATGCGCTTTAAGGCTTATCAACACTTGACTGAGCGCGTCCGGCGTATGCGCGTAATCAACGATAAAGCAGCCCTCGCTTGATGGCACACGCTGCATACGTCCGACTGCGCCGTGCAATTTAGGAACCAACTCGCCGATGCGCCCAATATCTATCCCGAGCGCCACCGCTGCTGCAATAGCGGCCAATAGATTGGCGACATTGAAGTACCCTAAGAGCGGACTGACCATGTCGATATTGCCAAATTCGCTCTGCATAGTTATCATCACGCCTTGCAAGCTTGGCTGAATACTAGCGGCACTAAAGGTGGCTTTTTTGGCAGTATCTAGGCTATAAGTCCACACGCTCAGACCACTCGCTTGCGCGATATCTAGCATAGTTTGTGCGTACGCATCATCGATATTAATAATGGCATGAGTGAGACTGGGGAAATGCTGCTTATCAAACAGCTTGGCTTTAGCCGCGACATACTCATCCATATCCGCATGATAATCTAAATGATCACGAGACAGGTTGGTATAAATAGCGACTTTAATAGGTACGCCTTGCAAACGCTGCTGATCGAGACCATGCGAGCTGGCCTCTAGCGCTAACAAATCCACTTGCTGCGCACCCATTTGCTGCAAAAACTGCTGCACTGCTAGCGCATCACCAGTAGTGTGGCTGGCTTGCACCAGCGCCTCTAACTTACCATTACCTGCCGTGCCCATAACCGCGCTACTCATGCCCGCTAATTGCGCTAATTGGGCTACCAATTGGCTAATCGTGGTTTTGCCATTGGTACCAGTAACCGCGGCTACCATGGGTAGCGTTGTGGGCTGCTCGTATTGCAGACGCAGCTGCACTAAGTCACCGAGAAAATCACGGATATTAGGCACATAAACGACAGGACAAGGAAAATTCGATAGCTGCTGCTCAGCGGGCAATTTATTATCATTTGGCTGAATATTAGCATTGGCTGGTACGTTAGCTTCGCTAAGCAGGGCTTGCGGGTCTATTTCAGATAAAATAAAAGCAGCGCTGTTTGCCGCTTGTTGTAGGTAGTGACGGCTCTGTTGGCAGTTCGGTGTCTGGCTTTTTAGCAGTATAAAAGCATCGTTTTCGGCCATTTTCCGGCTATCTAGTCGTAACTGTGCAAAAGAAATGCCCATCACTGGACTCAGGGCAGTAATGGACGTTAATTGTTGTGACAAACGCTTGCTTGCAGGAGTGCTGTCTTGGTGTTTATTGTTTAGTAGCTGCTGTAAGGTCACGGTACTGGTTTGGTTATTCTTGTTTTGATCAATACTGTTTTGATTAATATTAGCCTGATAAGCGTCAGTCATGAAAAATCCTAGAGCTTTAAAATGAAATAAAAGTTAAAAACTTCGCCTCAAGCGAGCGACTACTCTTGCGTTTGTAACGGCTTATCAAGCGGCACATTATACAGGCGTAGCGCTTCTTTCATCACGTTATGAAAGACCGGCGCGGCGGTCAAACCGGCATAATGCAGCCCGCGCGGATCTTCCAACAAGATAACGCTGACTAGCCTTGGATTGGACGCTGGCGCCATACCGGCGAAGATATTACGGTACTGATCGGTATAGTAACCGCCATCAGGGTTAATACGGCGCGAAGTACCGGTCTTGCCAGCCACGCGATAGCCATCAATATTAGCAGCTTTTGCGGTACCACCCGGCAGCGTTACCGACTCAAGCATCTCGACGATGGCCATCGCTTGCTCATGCTCCATGATACGCTTGCTTGGCAGCGGCTTATCGGTTTTAGTCAACGTCAGAGGATGCATAACCCCGCCCGCTGCTAGTGCCGCGTAAGCTTGCGCAACTTGCGCAAGCGTTGCTTCCATACCATAGCCATAACTGACAGTGGCACGGCGCGCGGTTTCTTTCTCTTCGGGTGTCGTGACATTACCACTACCTTCGCCTGGAAACTGTAGCGGGGTTTTTGCGCCAAAACCAAATTTCTTTTGCATACTAGTGATGCCATTAGCAGGCAAAGAGAGGGCGATTTTCGTTGAAGCCACGTTACTAGATTTTTGTAGTAGGGTCGCAAGATTAATCGTACCTAAATTATTATGATCACGAATAGTATAACCACGGACGCGGATAGAGCCAGGATTAGTATCGATCAAAGAGTTGGCGGTATACTTTCCTGAATCAAGCGCTGCTGCTACGGTAAAAGGCTTCATCACTGAGCCCGGCTCGAAGACATCGAGCAGTGCCCGATTGCGCTGATTCTCGCCAGTCATCTCATTGAGATTATTAGAATTAAAAGAAGGCCAAGTCGATAAAGCTAGCACTTCACCGTTTTGGACGTCTACTACCATACCCGTTGACCAACGCGCTTGCTGCAAGCGTCCGGCTTTTTCTAATTCCTTGTAGAGCAAGTACTGTAAGCGCGAATCGATAGTCAAAGCCACGTTTTTACCTGCGACTTCTGGCTTTAATTGTTTAATTTCTTTGAGACTGTTTTGTTTGGCATCTTTTAGCACTAGGACTTTGCCGTCCTCCCCTGCTAATATTTGCTCAAACTGACGCTCGATACCCGCGCGGCCTTCATAACCGCCCTCAGGGTCATTGGCGTTTTGACCCATAAATCCAAGCAGCTGCGCGTTGGGCTGCGGCTGCGGATAATAACGCTGAAAGAAATTTTTCTCATATACGCCCGGGAAGTCAAGCGAGCTGACGCTTTGGGCGATCTCAGGGGTGACTTTATTGAGTAGCGGCATATAGTGCGACCCTGGACCTGAAGGTAGTGCTGCTTTGACCGCCTCATCATCGGTGACATCGACGCTCTTGTCGATAGCAGCAGCCTTTTCAAGCTCAGTCACCGGAATGTTGGCCGCTGCTGCTAACACAGTCAGATCCATATTATCCAAGCGCTTTTGCATCCGTGCTCGTAATACCGGTTGACTGGGATTTTCGATGATGACTCTATTGAGCTCATAGTATTCACGCGCATAGTCATGCGGACTAAAGGAAACAGTCGCTAATGGCGCACTGACCGCTAGCGGTAGCTGATTACGATCGGTAATCATGCCGCGATACGACTTTTGTGTACGCTCGCTGGTGATCAGCTCATTGCCTTTGTCTTGATAAAACTGGGCGTTGGCGACTTGTAGATAATAGGCACGGCCTATCAGTAGCACCAAAACTGTTAAGGCGATAGCCCACACCATCCGAAAGCGGTTTTTGTCATATTCAAAGCCACCACGCGAAGACGCGCCTGAGGCCTTACTCATAATGGTGCGTTTAGATTTGCGATTCTTTACACTGGTATAAGCGCCTTGCGAGTCACTCTTTTTCTTACGAGAGAATATTTTTTTACTCGCGCTAGTAGAGTTACCTTTAGCTTCTTGCTGAGCTTTCGCTTTGCTAGCAGGACGTAGCGGCTTTATCACTTTACCGCTAGCTGATTTTTTATCGGTTGATGGCTTTTTGCTACTCATTGTCCATCCCCTCTAGAGTCTGCAGCGGACGGGTTTTCTGGGCTCAGGTCAGTGTTGGCAACATCAGTGCTACTATTATCGGTATCAGCGCTAGCAAAAGTGTCACCCGCTATCACTGGAGCGCCTGGCTGAATAATGAGTTTATCTTTCAGCGTTGGCGAATACATGCCTAGTTCTGCGACTGCGCGACTGGCAATCTGCGGTGTCGCACTAAAGGTTTGCTGCTCAATGAGCAAGCGCTGATGCTCAACTTGTAATTTACGCTGCTGTTTTTTCATATCTTGCAAGGTCTTATAGTCCTGATGGTATTGCTGTACCGCTTCAGCCGTTTTGATACCACTCCAAACAATACCCGCCGCCAACAATAACAGCACCATCACATAGATATTTATTACACTAAAACGCTGCGCAAACATCTCGCCCACATCGCTATGAGTTGAGCTTGCTACGCGGCCAGATTTAGGTTTGCCAGATATTGCCATGACGATCTCAAAAAGGTGGACTTAAAGATAAAGAAAAACTAACAGCTACTTTTTAATAAAAAGCTAATAGTCAGTAAAAACCATTAGTTAGTAAAACCTAAAGGTAACTAGCCGGTTAGTTTAACCGCTATTACTTACGGCTTTTTAACGGTTACGTATCCGTTGAAACATTATACTAAGCAACAGTGGCTGAAAACTTTGTGTTTTTACAATTTTGTATTCTTACTATAATCAGTTTTAGCTAAATATTTGCTCAGCGTAAAAGCTGATAGTAAATCAACTCTCAATCAGATTTTTGCTCATAAGCGATATCAGTACGAGTCGCCGCACGCAGCCAAGCACTACGTGAGCGCGGGTTCTGAGCGATCTCAGTTTTGCTAGGGCCAATGCGTTTGGGCTTACTAAAATAGCGCGGGCGCTTAGGCGGCATCGGTAAGTTTTCATCCTCAGGATACTGCCCCTTACTATGACGCTGCAAAAACTGCTTGATGCGGCGATCCTCAAGCGAATGAAAGCTGATCACCGATAGCTGACCGCCCGCCTTTAACACCGTAAGGCTCTGCTCCAAAAAGCTATCGACATCGCCAAGCTCGTTATTGATAAAGATACGCATCGCCTGAAAGCTTTGGGTCGCCGGATGTTTGCCGCGTTGCCAGTTGGGATGCGCTACTTTGATAACCTCTGCTAGCTCTAATGTCGACTCATAGCTCTCCATTTGCTTGATCGCCCGCGCAATACGGCGACTGTGTCGCTCCTCGCCAAACTCATATAATACATTGGCCAAAGTCTCATCATCGACTTGCGCAAGCCACTGCCCAACCGACTGTCCACGGCTAGTATCCATGCGCATATCCACTGCGCCATCCCGCATAAAACTAAAGCCGCGGCTGCCATCGTCGATCTGCGGTGAGGAGATGCCTAAATCTGCCATGAGGCCATCGACTTGGCTAATACCAAGCGCGGCTAAGCTGTCAGTTAAAGTGGCAAAGCTGTCATGCACCACTTTGATCCGGCTATCTGCAGCCGCCAATTCATTAGCTACAGCAATGGCAGTCGGGTCTTTATCAAAGACAATCAACTGCGCATCGTTAGCTAATTGCGAGAGTAGTAGGCGGCTATGACCACCGCGCCCAAAAGTCGCATCGACATAGATGCCGCGCGCTTGTAGACTGTTGTCGCTATTCGCTTTCGGCAGGGATTTGACGCCGAGTACAGCTGCGACCGCTTCTTCTAGCAGTACCGCTTCATGACTAAACTCTGCTTCATTAGGAATAGCAGACTGCGTCGCTGCTTGAGCATCTAATTTTGGACTTGGTTTTGGCTTCGATAATGACACAAATAACTCAATAGATGACGACCCTATGGGCCAGTAATGTTATAAAAAAAACAAGATAAAAATAAACAAGTTAGGCTCCGCTAGCGTTATTATCGCAAGGATACACAGCTAGTCAAGCACCAACTGGGCTTTTCACTAAAAATATCTTGGCTGTCTGTTATACTAGCGCTCTATTTTACGCTATTTTTTGCGGTTAGTTATAACCCTCTTGACTCAATTTTTAAACAGACCTGTTTAACCAAAAACTTCTTAACTGATCATTCTATGTAAGGCGACCTGATGCAAACCACTTCAAACAACCCAGCTCCTTCCACTCGTCCCGTGCGTACTCGTATTGCGCCCTCGCCTACTGGCTTTCCGCATGTCGGTACGGCTTATATTGCGCTATTTAACCTAGCCTTCGCCAAGGCGCATGGTGGCGAGTTTATCCTGCGTATCGAAGATACCGATCAGGCGCGCTCCACTGAAGCTTCCGAGCAAATGATCTTGGACGCGCTACGTTGGGTGGGACTTGATTGGTCAGAAGGTCCTGATGTCGGCGGACCACATGCCCCTTATCGTCAAAGCGAGCGCGCGAATATCTATAAAGAACATGCGCAAAAGCTACTCGATAATGATCACGCGTTTCGCTGCTTTTGTACACCCGAAGAATTAGATGCGATGCGAGCGGAGCAAATGGCTCGCGGTGAGACGCCGCGCTATGATGGTCGTTATGCTGATCTGCCGCGCGCTGAGTCGGACAAGCTTGTCGAATCGGGTAAACCTTTTGTCATCCGCATGCGCGTGCCTACCGAAGGCGTTTGTAAGATTGAGGATATGCTACGCGGTACGGTTGAGATTCCGTGGGAGCAAGTCGATATGCAAGTGCTGCTAAAAACTGATGGTCTGCCGACTTATCATTTAGCCAACGTCGTCGATGATCATTTGATGCAAATCAGTCACGTGATGCGCGGAGAAGAGTGGCTAAATTCTGCGCCTAAGCATCAATTATTATATGAGTATTTTGGTTGGGAGATGCCAGTGCTATGCCATATGCCGCTACTGCGTAATCCTGACAAATCAAAGCTGTCTAAGCGCAAAAACCCAACCTCTATCACTTATTATCGTGATGCTGGCGTGCTGCCAGAAGCTCTGCTCAATTATCTTGGACGTATGGGCTACTCGATGCCGAATGATGAAGAGAAGTTCACCCTTGAGGAGATGATAGCGAGCTTCAATATTCAGCGCGTCTCCTTAGGTGGCCCTATCTTTGACATCGAAAAGCTCAATTGGCTCAATAGCGAATGGCTACGCGAGCTGACGCCTGAAGAATTAAAAAACAGAATTCTCGACTGGGCTAATAATAGCGATAAGCTCACTGCAATGGCAGCCGCAATTCAGCCGCGTATTGAACTGCTCTCTGATGCGGTCAATTGGGGTGGTTTTTATTTCCAAAACCTACCTGAGATTACCAGCGATGACTTTGAGCACAAAAATCTCACACCTGAGCAAATCATGGAGATTCTCCAGTTAACGCTATGGCAACTTGAGTCATTGCCTGAATGGTCTGAAGAAAATATTTATGCCACTATCAAAGGCTTGTCTACGGCGCTCGATCTCAAGATGCGCGACTTTATCGCCCCTTTCTTTATCGCTATTGCCGGTAGCTCCTCATCCACGCCAGTGATGAACTCGATGTGGATCATCGGTGCCGATATGACCTTAAATCGCTTGCGCCACGCGGTTGAAGTACTAGGCGGCCTTGGTAAGAAAAAAATGAAAAAGCTTGAGAAAAAAGCCGCAGATCTGCCTGATTTTTTGGCTGATGCTGAATAGTTGACTCAAAAAGCTACTCTTTTTTGTCTGGTGAGATTCGCGCACCGGAAGTTTAAGGTCTTGACCAATAGTGCGCGAGGCTTACCCTACATTTGGCTTTAGTAGATAATTATTTATCACTATTCTAAAAATAGCTATTGACAACCATCCTGCTATTCCCTAAAATACGCTCACTCTTAACGAGGGGCTATAGCTCAGTTGGTAGAGCACTTGCATGGCATGCAAGGGGTCAACGGTTCGACTCCGTTTAGCTCCACCATATTTTTTATCGTTAGATTCTTTTATCTTAGATAAGACAGTTAAGAGGCAGTATCAGCACCTAGGCAAGGCTTGTTTATATAGAATAAGCGCTCTGATATTGTGCAGTACCGTTATAGCCCTATTTATTAAGCTATAACACTCTATGCGTCCCCATCGTCTAGAGGCCTAGGACACCGCCCTTTCACGGCGGTAACGGGGGTTCGAATCCCCCTGGGGACGCCACTATACGGCGTCATTTATTAGCGATTTTGCTGTAAAGCACCTGGTAAGACTAATAAATACACTACTAAAAGCTCAGTCATCGAGGATGACTGAGCTTTTTTTATGCTTCTATTTTATAAATCTCTTTAGCTAACCGCGAAGCTGTTAAGATACCATTCATTAATGATCAACATATTTATGAATATCAATACCTTATAATAAATTAACTTAGTATCAACACAACTTTACATCTGTCTGCTTCTTTCACATTGTTTAACACTCCTATACACGATAGCTTTGTTTTTATACTTAACTGTATTATTAATATTACTTTTAATTCCTTATGCTTGGCTTATATTTATAAAAGGTCTCTTTTTATTTAAGTTATAGATAAACCTGTAGACAACTAACACTGGCTAGATCATTTCGATGGTCTAGTCACAGAAACCTATTAGCATTTAGAATAAAATATAAGGAATAGCTATGTTACCTACTACTTACTCCCCTCAGCGCCGTCCGTCTTGGCGCGGTGTGCTAGCAGGTCTCGTCATGGGATTGATCGTCGTTATGGCGATGGTTGCTTTAGCGCTAGTGTTAAGCTCGTTCTTACCTTTTGATCTAAAAGGAACTAGCATTGCTGGCGGAATTTATGCCGCTATCACCGCTCTAGTCAGTGCCTTTGTCGCTGGCTACTATGCTATCAAATTCTCAGCGCCAGAAGCTATCTTTGGTGATGGCACAGAAGTCGACCAAAAAGATGCGTCTTTAACTGGTATGTTGACTGCTGCTTTAATCGTACTATTTACCACCTTTTTTGCTATGAGCGGTGCTACTAGTATCTTGGCAACTGCAGGTAATGTGGTTGGCGGTACGGTGAGTACGGTTGCTAAAACCGCTGGCGGTGTTGCCGCAGCTGGAACTTCAGCGGTAGGAACGGCAGCAGTTGCCGCACCTGATAGTGCTATTGAGCAGATGCAGCAAAAAGCCCAGCAAGCTTATCAAACCGTTTCAGGTAATATTAGCCAAGAAGATCTTAATGCTTTAGTCGCTAAGAACACGCAAGGCCTGAACGAAACTCAAATCGCAGCGACAACTAACGTATTAGAAGAGATGATCAATAATACTCGAGGTGATGTTGCTGATATGGACTTCACGAATATTGATACTTGGCGTAACATTGATGACTACGCAAAACAGCGTATGGCATCAATCGAACAAACGCTAAAAAGTGATGAGCTTATCACGCGTCTGCAGGCAGAAGGTCTTACTGAAGCTCAAGCGCTAGAAGTACGCAATGAAGCTACTCAGTCGTTTAACGAATATAAGATGAAAACTGAGCAGTATATCGCGCAAGCACAGCAAACTGTCGACCAGAATTTACAACAAGCTGAAGAGGTTGCTCGTAAAGCTGCCCTATACAGTGGTCTATTTTGGCTGATTAGTGCCTTGCTAACCTTTGTAGCTGCTATAGCAGGTGCAAAAAGCGCCGCTACCAGTCATCGCTTAGAGCGTCCTATCGTCACTTATGGTGATAACGTTCGATAATCGATTACACTTATTTAATAAGTTAAAACTTAACTACTAAAGCTAGCTACTAAAAAACAAAAGCTCAATCCCAATAAAATAAGGGATTGAGCTTTTTTATGCGTCAAGACACTTTGTATAATGCTATTAACGCTCTACGTCTAATGACTGCGAGGACTTAGTAAAGCTAGCCAAAGACAAGTTCAAAGATAAGTAAGTGCCGATAAGTATCACCGCTGAGCCTATAATAGCGTGCATATCTAAAGCCTCACCTAATAAAATATAACCAAATATAATAGCAAAGATTGGAATCACTAGCGTAATGCTAGTCGCGCGCATCGGCCCAATACTTTTTATTAGCTCATTGATAAAGATAAAAGCGATAGCGGTTGAGAATACGCCGATACAAACGACAGATACCCAAGCCTTAACACTAATACTCTGACCGTACGGAAACTCATAAATCGCCACTGGTAGCATTACCACACTAGCAATTAGCATAGCGCCAATAGTAATAGCGACAGGCGAGGTGTCTTGCAAATAGTTCTTAGTGACGTTTGCCCCTACTGCATAACCCACACAGCCTAATAGCGCATAGCCCATCGGTAACAGCCCTGAGCTTAATTCCGTAGCCGCACCGCCAAACAAGCTTTCACTCATTAAGATCACGACGCCTACGATGCCGATAAATAAACCTAAGGTCTGCTTTTTTGAGAGCTTATCATTGAAGAATGTACTGGCGATAAAGCCGCTCATCATCGGAACCGCGGCATTGAGCACCGCGAGCACGCCAGCATTGACGGCTTGAGCGGCATAAGAGAATAAAACAAACGGAATTGCTGTAGAGATCAGGCCCACTACGGTAAGCAGCTTCCAGTGCTGTCGGACCGCAATTAAATGGGAAGGATTGAACGCAACAAAAGCGAGCATCGTGACGCCGGCAAATACAACTCGTAAGCTGGCAAACGACATAGAGCCAAACTCAGGTACGCCGACTCTATAAAATATAAAGGATAGCGACCACATAAAGGATAAGCTAATAAAGATAATAAGATCGCGTCTACTCATGAGCTACTCAGCTTGGCGGTTGTCTGATAGGATAGATGGACAATATTGCTAAAGAGAATTTAAAGCAATAAAAATAAGTTGATGATAACTTTTTAAGCGTATAAAGGGTGGTTTATCTGTGGATTTAGCGTCAGTATTTGCTATTTTTAAGGGATATCTAACACACTGTTTGACAGCAGCCGCTAGCGTCCTTCAAAAGTATCTTCTCAATCATGTCTATAATAAATCATTTGTATAATAAATAAGCTGACAGTGTCATAGACTAAAATAATAACCATAAGCAAAAGGTGTTGTGCTATGTTTGGTATCGAAAACTACTGGGGATTTATTCTGACTGGTATTTTGTTAAATATTACCCCAGGCACAGATACCATGTACATCATCACTCGTAGTGTGGCACAAGGCAATAAAGCGGGACTCTATTCGGTGTTAGGTATCGTCTCTGGCATTCTGGTGCATACGGTACTAGCAGCACTTGGCTTATCCATTATCTTAGCCAACTCACCGTTAGCTTTCACCATTGTTAAATATATTGGAGCCATCTACTTATGCTATCTAGGGATTAAAATGTTAACGCAAAAGTCGGATGCTGTCATAGCAGACGGCTTGCTCAATAATGACAAAGCCGCGCAAGTAAAGTCATTAGATTATGGAAAAATATATAAGCAAGGTGTACTAACCAATACCTTTAACCCAAAAGTCGCGCTATTTTTCTTGGCTTTTTTTCCGCAGTTTATCGATCCAAGCTACGCGCATAGCACGCTATCGTTCTTGATCTTGGGTCTCACCTTTGCTGTCACCGGTCTAGTTTGGTGCTTATGCTTAGCACTACTGGCCTCAAGATTTAGTCAGCGCTTGCGGGAAAATCCAGCGATTGAGACTATCTTAAATAAGATCAGCGGGGTTGTGTTTATTGGTTTGGGAATTAAGTTGTTGACAGAGAGGGTTTAGAGTTAGAAGAATAAGCGCCACCACCACAAAACGACCAGACAAAAAAAAGCCCAATCGTCAAGATTGGGCCTTCTTTCATTCTAACTCTATTTCACCATTAAGCCGCGTCTTTACTCTCGCTTGCTAGCTGACGTAATACATAATGCAGTACGCCGCCATGACGGACGTATTCGCGCTCTTTTGGCGTCTGTAGACCGACGTTGACCTCGAAGTTCTCAGTTGAGCCATCAGCACGAGTAGCAGTCACTTGAGCAGTTTTGCTCTCGCCATTGTCGAGACCTGTGATACTAATGACCTCTGAGCCGTCAAGCTTGTAAGTCTCTGCGCTTTCACCCTCTTTAAAGGTCAATGGCAACACGCCCATGCCCACTAAGTTTGAGCGGTGAATACGCTCAAATGAAGTGGTTAATACCGCTTTTACACCAAGCAGAATGGTACCTTTAGCTGCCCAGTCACGGCTTGAACCTGAACCATACTCCGCACCGCCAAGCACAACGAGCGGACGCTTATCTTCTTTATACTTCATCGCCGCGTCGTACATAGCCATCTCAACACCATCCGCTAAGGTCGCTTTGTCGCCTTCGAAGTAATAAGTATAACCGCCCTCTCTACCATCCATCATTTGGTTTTTGATACGGATATTAGCGAAAGTACCACGGGTCATAACCGCATCGTTACCACGGCGCGAACCATAGCTGTTAAAGTCCGCTTCCATGACGCCGCGCTCTTGCAAGTATCTGCCTGCAGGAGAATCAGGATCGATATTACCAGCAGGTGAGATATGGTCGGTGGTAATCGAGTCACCGAACAAACCTAATATACGCGCGCCTTCGATATCGGGGATACCTTCAGGCTCCATGGTCATACCATCGAAGAATGGTGGGTTCTTGATGTAAGTTGAGCCTTCATCCCATGGATATAACTGGCTATCGGCTGAGGTGATTGCGTTCCAAGCTTTACCGCCGTCGAATACTTCGCCGTAGTTTTTACGGAACATATCAGCATCGATGTTATTGGCGATCAGCTCATTGATCTCATCTGACGTCGGCCAAATATCTTTGAGATACACATCATTACCATCTTGGTCTTGTCCTAATGGCTGCGTAGTCAAATCGATATCGACCGTACCTGCTAGCGCATAAGCGACAACAAGTGGTGGTGACGCAAGATAGCTTGCCTTGACATGCGAGTGAATACGGCCTTCAAAGTTACGGTTACCAGAAAGGACAGCAGAGGCAACTAAGTCGTTCTCTTCAATGCCTTTTTCGATAGACTCTAACAGTGGTCCTGAGTTACCGATACAAGTGGTACAACCATAACCGACCAGATAAAAGCCCGTCTTTTCAAGCTCATCCATTAGGTTGGTTTTTTCTAGGTAATCAGTGACCACTTTTGAACCAGGTGCTAGTGAAGTCTTGACCCAAGGCTTGGCTGTAAGACCTTTGGCCGCCGCTTTTTTGGCGACGAGTCCTGCACCAATCATTACCGCAGGGTTTGAGGTGTTGGTACAAGAGGTAATCGCGGCGATAACGACTGAACCATCACGCAGTTTGTGCTTTTTGTCATTGATATTGACGTCGGAAAAGACATTGGGCTTGGCATAGAGTCTATCGGCTTGCTCTTGCTCGCCGCCCTCTTGATCGAAACGGACTTTACCTTTAACTTCAGCTTCTCGATCTTTAGTCATTTTTTCTAGAGTCTCGCCAAACTTTTCATGCATATCAGATAAATTGATACGCTGCTGCGGCAGATTTGGACCCGCTAGTGCCGGCTGGACGGAGGATAGGTCTAATTCTAATTTGCTAGAATAAGTCGCTGCAGGGGTATCGGCGTCATGCCATAAGCCTTGCGCTTTAGCATATTCTTCAACCAGCTTAATCTGGCTCTCTTCGCGGCCCGATAGACGCAGATAATCAATTGCCATTTGGTCAATGGGGAAAATACCACATGTCGCACCATACTCTGGTGACATATTGGCAATCGTCGCACGATCGGCAAGCGGCATGCTATGCAAGCCTTCACCAAAGAATTCAACAAACTTACCCACGACGCCATGAGCACGTAGCATCTCGACCACGCGTAATACTAAATCGGTCGCGGTAACCCCTTCATTAAGCTTACCGGTTAATTCAAAACCAACGACTTGTGGAATCAACATAGAAGACGGCTGTCCTAGCATCGCCGCCTCGGCTTCGATACCGCCAACGCCCCAACCGAGTACACCAATACCATTAATCATCGTAGTGTGACTATCGGTACCAAACACGGTGTCAGGATAAGCGGTAAGCTCACCATCGACATCAGCGGCCATGACGACACGAGCCAAATACTCAAGGTTGACCTGATGCACAATACCCGTGGCTGGTGGTACTACTACAAAGTTTTCAAAGGCGTTTTTGCCCCAATGTAAGAACTCATAACGCTCGTTGTTACGCTTAAATTCTATTTTTTCATTCAGATCTAGCGCATCTTCGCGGCCATAAGCATCAACCTGTACCGAGTGATCGACCACTAATTCACTAGGAATGAATGGGTTAATTTGCTCGGCTTTTCCGCCAAGCTCTACCACTGCATCACGCATCGCGGCTAGATCGACGACTGAGGGTACACCAGTGAAATCCTGCAATACCACTCGCGCCGGCATAAAGGCGATCTCTTTTGACGCTTCAGCACCAGCGTCCCAATTAGCGACCGCTTCGATATGATTTTTGCCCACAGACTGACCATCATCTTCGTTGCGTAGTAGGTTCTCTAATACGACTTTCATGCAGTAGGGTAGTTTATTAATATTGTCATAAGTCTCGGCAAGTTTAGGCAGGCTATAATAAGCATGCTCCTTGCCATCGACGCTCAAGGTGTCTTTTACATTAAAAATATCACTCATGGGTAGCTTCCTTATCTACAGAATAGAAATTATGAATTTATTGTTATCACGGTGGCTAATGGGTTGATCGGGTTTATCTGTTGATTACGCTATTAGCAGCCAAGAGCAGAGCTATAGAGTTTCGTAAAACAGTATCATTCGTTAAGACGGATAACGTGCTGACTTAAAAATCTGATGGCAAACGTCTCGCTAGTAATAGCAGCGTTCTTTTACCATAGCAAATAAGCAGGCGTTTGTTAACGCCTAGGCGTAGGCAAATGGTGGCAGAATCGTAACCAGAGGAGTCCTATATCAAAGCGCGCGGCGGCTTATTATTTACCGCTACCATCATTTTTGCCGATGGCGACCACTGCGAAACACAAAACTATCATCATAAAAGCCTACCTCGCTATTGTCAGACCAAAAATGCGGGACACCTAAGATCGGTAAAGGCGCAAGCTGACGCGGGGTGATATTCTGCTGAGAGAGCAAATCATCCATATAATCGCTAAGCTTATTATCTAGATAACGGATACGTTCATCTGTTGATAAGGTAAAGAAGTCTGGTTCAACATTAATGATCACGCTATGTGCGCATAAGGGTTTACGTGGCTCGATCAATTGCTCAAGTAACGCGTGACCGAATATGTAAACTGCAGCTTTAGCGTCTTTATTAGGAGCATCCGGCTTATCCCAACTCCTTCTCGGTTTGACCAAACTATTTTGCCAATCGAAGTTAATCAAAGCCTTGCCAATGCTAGCATCAGCGGTGACTAAAACTGCGCCATTCTCATCGAACACCGTGATAGTATCGCGCACGCGCCCCCGATTTTTGCTGTTATTAGGCTCGCTGTTATCATTAGTGATCTCGAGCATATGATGATAATTGAGTAATGCTTTGGTCTTGGGAAAGGTCAGCCAAATACTACCATTAAATAAATCATGCAAATTATCGCGAGTCGGAATCTTGCCGGTCGTACCAATAAACTGCTCGTAGCCTTGGCCTTCTAGTAAAGCGTCTTGCGAGACAAACTGCAGAGTGTGAGGGTGATTATCAGCGCTAGGTTTAATCTTTGGTAACGACTGTTGATCCGCTTCGCCTTGCTGCGTTAGCGCTTGGTTTAATACTTTAGCGATAATATCTGTTTGATGATTATCACTATGACTATCAGAATCGGCCTGTTTATCAGCTGAGCGGCTTAACTTATTTATCGTTGCACGCAGATAGTCCAGCTGACTTAAATGATATAGCCAAGGCGCTTGCCAGTCGATAGTAGCAAAGCTGGCATCTAGTTGACGCCCAGTATGAGCACTAGAAAAATAGTGATTTATCGAAGCAGAAGTAGTCATAGAAGCATCATCGCAATAATTATCTAAGAGCCTATAGCAAAGTGGCCTATGCTATCATAGAGCGCTTTTTTGGCGCTAGGTAAACGCCTGCCAAACTAGCCTGATAACTTTTATTAAGAGGATGGATAGCAAAGAAACATGGCAAATTTTAACACCCATCTAAACGGCGCTTTTGCCGTAAGCGGTATCATGGCGCTGACCGTTTATAAAGCAGGGCTCATTGAGGATTCAGGTTTTTTATTGTGTGTAGCGCTCGGGACTGTGGGCGGCTTGCTCCCTGATTTGGACTCTGATAACTCGACCCCGATTAAGCTTGGTTTTAACATGGCGTCTTTTGTGTTTGCTTTTGGGCTAGTGATGCACTGGCGCGATGACTTGAGCTTAGTGGCCTTGATAGCATTATGGCTAGCCGGTTATGGCTTTATGCGCTATATCGTCTTTCATTTGTTTACCAGTATTACCGTGCATCGCGGTATTATTCATTCGGTGCCTTACATGGCAGTATTGGGTTTGGGCATGGTGAGTTTGAGCTACTATGTTTTGGGCAATGCTTTGACAGCCAGCTGGTTCTTTGGCTTGTTTTTATTCGGCGGGGCTATGGTGCATCTGGCTCTTGATGAGCTTTATAGCGTCAATCTAATGGGCATGAGAATGAAGCGCTCATCAGGTACGGCGATGAAGTTCTACCAGCATAAAGACAAATGGTGGTATCTGTTATTGTATGTACTCATTGCGCTATTGGTCTATTTTGCGCCGCCCGTTACCGAGTTTTGGCAACAGCTACGTGATCCTGCTCCTTGGGCTCAATTAAAAATGGGGATATTGCCTGCTTTGTTAGAAGATTATTTACGTTAGAACCAACCAATACTTATTAGAGAAAACTATGACTTTATGCCCTTGCCAAGTCTCAAGCAATTTAAGTTTTTTGAGCCAAGCTATCGCTTATAGCGACTGTTGCCAACCGTATCATGATAGTTTGCTTGACGACAGTAGTGATAAATTAGATAGCATTAAAGCTGAGACCGCAGAGCGGCTGATGCGTACCCGTTATAGCGCCTTTGTACTAGTAAAGCCCGAGTATATCGTCAAGACTACCGTGCCCGCGCAGCAAAGTTTGCTTGATGTTGCAGCGATTGAAGAATGGGCAAGGCAGACGCCTTGGGCGGGGCTGGAGATCGTCAGGCACACGCCAAAACTTGGTAAACGTCACGCACAGGTTGAGTTTAAAGCTTACTTTGATACGCCCGATGGGCAGCAAGCACATCATGAGCGCTCTACTTTCGTAAAAGTGAAAGAAGAATCTAATAATGAGCGCTGGTGTTTCTTAGATCCGACAGTAGCGATGACTGTTAGTCAAAAACAGCCCTGCATTTGCGGCTCTGGAGAAAAGTTTAAAAGGTGTTGTGGTGGTTATTTACCATAAACCCTAAACACTCGCCCCAACCGACCTTGCAATCGCTATTCCCTCCTCAATGGTCAAAAACTTACGTAGGCTAGGACTGTCCTTAAACAGTATCTCACCATCTTGGAATATCAGGCATTCATTCACCGCAATCTGTTGCCATTTTTCATTTTCTGTTAAAGGCACCGTCACCAGTATCGTCACCTTATCCGTATCGGTCGTGACATCGCCGAAGTTAATGGCTAAATCATCGTCGGCTAATTTCGCTTCGCCAAATGGCGCTTGACGAGTGAGATAAAACAATAAGCTTCCGGCATAAGCCAATTGCCAGCGTCCGTTAGATATTAAGCAATTAAAAAGCCCATTGGCAGACAGATAACGGCACTGAGTAGTCAAAAAATTAAATAAAGTTTTATCATCGGGACGCGACTTAAAGCTGCTTTTTAGCCGATTAATGAGATAACAAAACGCCATTTCAGAATCAGTCGAGCCGACAGGTTGGCAGTGCTCGGCGTTACCATTATCTTGTAAACGCTGACAGCGCTCGATAAAAGCCTTATTCATCTGACCATTATGGGCAAAAACCCACTGCTCGCCCCAGACTTCGCGCGTGAACGGATGCGTATTCGCTAAGCAGTTCTGTCCTTGCGTCGCCTTACGAATATGAGCAATCACATTCATCGCTTTTATCGGATAATTATTGACTAAGTCGGCAACGGGAGACAAGTGACTCGGACGATTATCATGGAATAGACGTAGGCCAGTAGAATCGTTTTGCACCGCGCATTCACTACGCTCAAAAAAAGCAATGCCGAAGCCATCTTCGTGGCTGTCAGTCATGCCGCCGCGCTTGCGAAATCCGGCAAAGCTAAAGCCGATATCGGTTGGGGTATTACAGTTCATTCCTAAAAGCTGACACATTTATCGATTACCGCCCTGATTATCTGAATTTGTACTACTTATCGCCGTATCTGAGACGATGCCTAATTCTGCATCGCTCATAGTATTGAGTAACGCCTCGCCATCACTATCGCCCTCGACGCCGCTTAAGATACGTTGAGCCTGCGCCAGATCGCTCATTTCTACCCACAGCACGACGCCAGAATTCATCCCGGGGATGGCGCTTAGCGGTTGCAAGGACACGGTGATACCATTATTGCGTAGCAAGTTAGCGTGCAGCTCGCCTTGCATATTGGTATCGTAGCGCGCTAGCTTATGCCAGTTATCGACTTGGTCGGTCATAGAGTTATCCTTAGAGGGTGCCGCGTGAAGGGTTGAAGAATTAGGCAGTGTAGGGCTTGCGACCACGCGCTTGCTTATGGGCCGAACCGCCGCCTTATTGACATTTTTTGTGATCAAAGCTTGGATAACTAGTAGGGTCACGTTAGCTACGCCTTTGTCCTAGAGCTATTTTTATGAGCGGATAAGGGTTTATAAACTAGGATTTAATAAACCACAAACCCTGATGACCAGTTGATTTGACCTAGCGGATATTCGTCGATATGAAAACCGTTAGGATAATCTTTAAAGCCGGGCTGAGTGCTTAATTGCGCTATCGCTGCTTGCGCTTGCTCTAAACTTGCAAACACGCCTATGAGTTTAAAATCTTCGATGTCGTTATCGCTATTATCGTCCTCATAGCGGGTATGCTCTAGCACAAATACCGAATCTTGCGCTTTTTCGACCTGCGCCCAGTGATAAGCGGCTAAGCGCTTCATAAGATCAGGGTTTTTGACCATGATGTTGTCGCCGGTGCGTCCCTCAGAACGATTGTAGTAGATGACGTTGAGGCGCAGTAGCCAAAATATCACTGCCGCTTTGGCTAGCATCACTGGCATGGCTTGCTTTTCATCATTAGTCAGCGCACGTTTTGACTCATAACCTTGCAAATAAGCGCTCATTTTTTGGCGATCAAAGTCTACTGATTCGCCTTGTTCGGCATCGCCCCACGTGGTACAAAAATCATTGATAGTAATGGCAATATCCATTACGTAATGCTCGACACTGACCTCAGTAAAGTCTAGCAGACCAGTTAATGTCTCATTATCTTTCGCTAAATTCCATAAGGTATTATCAGCGAACATATCGAGATGACACAAACCTTGCGGCAGCTCAGCTAAAGGTAAATCGCTATAGGATTGCCAGATATCATGCATCAGCTTGGCTTCATCACTTGGCATAAACTGAATTTCGCGGTCGCGCACCTCATCCCACGGATATAAAGGTACACCATAATCATGCGCCGGTTGCAATTCTTGCAGCGTCTCATGCAGCATCGCTAATGCCGCGCCAATCTCATGACACATCGCTGGCGTGGTCTGCTTAGGATGCTCGCCTGCTAAGCAAGGGACGATAGTGATCGCTTTATCTTCATAACGAATGACATAGCGTTTATCTTCACTAGTATCAGTACTGTCCTCAACGAGAGCTAATGGCGCCGCGACTGGTAGTTTGCCGTCTAACTGATTGAGAATGACCGCCATCTTTTCAATATCTTCCGGTGGACGCTCTTCGAATAACGTGAAAACGTAAGAGTAATCGCCCTCAGTATCATCGGTAGTCTGAATAAACCAGTTCGAGTTTTTGATCCCTTGAGTAATAGGAATAGCGCGGACAAAGGACACGCCAAAGCTTGCGCAAAAGGCCGCAAATTGATCATCAGTTAACTGGGTGTAGACAGACATGATATCTCACTTGTGCAATAAAATAAGGTGAATTTGGCAGATAATGCCAGTAATTATACGCTGTCTGAGTCAACAGTCACTAAAAGCAGATAAATTTAGCGAAAACCTGCCTGATATGGCGGCGATTTTGGTAGACTAGCGCCTTGGATGCATTGATTATAAGGTGAAAGGCCCTATGTTAGCAAAGCGTATCATTCCTTGTTTGGATGTGGATAATGGCCGAGTGGTCAAAGGCGTACAATTCGTCGATATTAAAGATGCCGGCGATCCAGTCGAAGTCGCTAGACGCTATAATGAGCAAGGCGCAGATGAGATTACCTTTTTGGACATTACCGCTACCAGCGATGCGCGTGATACCACTTATCATACGGTGGAGCGTATGGCGGAGAGTGTCTTTGTGCCGCTCACTGTGGGCGGCGGCGTGCGTAAAATTAGCGATATTCGTAATTTGCTTAATGCTGGCGCTGATAAAGTGGCGATCAATTCCGCGGCAGTTTTCACGCCTGAGTTTGTTGGCGAGGCGGCGCAAAAATTCGGTAATCAATGTATCGTTGTCGCCATCGATGCCAAGCGCGTCGCCGACATCGACGTTAACGGTATCAAAATGCCACGTTGGGAGATTTTCACTCATGGTGGTCGTAAGCCTACCGGTATCGATGCCGTTGTCTGGGCGCGCAAAATGGCGGAGCTCGGCGCAGGCGAGCTACTGGTCACCTCGATGGATGGTGATGGCACCAAGCAAGGCTATGACTTAGCGCTAATGAAGCACATTACCGATCAGGTCAATATCCCGGTTATCGCTTCAGGCGGTGTCGGTAATCTACAGCACTTAGTCGACGGCGTACTTGAGGGCGGTGTTGATGCGGTGCTCGCGGCGAGCATCTTTCACTTCGGGGAGTACAGCGTACAAGAAGCCAAGCAGTATATGGCAGCGCAAGGTATTAAAATGCGTTTATAATCGGCGCTTAAGTAAACCCTTAACGCGAAAAAATGCTATCATAGTCAACCACTTATTTTAGCTCATTCTACTTTTAAAAAATTAATAAAAAGCATAGTTAACTTACTCTATAACTTCTACTAAAATCAAAGGATATTTTTATGTCAAATCTACAGCAGCAGCGCAATGATGTGACTCATATCGATGGCAATTTGCATCAGAATGAAGACGCGCGTATCGGTATCGTCGTCGGTCGTTTCAATGGCTTCGTCGTTGAGTCCTTAGTCGACGGCGCGATCGATGCGCTCCTGCGTCATGGTGTATTAGGTAGCAATATCACGGTCGTGCGCGTCCCTGGTGCTTTTGAGCTGCCCTTGGTCGCCCAGCGCGCCGCAGAGTCTGATCGTTTTGACGCCATTATTGCCTTAGGCGCGATCATTCGTGGTAGCACTCCGCACTTTGATTTTGTCGCGAGTGAATCTGCTAAAGGCTTAAGCGCTGTCGCGATCGACTATAACATTCCAGTCGCTAATGGCGTACTGACCACCGACAGCATCGAGCAAGCGATTGAGCGTGCAGGTACTAAAGCTGGTAATAAAGGCTCTGAGGCGGCAATGGTGGTGCTAGAGATGTTAGCCGTATTATCACAATTAGATATCGATGACGATAGCGATGATGCTTAGTTTTAGATGACTTAATCTAGCAAAACTAGCTCGTTAACTAAATTATAAATAACGCTATGATAATGGATCATAGCGTTATAGCTCTAAAACTGACTGGCTATCTTGGCTAGTCGACTACTATTTAACATTCTATTGGCTATTTTTTAACTTAGTTAAACTTTTTGTTTAAACCTTAGGTATTTTTCATGACTGACCAACTCAAACGCGCTATCAATGAAGCAAAGACGGCAAAAACTACTATCAATTCTACTGATCACGCGGGTACTAGCAGTGATGAACAAAACTTCGATATGAGTGAGTCGACTTATAAGACTAGCCATACTGCAGTTCGTAAAGCTCGTCGCTTTGCCATGCAAGGCTTATATGAGTGGCTAGTAACTGATCGCCGTTTTGAGACCACAGATAAGCTTGGCTGGAAAGACAACGCTCCGCATGATATCGCCGCGCGCACGCGTGCGACCAATGCTATGCATACCGTGCACATTGGCTACTATCATGAGATGATGCGTGATATCCCAGAGCAGATAGAAGCGTTAGACGCTTTGATTGAGCAACATCTAGATCGCGAAGTCGATAAGCTCGATACCGTAGAACACGCGATTTTACTGATTGGCGCTTACGAACTACAAAACCGTCTTGAGATCCCATATAAAGTAGTGCTTGATGAAGCGATGAAGCTCAATAATCACTTTGGCGCGACTGACGCGCACAAATTGATCAATGCCGTCCTCGATAGACTCGCAATTGAGTTACGCGCGCTTGAAGTTGACGCCGATACTAAGGCTAATAAACGCACTGCGCAGAAAGCTGCCGCTCAGCCGCAAGCCGTGTCGCAAGCGGACACCGATACCGAGTTAGCTGCCAGTCCTACCGATAAACCTACGGCTTCTAATAAGCCGCGGATCAGCGCCAATAAAACGAACGTTAAGCGCGACCGCCCGAATAAAGCCAGTACTGCGACCAAACAAGCTATTAAAAAAGCGGCTGTGCAACCGTCAATCTCTGATAATGACGCAAAAAACACTGAAGCAAATAATAAAGACTAGCCATGAACGAGTTTGAGCTGATCGAGCGTATATTCCGAACTCTGCAAGCTGAGTCGCCTTCTGCTGGTATAGAAAAAGCCATCGGTGATGATGCGGCGGTTATGAGTCTGCCAGCAGGCGCACGCTTGGTCAGTTGTATCGATACCTTAGTACAAGGCCGCCACTTTGGCGCTGATTGGAGCCAAGTCAATGAGCTTGCCTTTCAGATTGGCTATAAAGCCGTCGCGGTCAATGTCTCAGATATCGCCGCGATGGGCGCGACGCCGCATAGTATTTTACTAGCGTTAGCACTACCTGAACGCTTAGCAAACGAGCCATGGCTGAGCGACTTTGCTAAAGGTTTGTTTCATGCCTGCCAACAGTTTGGCGTCACCTTAATCGGCGGCGATACCACGCGTAGTGATACTTTAGTATTAAGCGTAAGCGCGCAAGGCCTATTGGCGGCCGATACGAAAGCTATCTACCGCTCTGGTGCACAAGTCGGTGACAAGGTTTATGTCTCAGGGACGCTTGGTGACGCCGCTTATGCACTCAATCATCCTGATAGTGAGACGGGGCGACAGTTAGCGCACAGGTTACATATGCCGACACCACGCATTCAGCTTGGCGCATCGCTTGCAAAGACTGACGCTACATCGATGATAGATATCTCCGATGGCCTGTATCAGGACCTCTCGCATATCTGTCAGCAAAGCGGTGTCACCATGCGTATCGATATAGAAAAGCTGCCAACTAGCGAGCCTTTATTACAGGCGGATGAAGCTGAGCGCTTATTATGCCAGTTGGCAGGCGGCGATGATTACGAATTGGCGTTCACGATGCCCGCTGATATCGCACCGCCTTTTGAGCATACAACCAATACACCAGTGACCTGTATCGGCGAAGTAGCCGCGACTGATTCGGCGCGACCACAGCCGCAGTTATTTTATAATGGACTAGCCGTCACCGCAGCTCATCCTGCCCCTTTTTCTTCGCTGCCCTCATTTACGGGTTATCAACATTTTATAGGTTAGCCCATGACTGATGATTCTTCTAATCCCCACCATCATAAGCCTGACATTAGCAAGGCCAATGACTGCCCGCCTCTGCCTACTAATGCCAGTCTGCTCGATACTATCGTCTACTGGCTCGGTTTGGGTTTAGGCAGTGGGCTGCCGCGCCGGGCGCCGGGCACTTGGGGCACCGTTGGTGGGCTGATTGTCGCTATTCCTTTATTGAGCTTAGGGTTTACCACTTTTCTGATAGTTACTATTTTATCCTGTGTGATTGGAGTTTGGATCTGTGATCGCAGCTCTAAGTTGATGGGCGTCCATGACGATCCGCATATCGTTTGGGATGAGTGGGCAGGTATTTGGATTACCTTACTGCCCTTCTCTTATTTAGGCGTCAGTACCACCAGCTTTTTGTCAGATATTAGCCAACCTATCGCTATCTTTGCGCTCATTATCGCCTTCATCTTGTTTCGCTTCTTTGATATTATCAAGCCGCCGCCGATTGGCTGGGCGGATAAAAAAGTCGCTGGCGGCTTAGGCATCATGCTCGATGATATTATCGCCGGTATCATGGCTGCCGTGGTCTGGCTGATTATCATGGCTGGGGTGCTGCTATAGTTTCAATGAGATGCCTCCTGCAAAATTTGAAGCCAAACCCATACAAAGCTTATGTGATTTTTATTCAGCTTTAAGCTATAATCTAAAAATACATTTTGTTACAACTGTAGAGTAATTATGACATCTTCTCTTTCTGTGATTATCCTCGCTGCCGGCAAAGGCACACGTATGCAGTCGGCTAAGCCCAAAGTGCTGCAGACCCTAGCCGGCAAGCCCTTACTTAGCCACGTACTAGATACTTGTCATCATTTGACAGTTGACGAGACTATCGTGGTTTATGGCTTTGGCGGTGAGCAAGTTAAGGAAGCGATGAGCACTTATAACTTGGCTTGGGTAGAGCAGACTGAGCAGTTAGGGACTGGTCACGCGGTAAAAGTCGCTTTGGATAAATTACCACAAACAGGCCAGAGTCTGATTCTTTATGGTGATGTACCGCTAGTCAGCCGTCAGACGCTATCAGCATTACAATCCGCTAATACCGATGGCATGTCGATGCTCACGTTGAGAGTGAATAATCCGTTTGGACTTGGCCGGATCAAGCGCGATGATGCCGGTAACATCGAAGCTATCGTCGAGCAAAAAGACGCCAGCGACGCAGAGCAACAGATCACTGAGATCAATAGCGGTATCTATTGCGTCGATAATGCCCTACTACATAAATATCTGCCTAAGCTGTCGAATGATAACGCGCAAGCAGAGTACTATCTCACTGATATTGTCAAAATGGCAGTCGCTGATGGCATCGCTATTGCCGCTATCGAGCCTGAACATGCGTTTGAGATTGAGGGCGTCAATAACCGTCAACAATTAGCTAGTTTAGAGCGCTCTTGGCAGAATAAATTAGTCCATGACCTGCAAGTGGCTGGCGTACAGTTTGCCGATCCTACCCGCGTCGATATTCGCGGTAGTTTAAGCGCTGGTCAAGATGTGTTTGTCGATGTCAATGTGGTATTCGAAGGCGACTGCGTGTTAGGTGATAACGTCTACATCGAAGCTGGCAATGTGATTAAAAACTCGCAAATCGGTAATGCTTGCTATATCAAGCCAAACTGCGTCATCGATCAAGCAAAAGTCGGTGCAGGCGTGGATATCGGTCCCTTTGCGCATCTACGTCCTAATACGGTGCTCTCTGACCATAGCAAAATCGGTAATTTCGTTGAGATTAAGAAGTCCGTCGTCGGTCAAGGCAGTAAGGTAAACCACCTAAGCTATATCGGTGATACCACTATCGGTACGGATGTCAATGTCGGCGCAGGGACGATCACTTGTAATTATGATGGCGTCAATAAGTCGCAGACTATTATTGAGGACAACGCCTTTATCGGTTCTAACTCAAGTTTAGTCGCGCCAGTGACTATCGGTCATACTTCGACAGTAGCAGCCGGTTCAGTCATCACTAAAGATGTCGATGCTAATGCGCTAGCACTGGGCCGAGGACGCCAAGTACAAAAAGACAATTTTCAACGTCCGACCAAAAAGTAGCAGTAGCTAAATAGTCGGCCTGCAACACGATACCGGCCAAAAATAAGCAGCGCGACAACACTTGTGGTGCTGCTTACTGCTATATGGTTTTAAAGAAATTTACCAGAATAGCTATCGAAATATCAAAGTATTGTCACTTTAAAATGAAAACATCGAATTTAAGGAATTACTATGTGCGGAATCGTAGGCGCGGTCGCTGAGCGTAATATCGCTAATATCTTACTAGAAGGGCTTAAACGCTTAGAATATAGAGGCTATGATTCTGCCGGTCTAACGGTGATTCGTAATAACGAACTACATCGTGAGCGCCAAGTGGGCAAAGTGCAAGAATTGGTCAATGCCGTGGCAGTCAATCCGCAGTTCTTTGATGGTCATATCGGTATTGCACACACACGCTGGGCAACGCATGGCGAGCCGGCACAGCGCAATGCTCATCCACATATTTCGGGTAAAATAGCTGTCGTTCATAACGGTATCGTTGAGAACTACGCCGAGCTTAAAGAAGATCTCATTGCTAAAGGCTATGAGTTTACCTCACAGACTGATACTGAGGTGGTGGCTCATCTTATCAATGATTTATATAGCCAAAACGAGGACTTACTAGCAGCGGTTCGCGCCGTCATTCCTATGCTGCACGGCGCGTTTGCTTTAGGTATCGTTCATGTCGATTGCCCAGAGGAGCTTGTCGCGGTACGCCTCGGCTCGCCATTGGTCATTGGTGTCGGTATCGGTGAGAATTTTATTGCCTCTGATCAGTTGGCACTATTACCTGTCACCAATCGCTTTATGTACCTAGAAGAAGGCGATATCGCTAGCATTACGCGTGATAAGGTTACCGTTTATGCCGATGGCGCAGAGGTCAATCGTCAGATCAATGAGATTGACGCCCAGCAGCACAATGCCGATAAAGGCGAGTTCAAGCACTATATGCTCAAAGAGATCTATGAGCAGCCCGATGCCGTATCACGCACTTTAGAGATGGCGCTAGAGAGCAGTGTCACAAGCGAGCATACAAACCATGAAGCTCAAAATAGCTACCAATTAAAATCAGACTTTCTGCAGCGTCACGAGTCCAAGCTTGCCGATATCCGCCACATTCAAGTCATCGCTTGCGGTACGAGTTATCACGCGGGTATGGTGGCCAAATATTGGTTTGAGAACTTAACGCGCCTGCCTTGCTCGGTCGAAGTGGCGAGCGAGTTTCGTTACCGCAATCCGGTCGTCGTTGATCACTCTTTAGTGATTTGCATCTCACAATCGGGTGAGACAGCAGACACACTATCGGCACTGCGCGATACGCAAAAGCAAGCGCCTACCGGTCTTGTCAGCTTAGCTTTATGTAATGTACCGACCTCGTCGCTCGTGCGTGAGACTGATATTTATCTGCCTACGCATGCAGGCCCTGAGATTGGCGTCGCCTCGACTAAGGCATTTACCACCCAATTGGTGGCGTTGATGCTACTGGTGCTCAAGATTGGCGTTATCCAATCGCGTTTAGACGATGAGCGCTTAACGACTCTACTCGGCGCGCTACACAAGCTGCCTAGTCAGCTGTACGCTAGCCTCCATCTTGATGAAGATATCAAAGCGATGAGTACGAACTTCGAAGATAGAAAAAGCTGCCTATTTTTAGGCCGCGGTCTCCAGTTCCCGATTGCGCTTGAAGGTGCACTCAAGCTCAAAGAAATCTCCTACATTCACGCGGAAGGTTATGCTGCAGGCGAGCTAAAACATGGGCCATTAGCGCTAGTGGATAAGGACATGCCTATCGTTGTGCTCGCGCCAAAAGATAGTATGTTCGATAAGCTTAAAGCCAACATGCAAGAAGTGCACGCGCGTCACGGCGAGCTGTTTGTCTTTGCTGGCGAATCAAGCAAGATGGTAGCGGAAGATCGTCTGCATGTGGTCTATGTTCCCGATGTTTGCGAGGATCTTGCGCCTATCGTCTATAGCGTGCCTGTACAATTATTGTCCTATCATGTGGCAGTAATGCGCGGAACCGACGTCGATCAGCCAAGAAACTTGGCAAAATCAGTGACGGTCGAATAGTTCAAATCATAAAAACCGAGCGTAAAAAAGCCTCGCTACTGTCTTAATAGTAGCGAGGCTTTTTAATATATAGTATATGAGCAAGTTTTTAAGATCATAATAACCACTCATTTAAATATAAACATGATAAAAAAGGATAGTAAAATGGATGATGTAAAAATAGACGCTACCGATGTGACAGCCACTTGGGAAGCTGACGAGTTGCAAGTACGGGCTACGTTAGGTTCTGCAGGAGTAATAACACCTAATAAAATGGTCAGTATCAATGGTAAAGCATTTTTTGATGGTATGTTTGCTGGTCACTTCCCTTCACCACCAATAGGAGAGACGCTTGATTTTATTCCCATCCATATAGCAGATGGTAGTGCCATTTTTCAAGGTCGACCCGGTCAACAACATTACAATCCATTAGGCAGCGTACATGGCGGTTGGTTTTGTACTATTCTTGACTCTGCTGTTGCCTGCGCTATTCACTCAACCCTACCTGCTGGCAAAGGCTATACCACACTTGAGATCAAGGTAAATATGATTCGTGCCTTGACTAAAAATATCCCATTAGTACGTGCCGAAGCCAATACTATCCATGTCGGTCGGCAGACAGCGACTGCTGAAGGTCGCATCGTAGGGCCTGATGGCAAACTCTATGCTCATGCCACAACCACTTGTTTAGTATTTGATATGAAGTAGGCAAACTATTATGGCGACCTCTGCTAAGATTAAAAGCACTGAAAGCATGAATATAGAAAATGACACCACCGACCAAATAAAGATCATCTATGAAGATGAGTTTCTAGTAGCGATAAATAAAGAAGCGGGTCTACTCGTGCATCGCAGTTGGCTGGATAAAGGCGAGACACGCTTTGCTATGCAGCTCACTCGTGATGCGGTAGGTTGCCACGTGTTTCCCGTGCATAGGTTAGACAAACCAACATCAGGCGTGTTGCTCTTTGCCAAAAGCCCAAACGTTGCACGCAGCCTTGGCGAGGCTTTTACTAAGCACAAGGTTACTAAGCAATATTTAGCCGTAGTGCGCGGGTTTATGCCCGAGAAAGGAGTGGTTGATTATGCGTTAAGCTTTAAGCCTGACGCTATTGCCGATAAGTTTGCGGACTTGGACAAACCCGCGCAAGAGGCGGTGACCCATTGGCAATCTTTGGCACAAATTGAGCTACCCTTTGCGGTATCAAAAAAGCATGATACAACGCGCTATAGCCTCGTGCGCTTAATACCTGAGACCGGACGCAAGCATCAGCTGCGTCGGCATATGAGGCATATCTTTCATCATATTGTGGGCGATACTAGCCATGGCGACGGACGGCATAATCGATTTTTTCGGAGTCAATATGGTTGCGCGCGTATGCTACTGCATGCGCAGACGTTAGCGCTTAGCCATCCGGTTACTGGTGAGCCGTTACTCTTAAAAGCAGGATTGGATGAGCAATGGATGAAGGTTTTGGAGGAGTTTTCTTGGGTTGAGAGTGCTGAAGATTCAAGTCCCTAGTAAGGAATTGAAAATTAGGATACAGGCTACTGATAACAATAGCCTATATTATTTATAGCAGCTCAGTGTACATAGCAGTGTATTTTTTGAGGATGTTTTTTACATTGAGATGATAAACTCTAGCGCTACATTATGAATGACTAAAGGGGTAAGTTTTTTGTCTGAATTAAAAACCGTTGGGCTTTTTGTCATTACTGCATTAGCAGAGATTGTAGGTTGCTATTTGCCATACTTATGGCTGAGAGAGGGTAAGTCAATATGGCTGCTTGTCCCAAGCGCGCTTAGTTTGGCCGCCTTCGTTTGGCTGCTGACTTTACATCCAACCGCCGTTGGCAGAGTTTATGCCGCCTACGGTGGCGTATATGTAACGATGGCAATTCTATGGTTATGGGCTGTCGATGATATTCGACCAACGACATGGGACCTATTAGGTACATCAGTGGCACTTTTAGGCATGGCTATTATTATGTTTGCACCGCGCAATACATAGGCTATAACTCAACAGAACCACCTAATTAAGGGCCTTAATCAATCAATAGACCATTCAAAATAGAACGCTTACTGGAACCCGTTTTACGAGACCTTAAGGCAATGAGCTTCATCAATGACGCCTAAGCCACCCCTAAACCAAACCCTTATAAAGAAAATAAATCCCCACTACAAATAATAATACCGAAAAACACTTTTTCAAAATCTCTGGCGATAAGATATGCGCGACCTTTGCGCCAAGCTTCGCGGTAAAAAAGCTCATGCTCGCAATACCCAAGAACGCATAAATATGCACAAAGCCAACAGTATTAGGCACATCAACTTGCTGCTGCATCCCAAAGAACATAAACCCTAACGCGCCAGCTATGGCAATCGGCAGGCCACACGCTGCTGAGGTGCCCACCGCTTTTTGCATGACGACATTATAGCGAGTGAGATAAGGCACGGTTAAGCTGCCACCACCAATACCAAAGATGGCAGACGCGATACCGATAACGCCGCCTGCCGCGAGTTGCTTAGGTTTTGACGGTAACTCAGTCTGAGCATATTCAAGCCCACCAATATTATCAGTCTGACTAGCGACTTTCTTTTTGACACCGAAAAACATCTTATAGGCGACCCACAGCAAAAACACCCCAACGATAAGCTGAAGATATAGCCCAGATATCTGCCCTGCTATCCCAGCGCCAAAAAAACAACCCAAGGCTAAACCGGGTGCTAGGTTTTTAAAGACCGGCCACATGACGCCGCCCTTTTTATTGTGTGCCATTAAGGAGCTGATCGAGGTGACGATGATAGTCGCCAGCGATGTACCTAGCGCGAGATGCATGATGTTGTCAGGGCTATAGCCCATTTGGGTAAAGACGATAAATAACAGCGGTACGATAATGGTGCCACCGCCCACGCCAAACAGTCCGGCTGCGAATCCTGCTAGCGCGCCTATAATTAAAAAAATGAGTAGTTCCACGGGATAGCATCTTCTTAGTTGAATAGTGATTAATGGAGTAATTATTAGGGGCCAGTCAGAGTCATCGTATACGCAAATGCTATTTCAAAAATATTTCGTGCGCAGCTATAAGCTAAGAGACAATAAGAGTTTGGGAGACCTTCATCCTTTAGACGGGTTCTACTTGACCGACGTAATGATAAGCGCGGTTAAAATATACCAAACTCTCATCTTGCCCACTTTGCGATTCTGGAGGTTTAATGGCGACCACTCGGCATATAAGCACACTATGCGTCCCTACTTCTTGAATGTGCTCAATCTCACAATCAAAGCTGACCAGCGCATCTTCTAAAATAGGCGCGCCTGTCGCAAGCTTAGTCCAAGACCCCTGCTCGAATCTCTGATCTGAACACAATTTGGAAGCAAAGGCGTTGGATATGTGTTCATGCTGGGCGCTGAGTACATTGACGCTCAAGACTTTATTATCTATAAAATGCCCGTGTGAGCGCGCCGCCTGATTCATACAGACCAGCAGTGTCGGCGGACTATCGGTGACGCTACATACCGCAGAAGCGGTAAACCCATGAGTTCCAGATCGGCCGTTTGTGGTAATCACATTGACCGCCGTGGGTAATAACGCCATGGCATCTCTAAAATCAGTGGCTTCAATCCTATCTTTCATCATTGCTGCAATTCCAAATTTTAAGTTGATAAGCATATTTGTATTAGTATGCTTATAACTGAGGCCACGCGCACGCTTAAACAAGCTCGTAATTGTTAAGTTTTGCTAAACGCTCAGCTCTTGCCGCACGATTGCCGCGCCTGCGCTCAGCGCTGCTAGCTTGCCGCGCGCCACCTCACGAGACAATGGCGCCATGCCGCAGTTGGTCGACGGATAGAGCTTATCAGCATCGACGAATTGTAGCGCTTTACGTAAGGTATCCGCGACTTGTTCCGGAGTTTCAATCTCGTTGGTGGCAACATCGATAGCACCGACCATCACTTTTTTACCACGAATAAGCTCAATCAGCTCCATCGGCACGTGCGAGTTTTGACACTCAAGCGAGACGATATCGATATTAGAGTGTTGCAGCTTTGGAAAGGCTTGCTCGTATTGACGCCACTCTGAACCCAGTGTCTTCTTCCAGTCATTATTGGCTTTGATACCATAGCCGTAGCAGATATGCACCGCCGTCTCGCACTTTAAGCCTTCGATAGCGCGCTCTAATGTGGCGATACCCCAGTCATTAACATCATCAAAGAACACGTTAAACGCCGGCTCATCGAACTGGATAATATCCACGCCCGCCGCTTCTAATTCGCGCGCCTCGGCGTTAAGGATTTTGGCAAACTCCCATGCGAGCTTTTCACGGCTTTTATAATGGCTATCATACAGCGTATCGATCATGGTCATGGGACCAGGTAGCGCCCATTTGATTGGCTTATCAGTTTGTGCCCGCAAAAACTTGGCATCATCAACGAAAACGGCTCTGGGCCGACTCACCGCATCCACCACTGTCGGCACACTCGCCTCATAGCGGTCACGAATTTTGACCGTTTCGCGCTGCGCAAAATCCACGCCATCGAGATGCTCAATAAAGGTCGTCACAAAATGCTGACGGGTCTGCTCGCCATCACTAACGATATCGATGCCAGCGTGTCTTTGCTCCTGCAACGTCAGACGTAGTGCATCCTGTTTGGCCTCGACTAATTGCTCGCCTTCTAGCGCCCAAGGCGACCAAATCTTCTCAGGTTCGGCCAGCCAAGAGGGTTTTGGCAAGCTGCCTGCGGTTGAGGTGGGTAATAATAATGTCATAATATTCACTGTCTCTATTTTTTGTTATTTAAATCATTAAGCCGCGCGTTTTTTCACGCTATCATTGTCTAGCACAAAGCTTGCTGCCCACTCATCAAGGATAGTTTGATACGGTTTGATAAAGTCATCTTCGGTGAACTTGCCTTGCTTCACCGCCATTTGACTGCGCTCCTCGCGATCATAGACAATCTGCGTTAGCGAGTAATCTTGGTACTTTAAGCTTGGCTGATATACCTGAGCTGCTGTCGAGTTGGCATTATAAATCTCCGGGCGATAGATCTTCTGAAAGGTCTCCATCGTGCTAATGGCGCTTATCAGCTCAAGATCACTGTAGTCGCTGAGCAAATCGCCGGCGAAATAAAACGCCAATGGCGCAACGCTGCCCGCTGGCATAAAGTAGCGCACGGTCAGACCCATCTTATGAAAATAGTCATCGGTGAGCGAATACTCGTCCTGCTTGTATTCCACACCTAATACCGGATGCTGATTGCCTGTGCGCTGATAGGTCTTGGTGCTTGAGACACTTAGGCAAATCACCGGCTGCTTATCAAACTGCTCGAGGTACACCTCTGAGCGCAGTAAATGCTGAAATAGCTTGCCATGCAGCACGCCAAACTCTGCTGGCGGCGGCAATGTTGGGTGACTATCAAAATGCTCTGGTAACACAATACTAAAATCATAATCGCGCACATAAGAGGAAAAGCTATTACCGATCATCCCATCGATACGCTCATTAGTCTTATGATCGACAATAGTGGTTTTTAAGGTTTCAATAACGGGGAAAGTGTCGCCATTGCCCTCAACATCCAAATCAGCGGAGATGATATCGACCTCTACCGTGTAACGATCGGCGGTTGGGTTATCCCAATGCGCTAGATCATTAAAGCGATTGTTTATCATAGTTAAGGTCTTGCGCAGATTCTCTTGACGATTCTCACCGCGTGCTAAATTGGCAAAGTTCGTCGTCAGCCGCGTGCTATCTGCTGGCTGATAGTCTTCGTCGAAGCGAATGCTGGATATAGAATAGGTAAATGGCTGTGTCATGATTGTCCCCTTTGCTACCCTGATGGGCAGTCTGCCAAAGCATCAGATAAAAGCTAATTTGTGTATGGGATGAATCATACCTAAAGTACGACATGAATAAAAACGATACTATTTTAATATAAGATGAAAAAAAATCATGTTAATGGTTAAGTTATAATATAGATAAAATAGTAGAGGTTTATATCAAGATTTAGAGAAGCCGTTATTAAGCTAACTTATCTACAAGAATTTATTGTGACAAATAAAATAGCCCTACATGAAAAACCCCGCTACTGTAAGCAACAGTAGCGAGGTTTAGATATTGGTAATTTTTAACTATTAAACCATTCTAAAATTACGCACCAAATACTTTCATACGCTCATCTAAGGGCTTAAACTCTTTGTCGCCTGCTGGCTGCTCAATGCTACCGAACACAAGCTGCGCGTTCAACTCCCAGTCATCATTTAGGTTCCAAGTGCTACCCACTTCCTTATCGATAACGGGATTGTAATGTTGTAAGTTGGCACCAATATCTAGGCTAGCTAGCGCCGTCCAGATTTCATACTGGTGCATTGCACTAGTTTGATGAGCCCAAATAGGGAACTTATCAGCGTATAAAGGAGCTGCCGCTTGCATATCACGGACAACACTATGATCTTCAAAGAACATCACTGTGCCTGCACCTGCTCTAAAACCATCTAGCTTTTGCTTTGTCGAAGCAAATTGCTCATCATCATTGACGATAGTACGTAGCTTGTCTTCAGTGATATCCCACAGCTTTTTGTGATCATCACCAAATAACACCACGACGCGTGTTGATTGAGAATTAAATGCAGAGGGCACATGTAGTACTGCATGTTCAACGAGTTTGACGATCTCATCGTTGGAGACGGGTAACTCGCTACCTAAAGCATAGATAGAACGGCGTTTTTCAACTAGTTTTTTTAGCGTTTGTAAATCTGACATATATTTTCTCCAATAAGAATTTGATTAAAAATAAAATATGGAACTTAATGTAATGAAGGTATTGTAAAGAAGTTTGGACTCAAGCCATATTCTCTTTTTGTAATTGAACTAACCAATACCTTACAATTTAGAAGTTAATTTAACAAATTGTATTTTCTAGCTTTTCTTTAGCCCTTAAAACCTTCTGGTAATTCAGGGGCAGGCAGACGTTTCATATCTGAGTCAACGTTACCAAAGCGCTCATGGCCGTTGTTCCAGTCAATAATAGATTGCTCAATCTCTTCTTTATTGTCCGCGACAAAGTTCCACCAGAGCAGCACTTGATTATTGAGCGGCTCACCACCGATGAACATCACGCGAGTGCCTTTTTTGGCGACTAATTTGATGCTGCTGTTATTCGCGACATCGCTATCGTGGAAGCGAAATAATTGATCTTGTTTACAAACGTTGCCTTCAGACTCAATCTCACCTTCTGAGACTAAGATACCGTACTCAAAACCGGGCTCTAACGTTAGCGTCACTTCACCGTCCTCAAGCCAATAGACATCAATACCGACCATTTTTGAGTACTGAATAGTAGGCGCCTGATGACGATCGCCTGCCGCTGTAGTATAGCTACCAGTCGTCAGGATCATCTCGACATTACCCTCTGTCCAAGTTGGCAGCTCAGGATAATGATGAAAACCGCGCTCGATCTTTTGATCGGTAGGCAGAGCGATCCATAGCTGTACCATGCTCAACGCGCGCGCTGCATCCGGTGAGCCGCCCGTATCGGGAAATACGCTTTGTTCGGTATGGCTAATACCTTGATTCAGACCTGTGCCTGCAGTCATGACGTTGACTTGGTTTTTGGTGATGACTTGCTCATTACCTAAGCTGTCTTTGTGCAGCACCTCACCATTGAGCATCCAGCTGAAGGTTTGCAGATTGGTATGGGGATGACGACCGACTTGCATGCCGCTCTCATCAGGACCGAATTCGGCGGGGCCAGCATGGTCCAAAAAGCACCAAGCACCGATAGGTTTTTTGCCCGTATTAGGTAATAAACGGGCGATAGGAATACCGCCAACGTCTGCTAGTCTTGGTTCTAGGGTTTGAATACTCATCATCCACCTCTTATTATTCGTTGTCGATTATTAAGATAAAATAGCTATAGACGTGATATAGCATATAGCTATTTTAATGACATCAGTTGTGAAGTTATAATCTAAGCTGCCGCATAAGTACGCTGCCCCACGAGGCACCACAACATGGAGCATTACTACACGGGGCACTATTACATGGGCACTTCCATAAGCAGTACGCGAGCGTCTTCATTGGCATCCATCGTAAAGCTCTTAGTATCCCAAATACCGAGCCCATCACGAGTATCTAATGTGTTACCGTTAATGGTCACTTGACCTTCTAGTACTAACACATAGACCCCGTTATTGGTATCTTTTAGCTCATAAGTTTCGGTGACGCCTTTATCGAAGCGGCCCATATGAAACCAAGCGTTTTGATGAATCCACACGCCAGCATCATCTGCATTAGGTGACAGCACTTGATTAAATTCGTTGTGCTTTGGCTCTTCGTCTATACGTAGCTGCTGATAGCGTGGCTCAACGCCGCCCTTGTTCGGCATGACCCAAATTTGTAAAAACTTCACAGGCTCATTATTATCAGCATTCATTTCACTGTGCGTGATACCGGTACCCGCTGACATCACTTGGATCTCTCCAGTCTCGATGATACCGTTATTACCGATATCATCACCATGTCCAAGCTTACCCGCTAGCGGGATACTAATAATTTCCATATCGCGATGCGAGTGCTTACCAAAGCCTTGACCGGCGATCACTTGGTCGTCGTTGATGACGCGAAGAGCACCAAAGCCCATACGCTCAGGATTGTGATAGTTAGCGAAACTAAAGGTGTGACGGCTTTTGAGCCAGCCGTGATCGGCATTACCACGAGAGTCTGCTGCATGATAGATGGTTTTCATAAATTATCCTTATATTTATGTGGCTTGTTTAAGCTATGGGTCTATTATAATTGTTAACCATAGGCAGATAAACAGCACTAACAACAAATAACTATTCTTATAATAAGAACAATAGATAATTTTATAAAGACACCGCTGCTAGCACTTACCTGTTTTTCGGTCTATGCTATTTGCTGTCTATAACTAGCTATCTATACTAGTAGTATTTATGATTATCGACCGAGTAAGAGCCTGCTCCGTGCGCAAATAATAATAAAAAACCACCAGCAATAGCGATATTTTTCATAAACATCGTCATCTGTGTCTGATCGCCAAAATCGCTGTGAAATAAGAGCGCGGATATCACATTGAACCCTATAAATAAGATAGCGACAATTCGAGTCTTAAAGCCAATAAGAATAGCAATGCCGCCGAGCAGCTCAAGTATAATGACCAACGGTAGCATCAAGGCTGGTACTCCCATAGACTCCATGTAACCTTGGGTTCCAGCATAGTCAGTGATCTTATTAAATCCCGACACGATAAAAATTAGCGATAAGAACACCCGACCTAACAACATACTAATATCTTGAAATCTTTCCATAATGGCTCTTCCTCTATTTCGATATTGATTTTATACCTTGATTTATAATACACCTTATATAAGCCGCCTAATACCAGAATATGACGCCCTTATATTTACCCTTTAGATTAGGGTTTGTTATGATTCTTATAATATTTCTATTTACCGAGTATAGCACCTAACTTACAGCACTTAACTTATGCCAGCCAATAAAAAGCGCTGACTGATTATCATATCCAGTCAGCGCTTTTTATTGGCCGTATTATTTGACGATATCTCTCAAATAACCTTATTCACTTATAGTCGATATCTCACTAGCGAGCCTTTTGGTCTTATATCTTGCTTCAGCTAACGTCATCTTGCTTTGAGCAACCACAGTCAGCACGCACGGCTGACTCAGATAGTCCGTTTTGACAAAGAGCATGTTGCCCGATGTGGCCTCTACAATGGTAATCTCACACTGACCTTGCTGCATCTGACTAGCAGACGAATCGCTGAGCGCCGAAAGCGTACTACTCATCGCTGCAAACTTATCTGCTTGATTGCTCAGCTCGTTGACAGAAAAGCAACTAATAGGAAAGCCATCAGTGGTACACAAAGTCACGAGCGCAATCTCTCTATTAGTCTCACAAAGATCTTTGATACAACGTGAGAGTGCCACTTTTGCTTGGGAGTTTTCATTTACCATAATCGTATCTAATATTACTGTTCATTATTAAGAGTATTAAATAGCTGCAATAGACCAATAGCTGACTCTCGGCTTCTAGGGTCGGTATTGATGATTGGCGCGACTACATTATGATGCATGAGTACGGCTCTAACCTCTTGTCCTAGTGCCGCTAAGCTTATAGCGTCAGCGTCCTCACAGTGGGTGACCCCTACAATACAAGTGGTCTGGTTTTTCTCTGGCGCAAAAAAAGTAAGCAGCTTGTCCAAATTATTATAATCAGGGATGTCGCCGTACTTAATCAAAATAAGCAGACCCCATAAAGAGCGATTGACAAATTCCCATAAAAAAGAATAACGCTCTTGCCCTGGTACGCCATAAATACCTAATGCCATATCATCGGCTAAGGTGATACGTCCATAGTCGATACCGACGGTCGTATATTCTTTACCTATATCAATACTGGACTTTGCTTCGGTTTCAAGAGGACTTATCTCGCTTAAAGTCTTGACCAACCGAGTTTTGCCAGCACCTACTTCCCCAATTATCGCTAGTTTCTGATAGTCCACTTTTTATCCCATTCCTAAAAATCTTTTAATCGCACCATAAAACCTGCTCGGTTTTTTGGTTGGTGTCTCTTGCCGCTTTGCAGGCTTCGGCGCAGTATTAATCGCAGGCTCGCTCACCGTTAGTATTCCCGTTGACTCAAAATCTTTGATAATGTCAGTGATCTGCTGATAAGTCCCAAACTCCCCACTTGTGACTAAGCTGTCGAAGGGATAAGGGCTTTTGGTCAATTTGACGCACAAACTCATGATAAGCTGAGGCTGATCGGTACGGTTGAGATCCGGCCATGCCAGTAGTCTGAGGTGCTTGCCGTCGTAATGGTGAGTCGCTACAGTATTGGTTTTATCTAAAGTGATAAAATCTTGCAGACGTCTTTTTTGCTCATCTGTAAAAGTACTCAGCGTCTGTTGATGATGTTCGATAAATGTCTTAAAAATAGGGCCTTGATCGATAAAATCAAAGACACTGACTCCCCAACTATCAAAGCTACGATTCGTCACTTGTTCGCTGACAAACACCCACAGATCTCTATGCCGAGGGTCAGCCGCCACTTTTGCCATTAGATTATCTATCTCAATAGCAGGCCCTTCTAACACTTGCACGTATTGGCCGTGGCGATAAGATAAAATACCAGTGATTTGCGCGGCCGGATTGCGTTTGCGAGACATCTGCACGATGTTTGACAAACCCGCAGGTAGAGTGATACCGCGCTCGTTAGCAGTCGTTCTACTGACATACGCAATACATTTCATGTTGCCCTCACTTAAATAAGGCATATAAAGTAGCTCGGTCAGTTATGTCGCTAGCTACTGATAGTTAAAGGGTAAGTATTGAGTCATCGTTTTTTGAAGTATAAGCAACAAGCAATGACTCAATAACGAGAAGCGTGATTCTATAGCCCATTCATGATATAACGGTCATCCATCAAAAACGCTACAAGGATAAACTTTTCTGGCGTACTGCTGGTGCGAGGCTGCACAACAATATTAAAAAAGCATCCTAGTAGCGCTGTAACCTGTTTACATCGGATTGGCTATCGCTTATTTATACTTCCAGCTTAGCTTCGATGCCTTGTACTTTACGACGAGCCAGAGCTAGGTTTGATTTGGCTTTATCAAGCACTAAGTACAAAAATAGACCTTCGTGCTGCGCCGCTGGACGAATGATATGAATCTGCGAGCTTAGAGTGATTAAGATATCGTCAATCTCACCTTGAATATCTAGGGATTTCATCGTTGCCATTTTGGCTTTGACCACTTGCGAGTTACCTGCAGCTGCTAGCTCTAAATCAACACCGCCACCAGCCATACCTAGTACCATGCCTGACATGTAGTCGACAATACAGGTACCCATAGCGCCGTCTACTTCCATTAATTCTTTTAAAGATTGATCGATATTTGACATTTTATTTTCCTAATTACTTACGATTTATGAAGCACATATGCTTTATATTTATAATAAAGTGATTTTTTGCGCCGTATTTTGTCTAAAATTACTATTGTGAGCTGCTCATTGTTCGTTAATAATAAGTCTAGACTTTGGTTAATTTTCCTAAACTATCTTGCCTTACCTATTAGGCAATTTACATGGTAGCTTTAGTGCCTGCTATTATAGTAACTAAGTCAACTATTAGCATCCCTATAACTAACCAGTCATCGTTAGATGACTACCGCTTAGAGAAAAACTCAATAATTATTGGCTTTTTATAACCTTTGAGAGGCGTTCTAGTAGCCGAATTAATTATCCAAAACGGCTAAATACGTTTTACTTCTAATCAACTATCGCTCGATAAAATAACTAAATAGTGGTTGGCTAAACCATGAAAAATGCTCGACTAGCGACTCATAAATATCTTGTCGATTAGATAAAGAATGCATTTTAGATTGTTGTAGCCTAAAGCAAAGCCATATGGAAGAAGCAATGGAGGAAAGTACAAGAGACTTTCACTGAAACGAAGGTGTTTGAACGTGCATCTAATAATGAAGCAGTTAATAAGGTAGTTGAAGCTTATTACTCAGGTTTTCTACAAAACGATAGAGGCGATCTATCTCGTAGATCGCCTCTATTACTTTTATTCTTCTGCTAGAGTTGATTCCTTAGTTAATGAATCAATTAACACTTAGTTAATAACGCCACTGACACCAACGCGGACACTTGCACCGCCCTCGGAGTCTGCTGCGACACCACCGGTCAAGCTCCATCTACCACTAACCGCAGTATGACGTAGCGAAGCACCGACTGCGTTTTCGCCTCTATGGAAGCCTGCTCCTACCGCATAAGTGAACTTACCCGGCACGTAAGGCGCTGACTCTAGTGCTAAAGTCGCAGCAATACCGGCTCTAGATTCTTTTTCGACATCATCGATTCTATAGCCCAGCTCATTGAACGCACTGCCAAAGTTACTCTCAACGGCTCTGAGCTGACCGACGTTGACCGCATCTTTAGGCGCTATACCATCTGCAACACCAGTGACCGTTTGACCACCAGCATTAATACCCTGATCGGCAGTAATACTAGGCCCGTTGACAATGGACAAGCCATTATTATTCACTGTCGTGTTGCCTGCGGTGAGGGTGTTCGCCGTGACGCTAGTGACCTTTAGGTTTTGAGAAGTGGCGACTTTAATACTGCCATTATCATCACTTAACACGATATTGTCTCCAGTCACAAAGTTGGCGGTATTGCTACTTTGATTGACGGTCTTGACGTTCTTACCATCGATTTGAGTGACAAGGGACTGCATAGCACTATCGGCTCTGACTAAGCTTGCTTTGGTAATGTCGCTAAGATCAACCGCATAGTTGGTAATGTTATTGTCGTCTTTGAGACCTGCGGTAACCGTCATAGCAGTAGAGCCAGCTGAGGCACTAGCTCCATCAGCATGAATGACATAAGTATCTTGGCCATCAGCACTTAAGGTTTTTACTACTGGTGCTATATTAGTGCCATTAACAAACACTGGTTTGGCACTAGCGACGGCGGTTCGTACATCGTTGATATTTGCCGCGTTGGTGCCGACTATACCGCCACTTGCTACGTTGGTGATCTGAGTGCTGCCAGCATCGATACCACTCGCTGTAACGCTAGGCCCTGTTGACCCATCGTTGCCTGTAAAGCTCAAGCCGTCTTGGTTAATTACCGTGCTATTACCCTTGTTATCACTGGCGCTTAGACCATTAGCGCCATAAGAGGTACTACCCTCGGCATTAGTCACCGTACTGCCTGCGGTAGTAAGCGTGGTGCTATTGCCTTTGCCATCATCAACGGTGACACCGTTAGTGCTAAGCGAAGTGTTACCTGCTTTAACGCTAGTCACATCGAGGTTATCGGCTGTGGCGACAATGTACTTAGTAGAGCCGTCTTGGTTTTTGTCTTGAGTCACGGTAATATTCTTACCCTGCTCTACTGTAGTTTTTGCTTGGACAGCAGCGGTATTCACTGACTTGATAGCATCGTGGATATTGTCTTTGCCAGTATCTCCTATGTTGGAGGTAGTGATGATGCCGCCGTTATTGACCGTACTGCCGCCCATAACGTTAGTTAGTGCATTGGCCGCATTATACAGCTGACTACCATTGACAACCTCTGTACTACCTGCGGCGATATCACCAGCTGCAACATTGCTAATCTTATTATTACCGTTATCTAGACCGTTATTGGTCAGTCTAACGACTTGATTGCTACCACCCTTGAGCGTAACACCACTATCATTAAGCAAAGTATTGCCAGTAGTCACGCTACCTTTACTCCCTAGATCGAGAGTATCGCTCAGTACTACTTCAACCTTACCTTCGTTTTCTTGAGTGGTGATGTTAGCGTTAGAGCCGATCACCTCTACTGCTTCGCCTAGGTTTTTTTGTACCGTTTTGCCATCAGCAGCTTTGATACCGAAACCTAGGGTAGTGACACTGCCGCTAAGCTGACTTAACTGCTCTTGGGTTGCTGCGACGCCGCCAGTATAAGTAGCGCCAGCATCGAAAGTGGTGTTAGAGAGGTTAGACACTGTGCCGGTGTTGCCATTAATTTTGACAGCACTAGCCTTAGTACCCCCTACATTAATGGTGTCAGCTAATTTAAGAGTGATACCATCAGCCGATCCAAGCGCGGTGGTGGTTAGGTTAGCGTCAGTATTAAACTTAATCTCTTCGCCTAAAGCGAAGGTCTTTTTAAGTTTGTTGTTGACGTTGAAGTTGATGCCTTTGGCGATATTGGCAGTGTTGCTAATAGTACGACCATCAAGGTTGCCTAATGCCGAGCCTACGTTATTGAAAGCAGGAGCATTCGTTCCACTATTAGTGCCATCATCTAACACATAGCTTGGTGGGGTATAAATGTCGGTGTCCGCATCATAGCTGCCGCCTAATGCAGTAGTGTTACCGATAACGTTTTGGTTGGTGTCAAACAGCTGGCTGCCATTAATGGCATCGGTTGAGCCTGCTTCAACAGCTCCAACGCCTACGCTTGTGAGCTTGTCGCCGCCGACGTCAAGACCGTTAGCGCCGCTGGTGAGAACGGTGTTGTCTCCTGAGGTATCGCCAATAGTGACTTGGGTGAATTCAACTTCGTCTTTGGTGGAGACGGTTAAGGTGGGGACACCTTCTGTGCTATCTACAAGGAAGTTGATGTTTTTGCCTGAGTCAATCGCTACTCGATCTCCCGGCCCGATGTTGGTAGTACCACCATTAAAGGTGGTGCCGCCGTTTTGTCCAACCGTGATACCCCAACCTGCATTGGCGACATCACTGACTGATTTTAGCTGGTCTTCTGTCGCCGCTTGGCCTGAGATGAAGTTACTTGGATCAAAGCTTTGATTGGTTAGACCACTGACAGTGCCTACACTACCGTTGATAGTGATAGGGTTATCCGTTGGTGCACCTACGTTAATAGTGTTGGCAAGTCCTAGGGTAATGCCATCATTTGATCCAAGCGCGGTGGTGGTTAGGTTAGCGTCAGTATTAAACTTAATCTCTTCGCCTAAAGCGAAGGTCTTTTTAAGTTTGTTGTTGACGTTGAAGTTGATGCCTTTATTGATACTACCGGTGTTTGTCGCGACTTGCTTATCGACTGCGCTGAGCTGCGACACATTGACCGCATCCGTATCCGCGCCGCCCGCTGCTACATTGGTTAAGCGCCGCTCATTACCAACGCTGCCGACACTGACGACATTGCTACCCGTGGATGTTCCTACTACAGAAGTGGCACCAGTTGGGATAAAGCTCGCT